>NZ_JACSLC010000001.1:0-312736 GCF_018617905.1 Exiguobacterium sp. s40 | reverse complement strand
ACCATCATCGTTATCAATGGAACATGAAAAAGATGACTCCCGTACAGTACAGGAATCATCTCCTTGAATCAGCATAAGTTTTTTTATTATTGTCCTTTACAAGGGGTACAGATTACAAGGGAGTTCGCTTTTTTTGTCGTGAAACGAAGGCGAGTCGGGTATGCTAAGAGAGAGACTGCTTTTAGGGAGGAATGATTGAATGGAAGCGATTGATCCAAAAGACATCACCCGCATCGCCGTCGTCGGCGCCGGCTGGGTCGGTATCAGTTTCGCCTATCAACTGTCGATGGCGGCGCTCTGTGAAGAGCTCGTCTTGATCGACTCGAACCACGCCAAGGCCGAAGGGGAGGCGATGGACCTCAACCACGGCATCTCGTTCGCGCCGAGCCCGGTCCGGATTTGGGCAGGGGACTACTCGGACTGCCGTGACGCCGATATCGTCGTCATCACGGCCGGTGCCGCTCAAAAGCTCGGTCAGACCCAGATGGACCTGGCCGAACAAAACGCGGTCGTCGTCCGTGACGTCACGAAACAAATCATGGCGAGCGGGTTCGATGGCATCATCGTCGTCGCCACGAACCCGGTCAACGTCATGGCGCACGTCGCCTTTGAGGCGTCAGGTTTGCCAAAGCACCGCGTCATCGGTTCAGGTACGGTGCTTGACACGGCCCGTCTTCGTTATAAAGTCGGTGAGTACTTCGACTTGTCATCACGGAACTGCCACGTCTATTACATGGGCGAGCATGGCGCCGGGGGATTCGTCGCCTGGGACAATGCCCGCATTTACGGGAAGTCGATGAAACAGTTACTTGAGGAGAATGAATCGTACCGCCAAGAAGATTTGGATGCCATCTATCAAGGGGTCCGCGATGCGGCGAATCAAATTATCGAATATAAGAGCGCGGCGTACTACGCGATTGGGCTCGGGCTCCTCCGGATCGTCCGCGCCATCGTCCGGAACGAGAACTCCGTCGTGACGATCGGTGCTCATCTCGACGGAGAATACGGTGCCTCTGGGCTCCATATCGGCGTACCGGCCTTGATCGATCGGACCGGTATCCGCCAAATCGTCGAGATCGAACTGACGGACGAGGAACAACAACAGTTCGACGCCTCGGTCGGACGGATTCGTCAAGCGATCGACAAGATTGAATCGAGTTCATAAAAAAGGCCCGGCTGCGATTGCAGCCGGGTTTGTCGTTACGACGCCTTCTTCTCGGCGACGTCTTTCTTATAATATTTCTCGGACGTGAAGAACTCGGTCGTCAAGCGCTTCACTTCACCGCTCAACATCAAGACGGCGATCATGTTCGGGATGAGGATCATCGCGAGCATGAAGTCGAGGAAGTTCCAAATCATTTGGGCGCCGCCGATCGCACCGATGACGATCGAGGCGATATATACGACTTTCATCAACTTCCCTGCAGTCAAACCGAACAAGTACTCAGCTTGGCGCGATCCGTAAAAGATGATGACGATAATCGTCGACAAGACGAAGAAGATGAGCGAGATCGTGACGAGCAGGCTACCCGTGTATCCGAAGTACTGTTGGAATGCGATCGTCGTCAGAGCGGCCGGATCGTTCATCGCGCCATCCTGCGTCCATACACCAGAAGACAAGACGACGAACGCCGTCGTGCTGCAGATGATGAGCGTATCGATGACGATGCCGATGACGGCCCAGAAGCCTTGACGGACCGGATGATCCGTCTGAGCGGCCGCATGGGCGATCGGAGCCGTCCCGAGTCCCGCCTCGTTCGAATAGAGACCACGGGCGAAGCCCCAACGAATCGTCTCGGCAATCGCGGCACCGGCGAAACCACCAAGGGCAGCCATCGGTTGGAACGCGTACGAGAAGATGAGCCCGAGTACTTCCGGGATTTGCGAGAAGTTCATCAAGACGATGATGAACCCGGCACCGACATAGACGAGCGCCATCGCCGGGACGATGACTTCTGTTACTTTGGCGATTCGCTTCACTCCGCCGAAGACGACGAGGGCGACGAGTCCGGCGACGGTAATCCCGGTCACGAGCGTGTTGCCGTCGAATGTCTCACGGACGGCCGAACTGACGGCGTTCCCTTGGACCATGATGCTCGGGATGAGTTCAATCATGAGAGCGAAAGCGAACCAGGAAGCGAGCCATTTCAACTTCAAGCCTTTGGCCATATAGTAGACGGGCCCGCCGACGAATTCCCCGGCCTCGTTTTTCTCGCGGTAACGGACAGCGAGGACGCTCTCTGAGAACTTGATGGCCATCCCGACGACGGCGATGACCCACATCCAGAAGATGGCCCCAGGTCCCCCAAACATGATCGCGGCCGGTACCCCTATAATGTTGGCGGCACCGATCGTCGACGACAAGGCCGACGTGAGTGCTTGGCGAGGACTGATGTCGCCTTCGCCTTTTGGTTTTTTAAAGACACTGCCTAACGTTTGTTGCAATATGTATAGCGGGTATCGGAATTGGAAGAATCCTAACCGAATCGTCAAATAGAGTCCAGATAACACGAGTAACGAAATGATTGGCACACCCCACAGCCAATCTGAAAACCTCGTCACTACATTCACAAGTTGATTCACATCATCACTCCTATCCAGTATTTTACTTATATATTTTTGCCTAACTAGACGGGGGCTAAACCCATTCTTTCGAATCAAAGGAGGAAACATAGATGAAACAAGCACAGCATCTCATCGTATCAGGCCGGGTCCAAGGGGTCGGTTTCCGCTACTTCGCTCAAGCGACAGCGCTTGAATACGGCATCACGGGTTGGGTTCGGAACTTGAATGACGGGACGGTCGAACTTCAAATCGAAGGAGACGCGGAGAGACTCGAATCTTATAAACGTGCTTTATATGACGGCAATCGTTTTGTCGGGGTCGAACGCATCGAAGCCGAAGAGGCGACGATCGAATCCTTCCGGAAATTCGATATCCGTTATTGACCATTTCTCTCATAAAGAGCAATCCTCCCTCATTTACTCGCCGATAATTTGTAAAATGAGGGAACGGTTCCATATGAAAAATCCACATTTCAAAAAAATAAACATCATTTATAAGGATAGGGTGGTCAAAAAAATGAAAGTGTGTATAATGAAATAGACCGAGCGCTTTATTGTCAGAAAATTTAGTCATTTGATTCATTGGGTAACACGGAAGGTATTACATGTATGTGGAGGTAGTTGTATGAAAAAATCGACATTATTCCCGTTAGCGTTCACGATTTTCGCATTATTCTTCGGGGCCGGGAACTTGCTGTTCCCACCGATGCTAGGTGCGATGGCAGGACAGAACCTCGTCCCAGCCCTAGTCGGTTTCGTCATTACCGGCGTCGGGCTACCATTACTCGCGCTCTTCGCAGTCGCGCGGGTCGGCGGTGGGTCTGACCAAATCGCTCGGTATATTCCGAAGCGTCTTGCTCTCGTCTTGACGGGATTAATGTACGTGGCAATCGGGCCGTTCTTCGGGATTCCTCGGACGGCAGCCGTCACGTATGAGATGGGAGTCGTACCGTTCCTCGGTGCGCCATCTACGCTCACGCTCGCAATCAGTTCAACTGTCTTCTTCGGATTAACGTTCTTCTTGACGTTACGCGCTCAAAAATTGATTGAAATCATCGGACGCATCATCACACCAATCCTCTTGCTCTTGCTTGCGGCAATCGGAATCACGAACCTCGTGGCTCCACTCGGGAAGCCGGTCGCACCAGCAGAAGGATATGAGACATGGATCGGTGCGCTCGGGGAAGGTTTCAAACAAGGTTACTTGACGATGGACGTCTTCGGCGCACTTGTCTTCGGGGCCATCGTGCTTGTCACGCTCAAAGCGAACGGTATGACAGACCAAAAAGAAGCGTCTTCGCTTCTCCGCTCGTCAGGCTTACTTGCCGTCACATGTTTGATGCTCGTCTATATCTCGCTCGGATCGATCGGAGCGAATATGACGGGTCAAACGGGGACGACAGATGGCGCAAGCTTGCTTCAAGCGTTCGCCGGTTCTTCATTCGGACAAGTCGGAATGCTCGCACTTGGGGCAGCAGTCTTCCTCGCTTGTTTGACGACAGCGGTCGGGCTCATCACTGAGTTCTCACGCTTCATCAGCAACACGTTCGAATCACTCAAGTATTATCAGGTCGTTATCGCGACGACGTTGTTCGGCTATCTCATCTCACTCGTCGGAATCGGTACGTTGATTCAAATCGCGGGACCGCTTCTCACGCTCTTGTATCCGGTCATGATCGCACTCGTTCTCGTGTCGATCACGGAACGGATTCAACGCAACCCTCACGTCGCCATGAAGGCGACAGTGTATACGGCCCTCGTGCTCTCGCTCTTTGAGACGACACACGGTTTGGCGCCGTCTGCTGCAACCGAATGGATCACGAACTTGCCGATGGCTGAGATCGGGCTCGCCTGGGCGGTTCCAACGTTGATCGTGTATGTGATTACGCTTTTCTTACCGAAACAACGTTCCAATCAATTACTCGCTCAATCACGCATCTCATAAGCAAGTGAACGAACACCCATCCTCTGGTCAAGGATGGGTGTTTTGCTGTCTTATCGTTTGCTCATTCCATTCATCAACAAGTAAAATGAAAGGATGAAAAGGAAGTGACATACATTGACGACTAAACAAAAGAAACAATTGGCGATTCTCATGTTGAACATGTTCATCGCTGTAGCAGGATTCGGGATCATCATTCCGATCATTCCTGATTATTTGAAGATGATCGGAGAAGGCGGCACTGCTGCCGGTCTCATGATCTCAGTCTTCGCAGGGGCCCAGTTGCTCATGTCGCCGATCGCCGGGAAATGGGCGGATGTTTACGGACGCCGTCTAATGATTATTTTAGGTCTGATCGGCTTTACCGTCTCGATGGGCGTCTTTTACTTATCTGACAACCTGACCGTCCTCTTGATTTCACGGGCAATCGGCGGCGTCGGGGCCGCGCTATTGATTCCGGCGATTTTCGCCTACGTGGCCGACATCACCACACTCAAGCAACGGGCGAAAGGGAACAGTTATATTTCCGCGGCAATGTCGCTCGGGATCGTTATCGGACCGGGGATCGGTGGTTTCTTCGCTGAGTTCGGTTTGAAGGCGCCGCTTCTCTTGTCGGCGATCGTCTCGTTCGTCGCCGTCATCTCGTCGATCATTCTATTGAAGGAACCGGATCGAGAGCCATACGTTCAAACGAGCGAGAGCGAGTCGTTGCCGCGCCAACTCGTGTCGTCGACACGGAAGCCGTATTTCTTCGTGCTCGTCATCAACTTGGTCATGGCGTTCGGTTTGATGGCGTATGAATCTGTCCTCGGCTTGTTCGTCAGTGAGACGTTCAGCGCGACACCGCAACAAATCGCGGTCATGATCACCGGGACAGGCATCGTCAGCGTCATCGTGCAGCTGTTCGCCGTCGACCGTCTCGTTTCATTGCTCGGTGAGATCAAAGTCGTGCTCATCTTCATCATGCTCGCCGCGCTCGGCTTCTTGTTCTCGCTGTTCGCCGGGTCTTACACGATTTTCTTCGCCGTCACGTTGATTATCTTCTTGTCGACGTCGATTTTACGACCGGTGTTGAATACGCTCGTGTCGAAAATGGCCGATAAGGAACAAGGGTTTGCGATGGGGATGAACAACGCCTATATGAGCATCGGCAATATCGTCGGGCCGACGCTCGCCGGGATTGCGTTTGATATCGATATGCGCTATCCGTTCGTGATGGGACTCGTCCTGTTGCTCGTGACGTTCGCCGGAACGTTGAACTGGTCGAAGCGGAAAGCGACGGCCACGTTCGAACAATGATGTGAGGAGGGAACATGATGATTTATGTCGGTGTGACGGGATGGGGCGACCACGATTTGCTCTATACGAACCCGGAAGAACGTAAACATAAACTGTCGACCTACGCGGGGCATTTTCCGACCGTCGAGATCGATTCCTCGTTTTATGCGATTCAACCTGTGAAGAACTATGAGAAGTGGAACCAGGAGACACCAGAAACGTTCCAGTTCGTCGTCAAAGTTTCCAGGGAAATGAGCGGACATGACCGCGAACCGAAATTACCGCTCGCCGAACTGTTCGAACGATACCGGACCTCGGTCGAACCGTTGAAGCAGGCCGGAAAACTACGGGCCGTGCTCGTCCAGCTGCCGCCGTGGTTTGACGTCTCAAAGCCGCATCTCGATTATTTGCGGACGATTCGCGACGAGTTGAAGGACTATGACATCGCGATCGAGTTCCGCAACCCGACTTGGTTCTCCAAGGCGTTCCGGGAGCGGACGCTCGCTTTCTTGACGGAACTTCGGTTCATCAACACGATCTGTGATGAGCCGCAGACGAAAGAGAGCAGCATCCCGTTCGTGCCGGTCGTGACCAATCCGGAAGTGGCCGTCGTGCGCTTACACGGGCGCAACACGGCTGGCTGGCTTAGAAAACCAGGAATGACGAGCCAAGAGTGGCGTCATGTGCGTTGTCTGTATCGCTATAGTGAAGACGAACTGCAAGAGCTCGCGGCGGCGCTTAAACAAGTCGACGCAGCGGCGAAGTCGGTGTACGTCTACTTCAACAACAACTCGGCCGGAGACGCGGTACCGAACGCCAAACGGTTGATCGAGATCCTCGGTGCCGAATATGAGCTCGCCCCGAGCCAAATCAGCCTGTTCTAGGAAGGGGAATCGTCTTGAGAACGATCACGATGTATCATTATAATGACTTACATTCGAAATTTCATAACTGGCCGCGTCTCGTCTCGTTTTTGAACGAGCACCGGACAGAAGAGACGCTCGTCTTCGATCTCGGCGACCATGCCGACCGGACCCATCCGGCGACGGAAGTGACGCGGGGACAAGTGAACGTCCGCCTGCTCAATCGCGTCCAACCGACGGCGGTCACGATTGGGAACAACGAAGGCATCACGTTCCCGCATGACTGGCTCGCCCATCTATACGAAGAGGCGGAGTTCCCGGTGTTGCTCGCGAACGTCTATCAGGCGGATGGCACGAGACCCGATTGGGCGACGGAGACGCTCGTCGTCGAACGAGACGGACTCCGCATCGGGCTGTTCGGCGTGACGGCACCGTATGAAGAACTTTATCCGGAACTCGGTTGGGCCATCGAAGCCCCGCACGCGGCGACGAAACGTGCGCTTGAAACACTTCGAGACTGTGATGTCGTCATCGCCCTCAGCCACCTCGGTTTTTACGCCGATGAGCGGCTCGCCGAAGCATTTCCGGAAATCGATGTCATCCTCGGGGCCCATACCCATCACGTGCTCGATGACGGGGTCGTCACGAACGGCGTCCTGATCGCCCAGGCCGGCAAATACGGGCAATACGTCGGGGAAGTGGAACTCACCCTCGATGGGAACCGAATCATCGAGAAGCGGGCCAGTTTGCACGACTTAACGGAACGAGAGACAGATGAAGCGACGATTTCGACCTTACAAGAAGAATACAGCCAAGCCGAGCGGCTGCTCGACGTGACCATCGCTGACACGCCGGGTTATCCGAGCGACTGGTTCGGCCCATCTGCCCTCGGTGAACTGTTGGCAGGCGGGCTTGCGGACTGGTGTGACGCTGAAGTGAGCGTGATCCCGGCAGGCGTCCTATTGGAAGGGTTATTGCCGGGGCACGTCACGCTCAATATGCTTCACCGCATCTGTCCGCATCCGATCAATCCTTGTCTGCTCTCGCTGGACGGAGCCACGCTGATTCGTTTTTTAAACGATGTCCAAGAAGAAGCGTTCACGACGATGCATGTCCGTGGCCTCGGATTTCGCGGAACGGTGCTTGGTGCCCCGATTGTCCACGGACTCGAGTTGAGGCATGGTCGCTATTACGTCCACGGTCAGGAAGTCGAGCTCGATGAGATGTATCGCGTCGCCACGGTCGACATGTTCACGTTCGGTCCGCTCCTTCCTTACTTGGCCGACCAGACGAAGCGTTACTTCATGCCAGAACTGCTCCGTGATGTGTTGCGGGAAACGATTGTGACACGCCATAATGCCATCCGAAAAGGATAGGGGCGGGGCCGGTCGGCATGATATGATAGGAGAGTGGAGGTGTGAAACATGATTAGAGTGAATCGCCACGGCTATACCGTCATCGAAGAAAAACGGGACGGTTTTGACGAGGAGGCATTCATCGCACGCTATAGCGACGTGCTCGATAAGTATGATTATATCGTCGGGGACTGGGGTCACGGACAACTTCGGTTGAAAGGATTTTATGAGACAAAATCCAAATTCGCGACATATGATAACCGGATCGACCATGTGATGGATTACGTGTATGAATACTGTAACTTTGGGTGCCCGTTCTTCGTGCTCAAGAAAGAGACGGAAATCGATGAGGCGGAAGACGGTCCGGTCTTCGGCGGCACGAAACAACCGCTCAAACTGAAACGCAAATTCAATAAGTCGGAAGAAGCTGAACCTTCGACCGGCATATGACGCGCTGATGACATCAGCGCTTTTTTGTTACATTTATTTTCCAAATGTTTCTTTTAGGTGAAAAGACGGTGTGACAGGTTTAGGGGTGGGAAAATTGTGATAACTTATATTTATAGCAATTGTTTCTGTTCGGGTTTTGGAAGTGAGGTGGAAGTATGCAACACGTACAAACGGCGACCGTCGGTGACCGCGATGACGTCCACAACCGAATTCATAACTTCGGTCTGGGCTTACTTGCGATGTTGTTCTTCGGGTTAGGGAGTATCATGACGTTTTACTTCACGGCCGGAGTCCTTCTCTATGAGGTTGTCCACGTATTGCTGATCCGCCGCTTTGAATATCGCCAGGCGTTTCTGAGAAGCCGTCTATTTAAAATCATTTCGTTGGCGGCAGTGGCCACAGGTGTGCTCTTATTTATTTTATCGATGTCACAGTTTTTCATGGGCAATGTGATGTATTGAGGGGGAGGGGAAAAACCTTTTCCCTTTTTTCGTGGTTTTTTGAAACTTTTCTGGAGGCGATGACGTACACTTAGGAAAGACCTCATAAAAAGGATGATGAAAAATGACTGTACAGTTAAAACAACATGCACAAAAAATGTTAACCGGAAAGCGTTGGCTGATGGCCGGGCTATTAATTTTATTCGTCGTCTTGAACGGGATTCCACAATCGTTCGCGCCGCCTGTCCCTATAGACCCAGAGGCGATACCGACAGCGGCTGACACGGGACTTACGTTCTTGTCGCTTCTTCTCACTTTGTTGATTGCACCGCTCACGATCGGCTGGGCGTGGCTCGTCCTTTCCGTTTCACGCGGCGAGCGGCCAGGCGTCTCAAAGTTGTTCGAGCCATTTAAAACGGGCTACGTCAAGCACGTGCTCGCCCCATTTTTCATGGGATTGTTCATTTTCTTATGGACGTTGCTCCTCGTGATCCCGGGAATCATCAAAGGGTTCTCGTACTCACTGACGTACTACATTTTACGGGACCAACCGGAACTATCGGCCCTTGAGGCGATCACGGAATCACGCCGCATGATGGATGGGCATAAGATGGACGCGTTCAAACTCGTCCTCTCATTCATCGGTTGGTTCTTCGTCGGGGTGTTCACGCTCGGAATCGGTTTCTTGTACGTCTACCCGTACTTCACGACGACGTACGCGACGTTCTACGACTCGATTCGTCAAGCGGAACGACTACAGACAAACCATGCCGGAACGGATTTCGAACAAGGATTCTAAACGAAAACCTCCGCTCATCGAGAGCGGAGGTATTATCATGCGTTGATTTCTTGTTTTTGGAGGTATGGCTTGAGTGACAACGTGTGCTCGGCGACGACTTTACGAATCGTCTTCGTTTTCGAGCGCATGACGAGCGACGTCGTTTCGACGATATCGTCCGTCAAGAATTTGACGCCGTCGAGCAGTTCGCCTGACGTGACGCCTGTCGCCGCAAAGATGCAGTCATCGCTCTTGACGAGGTCGTCGATTGTGAGCAATTGGAGCGGGTCGTCGATGCCCATCGAGATGACGCGCGCCGTCTCTTCTTCGTTCATCGGGTGAAGGCGTGCTTGCATGTCGCCACCGAGCGCTTTGACGGCCGCTGCCGTGATGACGCCTTCCGGGGCGCCGCCCGTGCTGATAAAGATGTCAATCGGATTTGATTTGACGGCTGCCGCGATTCCCGCCGAGACGTCTCCGTCTTCGAACAGCTTGACGCGAGCGCCCATGTTCATCGCCGCTTGACGCAAGTGCTCATGGCGATCACGGTCTTGCATGATGACCGTGACTTCTTCGATACGCTTGCCGTTATAGAGGGCTGCCTTCTCGATGATCGATTCGAGCGGTTCGTCGAGCGAGACTTTCCCTTTTAAGTTCGGTCCGACGACGAGTTTATCCATATACATATCCGGTGCGTGGAGGAGGGCGCCTTTATCGGCAACGGCGATAACGACCATCGCGTCTCCGAGTCCTTTAGCCACAATCGATGTTCCTTCGAGTGGGTCGACCGCGATATCAACTTCCGGTCCGAACGTCGTGCCGAGTCGTTCGCCGATATAGAGCATCGGTGCCTCGTCGAGTTCGCCTTCACCGATGACGACCGTGCCGTCCATATTGACCGTTCCAAGCACTTCGCGCATCGCTGATGTGGCTGCGTCATCCGCCTCGTTTTTTTGACCGCGGCCGATCCATTTTGATGAGGCAAGTGCTGCTGCTTCAGTTGCCCGTACGATCTCTAGCGCTAATTCTCGTTCCATAGTGTTGTACCCTCCACGTGATGTCTGTTTAATGTGTCATACTATTTGCTGTGTTTATCTGTGTATTAGTGTATCACAATCGAATAAATGATGTAAATAGGAGAGATTCTTTTCTCAAACGAGAAAAAGGATTACTATAGGAGGCAGGGGGGATTACGATGTATTTTGTGAATAGACAAAAGATTAATGAGACGTTGGCTCATATGGAGACGATGCTCGGACGACTTGATCAATTAGAGGGGGACGCCTTCACGGTCGAACTGGCGAAACAGCGGTTGGCCGTCCATTTGATGGAAGGCGTGATTGATGTCGGCAACTCGATGATTGATGGCTTCATCATGCGCGACCCGGGCAGTTATGAGGACATCGTCGATATTTTGCTCGATGAACGCGTGCTCGATGCCGAGACGGCAGTAGCCGCAAAAGCGCTCGTGGCGCTACGGGCTCATTACGTCCGGGAGTTCGTCACGGCAGACTCGGACCGATTCGACGCTTGGGTCGAGCGCTATAGAGCGACGTTCGAGGCATTCCCAGAGCAGGTCCGGCATTATATCGAAGTGGAACTTGGACCTGTGTCAGCATTTCTACCAGAAAGCGAGTGATTGGATGGATTCGATTAAAGGATACTTATTTGACTTAGACGGCACGATTTATGCGGGGACAGCCCCGATTCAAGCAGCGGTCGATTTCGTGAATCGACTCGAAGCAACGGGCTTCCCGTACTTGTTCGTCACGAACAATGCGTCGATGACGCCGAAACAAGTGGCAGATAAGCTCGTCTCGATGGGTGTACATGTCACACCGGAGCACGTATTGACGAGCGCCATGGCGACGGCCCGTTACATCGAGAAGATGACGCCGGGCGCGACGGTTTACATGATTGGGGAAGACGGCTTGCGTTTAGCGCTTGAAGAACGTGGCTTCCACGTGACGGAAGAGGCGAAGGCGGACTATGTCGTCATCGGGCTCGACCGCCATATCACTTACGAGAAGTTGGCGAAAGGCGCACTCGCGATTCGTTCCGGTGCCCGCTTCATCTCGACGAACGGCGATATCGCCATCCCGACCGAACGTGGCTTTTTGCCTGGGAACGGGGCGCTCACATCCGTCTTGGCTGTGACGACGGAAAAAGACCCATTCTTCATCGGAAAACCGGAACCGGTCATGGTCGATATCGCCCTTGAGATGATCGGTCTCACAAAAGAAGAGGTCGTCATGGTCGGGGATAACTATCATACCGACATCTTGTTCGGGATCAACGGTGGACTCCGGACGCTTCATGTCAATTCGGGCGTACACGGTCCGGCCTTTATCCAAGAACAAGAAAAGCTCCCGACCTATATGGTCGAAAGCTTAGATGAATGGACGCATGCATGAAAAAAAAGGGATGACTCACGTCTCCCTTTTTGTTTAGAATACTTGTTCGACTTCAACGATGCCAGGTACTTCTTCGATGAGCGCACGCTCAATCCCGGCTTTCAAAGTGATGGTTGAAGATGGGCAGCTGCCGCATGCACCCATCAAACGAAGTTTGACGATGCCTTCTTCCACGTCTACGAGTTCGACGTCACCGCCGTCGCGAAGCAAGAACGGGCGTAATTTATCGAGTACTTCTTGGACTTGATCAAACATTTCCATGGTATCTACCCCTTTCTGGTTCCCTTTCATTCTAGCAAGTTTGAGATTGTTTCTCAATCATTAACGCTGAGCGTTTTGTGACGATGTCACTTCTTGAATTTTGTATAATAGGAGAGAACAGGGGGAATGGACATGAAAATCACGGTATATGGGGCTGAGGTGCAGTGTGCGAGCTGCGTCGGGGCACCTAGCTCGATCGAGACATATGAATGGTTGCAAAGTGCGCTTGCCCGGAAATATCCGGATCAGGCGTTCGAGTTCGAGTACATCGATTTCGAGACGGCTGACGACGACATCGCTGAGGCGATCAAGCAAGACGAGTGGTTTTATCCGCTTGTCCTCTTGAATGGGGAAGTCGTGGATGAAGGGGTCGTCCAGTTACGAAAAGTCTACTCGGCCATCGAGCAGACGACAGCATGAAAAGAGTCGAGCGACGATTGTCGTTCGACTCTTGTTCGTTACAGAAGGCGGAACGATGACGTCGCCGAACCAGCCGTGTAGCCAGTGAGCGTCGCATCAGCCTTCACTTGGTACGTGCCGCGCTGTGATGAAGAACTTGTCGAGAGCGTGAACGTGATGGCGCCTGTCGAACTTGTCTTGCCTGTCCCTGTGAGCGTCGTGCCGTAAGGTTGTGTGACCGTCACACGGACGTCGGCGTTTGCGACCGGTTGGCCGTTCGCGTCCCGCACCGTCGATGAGATCGATACTTGCTCACCCGCGTAATAAGTCGACTTCGATGTCGATACTGTCGTCGCGAGTGCTTGAACAGGTTGTGACGTCCCACCAGACGTTGGAGCTTGGACGAGTCCGTTTCCGAACCAGGCGTCGCGTCCAACCGCGCCAAGGTCGATCGAGTCTTGTGACAGTTTTGAGCGGAGTTGTGCGCTCGACAACGTCGGGAACGCTTGCTTCATGAGAGCGAGGTTACCAGCGACGTACGGAGTCGCCATCGATGTCCCGCTCATTTGGCCGTATCCGCCAGTTGCGAGTGTCGAGTTAATGCTCACGCCTGGTGCCGCGACTTCGACCGTGCTGCCTGTAGCCGAGAATGAAGCGCGATTGTTGTTGATGTCCGTCGCTGCGACAGCGATGGCCGAGCTGTATCGGGCCGGGTAGTTGACGAGGTCGCCCGATCCGTCGGTGCGTCCGTTGTTACCGGCTGCCGCGACGACGAGGATGCCAGCATTATTGGCACGGTCGACGACTTGTTGGAGCGTTGAGGATGGACTCGTCGTCCCGAGACTCAAGTTGATGACGTCCATATCGTTCGTGATTGACCAATCGATCCCGGCGATAATACTCGATAGGCTACCGCTACCGTTCGCCTCGAGTGCCTTGACGGCGTAAATGCTCGCCTCGTGGGCAATCCCGACGGTCCCAATGCTGTTGTTACGGGCCGCGATGATACCAGCGACGTGCGTCCCGTGACCGTTGTCATCCGCGTACGAGCTCGTGACTGTGCTGAATGAGGCACCGCCCGAAATCGTCAAATCAGGATGCGGCGAGATCCCCGTATCGACGACCGATACTTTCACGCCTTTCCCGGTGTATCCGCTCTGCCAAGCCGATGGGGCTTTCAACTTCGGGATGCCCCAGTCTTGCGTCTGGTTTTCGATTTGCACTGTTTGATCGACTTCCACGTGGGCAACGTTCGGATTGTTCTTCAAGCCCTTCAAGGCAGCCTTCGGTACTTCGAGGGCAGCGGCCGGAAGATTTTTGTACTGTTGGCGAACTTCCATGCCTTCGATTGAGAGCGGGATGTTCTTCGCTGACTCTTTGAAGACGACGATGACGCGTTCTTTCGATTTGTTGGGAGCAGCTTCCGCGGCTTCCGGGACGGTTGACAAGACGAGCAATGAGGCGAGGACAGTGCTACAGATTTTTTTCAACTTGTTTCCTCCTTCGGGTTATGTAGGCGAGGCGACACGAAGTCGTTCGGCCGTGACCCTAGAGTAACAAGTTTTGCCAACGGGTAGAATATGTCAATCGAATCAATAATCTGAATATTTAGATAAGGATACAGGGGATTCAGATACAAGACTTTTGGCTCAACACGACGGTGGCTGAACGACAAATGGATTGCTTTACACTAAAAAGGATCGACCGAGATGGCCGACCCAGGCATGTTATTTAATGACTTTATGTTTCCAAAGAATTCCGGACTTGAGCAACCGTGCGACTTTTCCGGTGAGCGATTGCTTGCCCATGAAGACGCCGAATCCGGCCTTCTTCCCAAGCGATCCTAACGTGCCTCGGAGTTTGATATCCGGCAAATCCGGATACCCGACACCTTTCCATTTACAGAGTAGCACTTGGACGATCTGTTCGGCCTGCGCTTCCGCGAGCTGACCCGAAGGTGCATACGGCAGGCTGGCGTTGTCCCCGACGACGAAGATGTCGGGCTGTTCCGGGACGTAGTGGTGTGGTGTCAATTTGACACGTCCACCCCCATCGAGTTCCCAACCTTGGTTGCGGACGACGGCGACCGGTTGAATCCCGGCGGTCCACACCGTCAAATCAGAAGCGAAGTGCTGTTCATGGTTCCATAACCCATCGGCGTCGACCCGGACGATGTTCGAGTTGTTGATGACTTCGACACCATGTTCCTCGAACCAAGACTGGACATACATCGAGACTCGGTTTGATAGGAACGATAGGACGGACGGGCCGCGGTCGAACAAACGGACCGTCAAGTCGGGACGACTCTCGCGCAGCTCGCTGGCGAGCTCGACACCGGACAGGCCGGCACCGACGATCGAGACGACCGATCCCGGAGATAGGCCGTTGATTGCTTGTTGGGTCTTTCGTGATTCTTCTAACGTTTGGATGCTGTACGTGAACTCGGCGGCACCGGGTACGTTATGGTACTTGTCCTCGCAACCGAGGCCGATGACGAGGTCGTCGTACGGCACTTTTTCCCCGCTCGCGAGCAGGACCATTTTGTCCCCCGTATCGATATCGGTGACTTGGCCGTATATGTAGTCGACCTCTTCTGGAAAATCGATGCGGATGTCACGATCCGACACGGTCCCCGCCGCAAGTGCATAATACTCTGTTTTTAATCCATGGTAAGGCAGACGGTCGATGAGTGTGATCGATACGTCCTTCAGCTGATGGCCGAGGACACGTTCGATTACACGCATACCCCCGTAACCGCCTCCCAAGACGACTAATTTGCGCATAAAAATCCCCCTTTGTTACACTTCAACTGTATCATGTTATAATACGCCGTAGAAGAACCATTTTCCTGCTTTGAAGGAAAGGGGAAGGGTGAATGACATGATGAATCCGATCATTGAGTTCTGTGCCTCCAATTTAGCGATGGGTTCACAAATCGCCCGCGCCAAATTAGAGTCCGATCCAGACTTAGACGTCGTCGAATATGGCTGTACGGGCTACTGCGGCGTCTGTTCGCTTGACTTGTTTTGTCTCGTCGATGGTGAGGTCGTGACCGGGGATACACCGGAACAACTCGTGACGAATGTATATGAAAAAATTGAAGAAATGGCATGGTGAAAAAGTTTGAAGGACCTTCAAACTTTTTTTATTTTGACCGTTTTGACCCGTTGCATTTTTAAAAAGGGTCTGTTATATTCAAAGAGGTTCGAATGTAGGTTGTCTGACGTTTAACAACAGAAAAAGAAAGCGTTTCAAACGGTAGGACACATCTCGATTCGGGTATATCACATTATCAGGTTTCCCCAATATGAAAGGAGCACAACACCAATGAATATCATGAGTGTGGTTGGTATTTTGGCACTAATTGGAATCGCTTACATCTTCTCGACCAACCGTAAAGCCATCAAATGGCGCACCGTGCTTGCCGCTTTCGCGGTACAGTTTACGTTCGCCTTCCTCGTCCTCTTCACTACAGTAGGACGTAACGCATTAGAATGGATCTCAGGCGGCGTACAAAGCGTCTTGAACACGGCGAACGCCGGGATCAGCTTCGTCTTCGGTACAGCTGTCGGCGGAGACAACTTCGTCTTCGCGTTCCAAGTGTTGACGATTATCGTCTTCATGTCGTCACTCATCGCACTTCTCTACTATGTAGGTGTCATGCAGTGGGTGATTCGTATCCTCGGTACGGCTCTCGCCAAAGCACTTGGCACGTCACGTAAAGAGTCGCTCTCAGCGACAGCGAACATCTTCGTCGGTCAGACGGAAGCACCGCTCGTCATCAAACCTTACCTTCCAACGATGACGCAATCGGAACTCTTCGCTGTCATGGTCGGTGGTCTCGCCTCGGTTGCCGGTTCAGTTCTTGCTGGATACGCTGCTCTTGGTGTACCGCTCGAGTACTTGCTCGCAGCGAGCTTCATGGCTGCTCCTGCTGGTCTCATGTTCGCGAAAATCATCGTCCCGGAAACAGACGTACCGGATGACGATATCGAAATCGCTGAAGATGAAGAGAACAAGGCAGCGAACTTCGTCGATGCAGCCGCTCGCGGTGCCTCTGACGGTCTCTTCCTTGCATTGAACGTCGGTGCGATGCTTCTCGCCTTCGTTTCATTGATCGCGCTCGTTAACTTGATTCTCGGTGGAATCGGTGGCTTGTTCGGTTTCGACGGTCTCACGCTTCAATTGATTCTTGGTTATGTGTTCGCACCTCTCGCATTCGTGATCGGTGTGCCATGGGCAGATGCTGTTCAATTCGGTAGCTTCCTCGGACAAAAACTCGTGTTGAACGAATTCGTCGCTTTCTCTGAATTCGCACCAATCATCGGTTCTGGTGATCTCTCGGCACGTACGGAAGCTATGATCGCGTTCGCACTCTGTGGATTCGCCAACATCTCATCACTCGCCATCCTTCTCGGTGGTCTTGGTGGAATGGCGCCGAACCGTCGGAACGACATCGCGCGCATGGGTGTCCTCGCGATTCTCGCAGGTACGCTTGCCAACTTGATGTCAGCGACACTCGCTGGTCTTCTTCTCTAATCAAACACGGTATACTCAGAGTGATCACTTCGGTGGTCACTCTTTTTTGTTGTGACGTTTATGAATGAACAGCAAAAACCGACCGTAAGGCGGTCGGTTTCACTAGTGTTTATCATCCCTGACGAGGTATATCCACTTCTTGGAGTCTCGGCCAAGTGGCTTGCCAATTCTTTTTATTGATCCGGGCTCGATAAATATGATGGTGTGAAGCGTCGTTCGCAAAGGCCGGGGTCGGTCGTAACTTTAGTTCGACTATGTCGTCGATACCGTAAGGGGCGGCCAGCTTCAAGCGTCCGCCCGCATCAAGACTGACACCGATGGCCGTGACCGTCTCAGGGAAATGGGCCAAGGCGTCGACCGCAGATTGATACGGTGGCAATTGATTGACCAGATGCATGCGGGCCTGGTTTTTGACCGACCAAGGGACGTTCGGTAACAGGTCGTGCAGTTGTGCCTCATACTGTTTTTCAATCGCCTCGTCGATGTGAGATCGGTCAAAGTAGATGACATCGACGTCCTCGGTCGGCGTCGGTACTTCGTAGCCGTGCGCGTCATCCCATATTTTTGCCCGCACGTATCCGGCACAAATCCACCAATCGGGTAAACCGAGCGAAGCGACGATTGTCAACAGACGCATCAGTTCCACATCAGTCTCTAAAAAATGGGTCACATCTTCAGTCGTGTTCAATCCATCTCCTTCTATTCTCTCATTAGCATAGCGTACCTATACAAAAAGCACCTAGACTGATGTCCAGGTGCTTTACGTTTAAGCTTGAAGTTGCATGCGCTGGCGTTCGATCCACGGCTTCAATTTGAGGAAGAGTGGGACGAACAAGGCGCTGATCAACAACGCTTTAATGAGGTTGAACGGCAAGATACCGTATAGGACGAGGTCCGTTTTGACAGCCGGTTGTGCCATCTCGGTCATGCCAAAGAAGAACGCGTAGGCTGGTAAGATGAGCAAATAGTTCAAGATCGCCAAGCTGAGTGCCATCGTGATCGTACCGGCCACGAGGCCTGAAGCGAGCGCTTTATTCGTTTTACGTTTATGGTAGAACCATGCGACCGGATACATGAAGGCGACACCTGCAAAGAAGTTTGCGACTTCGCCGACCGGAACGCCGCCACCGTTGAAGACATAGTAGAGGACATTTTTTAGAGCGACGACCACGACGCCTGCGAGTGGGGAGAACACGATCCCGGCGACGAGCGCGGGAATGTCACTGAAATCCACTTTTAGGAACGGTGGTAGGAAAGGCAGCGGGAAGTTAAAGAGCATGAGGACAAAAGAAATGGCCCCGAGCATCGATAGCGTCACCAGTGTTGTCAATCGTTTGTTGCGCGTTGTTTTCATCAAAATCTCTCCTTTTGTCGCTCCTTGATGAATGGCACCCGTCGCATAGAAAAACCCGATTGTATCAAACAATCGGGAGAGTTTACGCGCATACGAAATAGATGTTCTCGTCGGTGTTTAGACCACGCCGAAGAAAACATCCGGATATCGGTCGGATGCCGCCATCTTCTCCCATCCAGACTTTACTGTCGGCTTTCGAATCTCACGAAATCAGCAAGCAACGCCTTGCTCGCTCACGGGCTGAGAAGAACTAGTCTTCAATACCGCCGGTCGGGAATTTCACCCTGCCCCGAAGATGGAACGATTTAATTTTTTTTGTTACAGTTTAGTTATACAAGATATTTCACAAAATCTCAAGTCAGTTGACTTGAAGTTAAGATAACGAAGGAGGAGTTCAGATGATTCATTTGACAGAATCAGCCGCATTACAAGTCATCGATATGATGAAACAGACCGAACGCCCCGACGACCAGTACTTGCGGATTAAAGTGCAAGGAGGCGGGTGTACCGGCCTGTCTTACGGGATGGGGTTTGATGAGGATAAGACAGACAAGGACGTTCAGTTTGACCACTATGGTGTCCGTGTCATCGTCGCGGAAGCCGATCACGGGGTCGTCGACGGTCTCGAGATTGACTATAAGCAGTCGATGCTCGGAGGCGGCTTCACGATTAAAAATCCGAACGCCATCGCCACGTGCGGTTGCGGCTCGAGTTTCCGGACGGCATCGAACGCCGGGACACCTGGGGATTGCTAAACGAAAGGCCAATCATGTCTCATGATTGGCCTTTTTTGTATTCAGTCTGTCTCTTCAATCAGAATTAATCGAATGAGTTTCGAAGCCGCGTCTAACTCGATTTGATGTTGCCAAGGACGAAACGCTGTGATTTTACACGTGTCGTTCGTGATGCGGAACGAACAGACGCTCTCTTCCTCTTGGTCAAGGACCGAGTAACGGCTGAAGTCCGATAAGCTTTGGTAAATGGCATATTGTGTCGGTAATTCACACGACCATCCTTTTTCTAATGTGATCTGATGCATGCGTCTCGCCTCTTTCTTCTCTATATATATAAGAATAACAAAAATATTCAAGGATGTGGAAGATTAGTCGAGAGGATGCAAGGGAAAATGAAAAGAGATGTCATTTCATGTAGGAGGGGCAGGGACGATGAGAAAAGTATTGATTTTTGGTGGCTCACGCTATTTTGGAAAGCGGTTGGCGCTTCGGTTGGCGGAGGCCGGTGACGATGTGACGATTGTGACGCGTGGACAACTGCAAGTACCCGAGGCGGAGGGCATCCGGTCGATCAGAGGGGACCGACAGTCGGTGGCGACGATGAAAGATTTGTCACGCGACCATTACGACCTCGTCTATGACAATATTTGCTTTAACCCGTACCAGGCAAAGATCGCCTCGGACGCTTTCATGGACCAAGTCGGTAAATATGTGCTCACGTCGACGATGTCGGTTTATGCGCCAGGCGCCGAGTTGAAAGAAAGTGATTTCAATCCGCTCCATCATGACTATCATCTCGAATCCGAACATGATTACGGGCAAGGGAAGCGAGAGGCTGAATCTTATTTCTTCCATCGCGCCTCGTTCCCGGTCGCGACGGTCCGCTTGCCAATCGTGCTCGGACCCGACGACTATACAGACCGTCTCAAGTTTTATATCGACGCCGTCCGACGGGAAGAGCCGATCGTACTGCATCACCCGGAAGCGAAGATGGGGTTCATCTCAAGCTTTGAGGCGGCAGCCTTTCTAGAATGGGTCGGTCGGGCGAACGTGACCGGACCGTTCAACGCGGCGAGTGAAGGGGTCATCTCGCTCGGGGCACTCATGGAACGGATCGGCCATCACTTAAATAAACCGGTCCAGATCATCAAAGATGGCGAGTCGTCGCCGTACGATACGGACGTCGACTATTATATGTCGATTGCCGAGGCGAAAAAGGCCGGGTTCGTCTTCACCCAACTCGACGACTGGCTCGACCGGGTCATTGTACAAACAATCCGCAAATGAAAAATGGCCCTCATCATCGCGATGAGGGCCACATCGTTATTTCCCGGCAAATACCGAAGTCGAATGTTGTGGGTGACGCGCTGTCGGGTCGACGAGCTGCTTCACTTGGTTGATGGCGATCGGGGCTTCACCGAAGCCTGTCGCAATCAATTTCACTTTTCCTTCATAAGTCGCGATGTCACCACAGGCGAAGATGCCGGCGACCGTCGTCTCCATGCGTGAGTCGACGCGGATCGTGTTCTTCTCGAACTCCATGCCCCAGTTTTTGATTGGGCCGAGCGATGAGACGAAACCGTAGTTACAGATGAGGTCGTCGATTTCGACGAATTTCGATTCGCCGTCTTTGTCCGTCAATTCGACCGACTCGATGTGTGTCTCACCTGAAAGTGACTCAATGTTATATGGCGTCCACACGTTGATCGTCGAGGCCTTCATTTGCTCGACCGTATGCTCGTGGGCACGGAAACGGTCACGGCGGTGAACGATATGGACTTCCTTGGCGATGCCTTCAAGCATGAGCGCCCAGTCGACGGCAGAGTCGCCGCCGCCAGCGATCATGACGCGGCGGTCGCGGAACTTCTCCATGTTGTCGACGAAGTAATGAAGGTTGGCATAATCTTCGCAACCATCGATGCCGAGCGGTCGTGCGGCGAATGCCCCGTTCCCGGCCGTGATGATGATGGCTTTCGTATGGTACTCATCCTTGTTCGTCGTAATCTGGAACGTGCCGTCTTCAAGACGTTCGACCGTCTCGACCGTCTCCCCGAAGCGATAGTCCTGCTCGAACTGATCGGCTTGGGCTTTTAATTGGTCAATCAAATCTTGGGCTTTCACTTTCGGGAAACCGGCGATGTCGTAAATATATTTTTCTGGATACAGTGTCGATAATTGTCCGCCGAGCTGCGGCAAACTTTCAATCAACGCCGTATCGAGTTGGCGCATACCTGCATAAAATGCGGTGAACAGTCCGACCGGGCCGCCACCGATGATGATCACATCTTTCGTCGATTTCATCGAATTCCTCCTCAAAACGTATACATCCATTATAGTGACAATCGTGAATTAAATCCATTCTGTACAAACATCCTATACATTCAAAAAAAATTCAAGAAGATAAGCTTTTCCATTGAGAAAACGAAATAAACAGCGTACAATGAACGAGAAGCAATTGTGAACATTGGTTGAACAAGGTTTAGGCTTTATTGTGAACATTCATGTGAAAAAACACACAACGTGATTGTTCAAGAAAACAAAACTATCAAAACAAGGTGGAAATGAACATGAAACGACCTAACATTGTTATTCTTGGCGCAGGTTTCGGTGGACTCATCACAGCGGTGAACCTCCAGAAGACGCTCTCAGCTGGCGACGCGAACATCACGCTCATCAACAAGCATGATTACCATTACCAGACGACGTGGCTCCATGAACCAGCGGCCGGAACGATGAAACCGGAGCAAGCTCGTATCTACATCAACGACGTTGTGAACCCGTCACGCGTGAAATTTGTCAAAGGGATCGTCGATCGCGTCGATACTACGGCTAAACAAGTACTCCTCGCAGACGGCTCGACTGTTGAATATGATTATGTCGTGTTCGCACTCGGCGGCATTCCAGAAACATTCGGAATCCCAGGCCTCAAAGAGAACGCGATGACAATCAGTTCATTGAACAGCGTCCGTAAAATCAAAGAACATATCGAATACTCATTCGCACAATACAAGACGAACGGGTCGGCTGACCGCTCGTACGTGACAATCGTCGTCGGCGGTGCAGGTTTCACAGGTATCGAGTTCCTCGGTGAGCTCGTCAACCGTGTCCCTGAGCTTTGCAAGCAGTATGACGTGCCACGTGAAGCGGTTCGTATCGTGAACATCGAGGCGGCTCCGACCGTCCTTCCTGGTTTCGACCCAGAACTTACGACGTATGCACAGAAATGGCTCGAGCGTAACGGTGTCGAGATGAAACTCGGCAACGGCATCAAAGGCGTTGAGCCTGGCGTCGTCACGTTCGGTCCGCTTCAAGGCGACACGACGGAGACGATCGCAGCGAACACGATCCTTTGGACAGGTGGCGTGAGCGGTAGCCCGATCATCGAGAAATCTGGTTTTGAAGCGGTCCGTAACCGTGTCATGGTCGAGGCGGACAACCGTGCCCCTGGTCACGACAACGTCTTCATCATCGGTGACTGCTCGGCTGTCATGGATCCGGTCTCAAACCGTCCATACCCGCCGACTGCTCAAATCGCGACGCAACAAGCGCACAACGTAGCGAAAAACATCGCGGCGCTCATCAACGGAAAATCGACTTCGAAATTCACGTATGAGAGCAAAGGGACAGTCGCTTCACTTGGCCATAACGACGGCATCGGCATCGTCATGGGCAAAAAGATCTTCGGTCGCAACGCTTCATTCATGAAGAAAGTGATCGACAACAAACACTTCATCGAATTGAAGAAGTACGGTCTCGTCCTCAAAAAAGGTAAATTCTAAGCAATATGACCAAGTAGCCCGCTCATCCGAACGGGCTACTTTTTTGATGACGCCTCATGGTTCACCTTTGACCTAAGAGAGGGCGATTCGGTATAATAGACAACGGGAAAAGGGGGCAATCGCATGCATATCATCCAGGCTGTCATTGGGGCGATTCTTTATTTGGTCATCTTCTTCAGCATCGGCTTCATTTTGAACATGCTACTTAAAAAAACATGGACGCTCGTGTTCATCTATCCGATTTTCGTCATTATGATGATTGATAACGTCAAGCTCTCGAGTTACATCACGGAGACATCGACCGCGCTCGCCAACGTTTACGAACGGGTGCTCGGACTTCAGTTTTTGGATGTGTTCATGCTTGGTTTCGGACTGCTCGGTGCGATTTTGGCCGGCGTCACGATCCGCTACTTGCGTAAGAGTGGTTACTCAATGTTTTAAAGACGGCAGAAATGTTCGTCTTTTTTGTTTTCTGCCTACTTTTTTAGAAGGCGAACCGATATACTAGATAAGATAACGATTTAATTAGTAAGGGATGCGATGAGAATGACATTACCGATGTATACGATCAAGAAAGTGTTGAATAATAGCGTTGTCATTTGCCAACATGATCCGGAACCGGAAGTCATTCTACTCGGGAAAGGGATTGGCTTCGGCAAGAAAGCGGGCGATCTCGTCGACCCGGCCAGTGTCCCGGAGAAAGTGTATCAACTGACAGACAAAGAAGAACAATCTCAATACCGTGAGCTCGTCAAACACGTCGATGAAGACTTTATTGCCTTCATGCAAGAAATCGTCGGGTTTATCGAGAACAACACAGGTAAAAAAGTCGATCAACATATCCATATCGGTTTGACCGACCACTTGTTCTTCACGATGAAGCGAATCGAACAAGGGATGGAAGTGACAAATCCGTTCTTGCTCGAGACCGAATCGCTCTATCCGAATGAATACGCCTTGGCTGAACGAATCGTCGATATGATTCACGAGCGGCTCGACGTGCTGTTGCCCGATGCGGAGATCGGATTTATCGCGCTCCATATCCATTCGGCGACGACGTTTAAAAACGTCCTCGATGTCAACCGGCACAACCAAATCATCGGGCAAATCGTTCAGACGATTGAGAGTCGTTTGAACGTCAAAATGGACCGGAGTTCACTCGATTATAAGCGCTTACTTCGGCACTTAAGGTACGCCGTTGAGCGGGTTGCGACGGGTGAGATGGTGGAGGCCCCACAAAAAATTGAAAAGGTATTGCGCGAAGAATATCCGCTATGCTATAGTACTGCTTGGGAGCTGATGGGCATCATGGAACGCGAATTAAAGCGTCCTGTCCCGCGAGGTGAAGCGACATATTTGACGATGCATCTCCAGCGCCTAACAAGTAGATAACTGATACCACGTATCTTACGTGTTACTGATTCGATCAGGCATGAGTAAGGAGTGGAACGCAATGATGTCTCCATTAGGAGAGGTCTACGTTCTATACCTTATTCATGCCTGTTTCTGTTTTTATAAACGTTTATTATGAAAACGTTTAGATACGTCGGTTGTCTGACATCTACAGTCGTCTTTCCGCACGAAACAATCACAAAAGGAGGATTTATCATGTTTAAGCAGATCTTTGGTGTTCTTCAAAAAGTCGGTAAAGCACTTATGCTTCCTGTAGCGATCTTGCCGGCAGCCGGTCTTCTTCTTGCATTCGGTAACGCGATGCAAAACCCGGCCCTTACATCACGCGCTGGTTGGTTAACGAACGAAGGCATTGTGAAATTCGCTCAGCTCATGGAGCAAGCGGGTGGCATTATCTTCTCGAACTTAGCACTCTTATTCGCAGTCGGTGTCGCAATCGGTTTAGCAGGGGACGGCGTTGCCGGACTTGCAGCCATCGTCGGATTCCTCATCATGAACAAAGTTATGGGTGTTTGGCTCGAACTCACACCTGAAATCATCGCACAAGGTGATCCGGCTTACGCATCAGTACTCGGGATTCCAACGCTCCAAACTGGGGTATTCGGGGGGATTATCGTTGGTCTGATAGCCGCCTGGGCATATAATAAGTACTTCAACATCGAATTGCCGCAATTCCTTGGCTTCTTCGCTGGTAAGCGTTTCGTCCCAATCGTTACTGCAGTATTGGCAGTTGTCGCTGGTTTCGTCATGCTTCTCATCTGGCCACCAGTTCAGCACGGCTTGAACACGTTCTCAAACTTCATGTTGACTGAAAACCGCACATTCGCGGCATTCATCTTCGGTTTGATTGAACGTTCATTGATTCCATTCGGTCTTCACCACATCTTCTACTCACCATTCTGGTTCGAGTTCGGCTCGTACACGGATGCAGCGGGTAACATCGTTCGTGGTGACCAAGCGATCTTCTTCGCACAAATTCGTGATGGCGCTGAGCTCACAGCCGGTACATTCATGACTGGTAAGTACCCGTTCATGATGTTCGGTCTTCCAGCAGCAGCACTCGCAATGTACCACGAAGCACGTCCTGAACGTAAAGCAGTCGTCGGTGGTCTCTTGGCTTCGGCAGCACTTACATCGTTCTTGACTGGTATCACTGAGCCGATCGAGTTCTCATTCTTGTTCGTTGCTCCACTCTTGTTCGCAGTACACGCAGTCTTCGCTGGCCTTTCGTTCATGGTCATGCACATCTTGAACGTCAAAATCGGGATGACGTTCTCGGGCGGTTTGATCGACTACCTTCTCTTCGGTGTACTTCCTAACCGTACAGACTGGTGGCTCGTCATTCCAGTCGGTCTCGTGTTCGCAGTCGTTTACTACTTCGGATTCCGCTTCGTTATCCGTAAGTTCAACCTTAAAACACCGGGCCGTGAAGATGAAGTCGTTGAGCAATCAACTGCTACAGGTTCGGAACTTGCACAAGATATCCTCGTTGGTTTCGGTGGTTCACAAAACATCAAACACCTTGACGCATGTATCACACGTCTCCGCGTCGAAGTAAAAGATAAGAGCCAAGTCAACAAAGAAGAGTTGAAACGCCTCGGGGCAGCTGGTGTCCTTGAAGTCGGTAACAACGTTCAAGCCATCTTCGGACCACGTTCGGATGCATTGAAATCAGAAATGCAAGCGGTCATCGCTTCAGGTAACGAAAAGAAAGCAAACTGAATGAAGCTATAAGCCAATCCATTATGGATTGGCTTTTTTTGTATGGGTGAAACGGTTTCAGCTTACTGGCAGATGGGGAAAAGTAAGTATTCTGACAAAAAGAGGGAACCATGATGTGGAAGAAAGTGTTTGGTGTTTTGCAACGAATCGGGAAGGCACTTATGCTTCCGGTTGCGATTCTACCGGCAGCCGGTCTATTACTCGCATTTGGTACCGCGTTCCAAAACCCTGATCTCGTTTCGCTCTTGCCTTTCTTGGCAAACGATTCACTCGTCCTCGTCTGGCAAGTTATGACAGATGCTGGGGATATCGTGTTTGCCAATCTAGGTCTATTGTTCGCCGTCGGTGTCGCCATCGGGCTAGCCAACGGGGACGGTGTTGCCGGGTTAGCAGCTATCGTTGGTTATTTGATTATGAACAAGGTTATCAGCACGTGGAACGGTATTACCGCGGAAATCGCCCAGGGAGACCCGGCCTATGCCACGGTACTCGGGATCCCGACGCTCCAAATGGGGGTATTCGGGGGTATTATCGCAGGTCTCATTGCCGCATTCGCGTACAACAAGTACTTCAACATCAAGTTGCCGGATTTCTTAGGGTTCTTTGCAGGGAAACGGTTCGTGCCGATCGCGACCGCCGCGTTCAGCTTGGTGATCGGGATTGCGCTCGCCTACATTTGGCCGCCAATCGGTTCAGCGATCAACACGTTCTCGAGCACGATCATTGAAGCGAACGTCGCGGTCTCCGCCTTCGTCTTCGGTTTGGTCGAGCGTTCCTTGATCCCGTTCGGTCTGCACCACATCTGGTACTCTCCGTTTTGGTTCCAGTTCGGGGAATATACGAACCAGGCGGGAGACCTCGTCCAAGGGGACCAACGGATCTTCTTCGCACAATTACGTGATGGAGTCGAGTTTACGGCCGGTACGTATATGACCGGGAAGTTCCCGTTCATGATGTTCGGATTGCCTGCCGCTTGTCTCGCCATGTTCCACACGGTCCCGAAAGAGCGTCGCAAAGACGTCGAAGGACTTTACTTCTCAGCAGCCCTCACCTCATTCTTAACGGGAATCACCGAGCCGGTCGAATTCTCGTTCGTCTTCGTTGCACCTCTACTCTTTGGTATTCACGCCGTCTTTGCTGGACTATCCTTTATGACCATGCACTTGCTTAACGTAAAAATCGGGATGACGTTCTCGGGCGGACTCATCGACTATCTATTGTTCGGAGTGTTGCCGAACCGGACAGCCTGGTGGCTCGTCATTCCAGTCGGCCTCGTCTTCGCGGTCATTTATTACTTCGGGTTCCGCTTCGCCATTACGAAGTTCGACTTGAAAGTGCCGGGACGTGAAACCGTCGCCGAAGGCAAAGGCGCCCGTGCCGTCGTCGGAGACGATTTACCGTACGAAGTGCTCGTCGGTCTCGACGGACCTGAAAACGTCAAACACCTCGACGCCTGTATCACGCGTCTTCGCGTCACCGTGAACGATGTGAAACAAGTCGATAAAGACTTGCTCAAAGATTTGGGAGCGGCCGGAGTACTCGAAGTCGGAGATAATATTCAAGCCATCTTCGGACCGAAATCGGATACGCTCAAATCGCAAATCGCGACCATCATCGAGGGCGGCGAATACAAACCGAAAGAAAAAGCCGTCATCACACCAGAAGCGGCCGAACATGCCGATCATCGCTTCCTCGCCCCGATGTCGGGTGTCATCTTGTCACTCGATGACGTTCCGGACCAAGTCTTCTCGGGCCGCATGATGGGTGAAGGGTTTGCCATCGAACCGAGTTCAGGACAAGTCGTTGCGCCGGTCACGGGACAAATCACGACGTTCTTCCCGACGAAACATGCGATCGGTCTACTTGCGGACGATGGACGCGAGATTCTTATCCATGTCGGACTCGATACGGTCAATCTGAAAGGCGAAGGTTTCGTCGCCAAAGTGAAAGAAGGCGACCGCGTCGAAGCGGGGGATGTCTTGCTCGACGTTGACCTCAATTTGATTCGTGACAAAGTCCCATCGCTCATCACGCCGATCATTTGGACGAACGGAGACGGTAAAATCGTCGTCGTCCCATTCGGAGAGACGGTCGTCGCCGGTGAAGCGCTCGACTTCAGAACGGATGATAAAGGAGCCGAGTAAACAAAAAAGAAGCTCTCGCAGCTGCGAGAACTTCTTTTTTTGTTACTTCTTAATATCGAATTTTTCACTGAGGAAGTTCACGACTTCTTCAGCTGTATCCATGTTGAGGACGTCGTTGACGATCGCTTCTGTTTCTGACTTCGTCAAACGCTTCACGAGGCTACGTGCGCGAAGGACGCTTGAAGCTGACATCGAGAACTCGTCAAGGCCAAGTCCGAGAAGGATTGGAATCGCGAGCTCTTCTCCAGCCATCTCTCCACACATGCCGACCCATTTGCCAGCTTTATGTGCTTCTGTGATGACGTTGTGGAGAAGGTTCAAGATGGCCGGGTTGAACGGTTGGTACAAGTACGAGACTTTCTCGTTCATGCGGTCCGCTGCCATCGTGTATTGAATCAAGTCGTTCGTGCCGACTGAGAAGAAGTCGACTTCTTTCGCGAATTGCTTCGCCATGACGGCAGTCGATGGAATCTCGACCATCATCCCTGTCTCGTAGTTACCGACAGCGATGCCTTCTGCTTTCAACTTCGCTTCTTCTTCGAGAAGGAGCGCTTTCGCCGCGCGGAACTCTTCAAGTGTCGCAATCATTGGGAACATGATGGCGAGGTCACCGTGCGCTGAGGCACGGAGAAGGGCGCGAAGTTGTGTGCGGAACAAGTCCGTCTCTTCGAGGCAAAGGCGAATCGCGCGATAGCCGAGGAACGGGTTCATTTCTTTTGGAAGGTCGAGGTAAGACAATTCTTTATCTCCACCGATATCGAGCGTACGGATGACGACTTGTTTGCCGTCCATACCTTCGAGTACTGATTTATAGGCTGTATATTGCTCTTCTTCCGTCGGGAACGTTTCTGAGTCCATGTAGAGGAACTCGGTCCGGTAAAGGCCGATGGCGTCAGCGCCGTTTTTCAACACGCCTTCGAGGTCGTTCGGTGTACCGATGTTTGCCGCAAGTTTGACTTTATGGCCGTCGGCTGTGACTGACTCTTCGTTGACGAGCTGTTTCAACTCTTCTTTGTAAGCTTCGAATGAAGCACGTTTTTCAACGTATTCATTGACGAGTTCTTCAGACGGGTTGACGAAGACGTCGCCTTCTGTTCCGTCGATGACGACGAGGTCGCCGTTCTTGATTTCTTCGAGCGCTACTTTTGTTCCGACGACAGCAGGAATCTCGAGTGAGCGAGACATGATCGCTGAGTGAGACGTACGTCCACCAATGTTTGTCGCGAAACCTTTGACGTATTTACGGTTGAGTTGCGCCGTGTCAGACGGTGTCAAATCTTCAGCGATGATGATGACTTCTTCAGAAATCGACGCAGGCGTCATGAATGTGACACCGAGGATATGCGCCATGACGCGTTTTGTGACGTCACGAACGTCGGCAGCGCGTTCACGCATGTACTCGTTATCCATCGATTCAAAGATCATGACCATCATTTGAGCGACTTCATCGAGCGCTTTCGCAGCGTTCATGTGTTCGCTTTCAATTTTGTCGTTCACTTGTGAGACGATCTCTGGATCTTCGACGATGAGCAAGTGTGCCGAGAAAATCTCTGCCTTGTCTTCGCCGAGTTCACGAAGTGTGATCTCGCGAATTTCTTCGAGTTCTGTCTTCGACTGAGCGATCGCCGCTTGGAAACGGGCTTTCTCAGCTGCTACGTCCTCGATTTTGTTTGTCGGGATGTCAAATGAAGGTGTCTCCATGACGAATGCTTTCGCAACTGCGATTCCTGCAGATGCGCCAATACCTTTAATGTGTGACATAAGCGTAGTCCCTCTCTTCAAAGAAATAGTGGTTTCCAACGTTATCTCGTTAGTTCTTACCCGAAATGAAAAAGGAACTAACGAAAACCTGGAAGATTAAAGTAGCAACGGTCTACTACTAGGGGAAGCCTCGACCGAACAAAATGGCCTCACCTCAACAGGGAGGGATGCCTGATTGCGTACTTTCTTATCCTATCATAAAATAAATCATCGTCACAACGAGGAGTTAACGCCTGAATTCGAAGATTTATTGACTCTTGCGCATACTGTTTCATTATTTGGCAGAAGTTCGTTATGCTAACCATATATAAAGAAGGGAAGTGGCAAACATGTATCAAGTGAAAGACTTAGATTGGAACGGCTCATATGACACAATCGTCGTGGGGATCGGCGCTGCCGACACGATTGAGGAAGGACTCGATTCATTGTTTAATGGACGCGTCAAAGCATTGATTCAATCGGCAGATATTTCAACGAAAACAGGTGAAGTCTCCATCGTCCCGACGTTTGAGGGAACGGTTAAACGGATCCTATTCGTCGGTCTCGGACAACGGAACGAAAATACGGTTGAAAATGTGCGCAATTGGTTCGGGAAAGTCGCCAAACACATCAAAGCCCGTGCCTTCACGGACGTTGCGGTCGCCCTCGACACGTTCGGACCGAATACGGCGAAACTGTTTGCTGAAGCGTATGAGATGGCGACGTATGAGCATCCTACATACAAATCAGAGCCGAAACCGGCGAAACCCGACGTAACGATCACGTTGCTCGGAGCTGATGCAGAGGAAGAGGCGCTAGCAGGTGCAGCTTACGGACGTGGGGTGAATGTGGCGCGGTCGCTCACGATGATGCCAGCCAATATTTTGACGTCGGAAACGCTCGCGGACTATGCGGTCGAGTTGGCCGAACGTCACGGCTTTGAACATCGCATCATTGAAAAAGAAGAGATGGAAGGGCTCGGAATGGGCGCGCTTCTCGCCGTCAACCAAGGGTCGACGATCCCGCCGAAGTTGATCGTGCTCGAATATCGCGGAGCTGGAGACGAGGCGCCTGTCGCTGTCGTCGGAAAAGGAATCACGTTTGATACGGGCGGTTACTCGATCAAGCCGAAAGACGGCATCGTCGGTATGAAAGGGGATATGGGCGGCGCCGCGACGGTACTTGGTTTATTCGAGACGCTCGCGACGACGAAACCGAACGTGAACGTCATCGGTGTCATCCCATCGACGGACAACATGATCTCAGGGGACGCATTCAAGCCGGACGATGTCATCACGGCGATGAACGGGAAGACGATTGAAGTGCTTAACACGGATGCGGAAGGTCGTCTCGTCCTCGCCGACGCCGTTACCTTTGCCAAGACGTATGAACCGCAAGCCATCATCGATGTGGCCACGCTCACGGGCGGTGTGCTCGTCGCACTCGGTACGGAAGTGACTGGTTGCCTGACGAACGATGCGTCGCTCTACGGCGCCTTAGAAGCTGCGAGCCGTGACACGAACGAACTCGTCTGGCAGATGCCATACTTCGATGTCTTCATCAACCAAGTGCGTAAGTCGGAAGTCGCCGACTTGAACAACTCACCGGGCCGTTACGGTCATATGATTTTCGGCGGCGCTTTTGTCGGTGAGTTCGTCGGGGACACGCCTTGGCTCCATCTCGACATCGCTGGGACGAGCGAACGTTCGTCGGCGAGCGACCTCGGACCAAAAGGACCGACTGGCGTCATGGTGCGCACACTCGCCTCGATGCTCGAAGGATGGAAACGTTGAAAATTGGATTTGTATTAATCGGTTTGGCCGTCGTCTCCGGTTTCGGATACACGGCTTGGCCAAGCCGTTGGTTGTTAGGAGTGACCGTCTTTTGCGCGGTGCTCGGAGTGTTGTTTTTGATGCAGGAGGGACGCCGTGGTCGGAGTAGGAATTGATGGCGCGCGCGGGGGTTGGGTACGAATCACGTACGACAGCATCTCGCTCTGTTTGACCATCTCAGAGAAGTTGGAAGATTTATTGATCGAAGGGGCCGTGCATTTTGTCGATATGCCGAAAGACTTAGGGTCGATCGACAAGCCGGACCGAACGTGTGACGCGTGGATGCGGTCACAACTAAAAGAGCGGAAGTCATCGATCTTCACACCACCGATTCAAGAAGTGGTAACAGAAGCATCGTATGAGACGGCCAACGCGAGAAGTCGCGAACTAGTCGGAAAAGGAATCAGCAAACAAGCGTGGAACCTTGTGCCTCGGATTCGAGAGTTTCAAACGATCGCTGAAATGGACGTCTATGAGTCACACCCGGAAGTGTGCTTCGCCGTCATGACCGGGAACGAGGCGCGTTTCAGTAAGAAGACCGAGGCGGGAGAACTCGAACGGATCGAGTTGTTGCGCCGCTATTCAAAAAGCTCGCCCTGGAAGTGGAAGATGTCGAACGTACAAGTCGATGATATTATCGACGCCTGTATTTTGGCCGTGGCCGCCTATGAGGCGGGAACGACTGGGATGGTGACGCATCCGGACCAAACTGAAGGAGCGCCGTTCGTAGCGGTACCGACACCAAAAGAGCGATGACGCGTCATCGCTCTTTTGGTGTCGTCGGCCCGAGGACGAATCTCCACATATAGTGAAACACTTGGGCGTTATAGAGCGCCTTGAGCAGAACGGCCAAGACCGGTCCTAAAATGAAGCCGAGCACCCCGAACAGTTGCAAACCGACAAAAATCGAGATGAGGGCGGCGAGCGGGTCAAGTCCAATGTGAGAACCAACGATTTTCGGTTCAGCCAAGTTACGTTGGACGATGACGACGATATACAAGATGACGAGGCCGATGGCGAGGAACCAGTCGCCGCTCACGGCGGCATAGGCGGCCCATGGCAATAACAGCGTCCCGACGCCTAGGTACGGCAACAAGTCGAAGATGGCCGCTAAAAGAGCGAAAGAGAATGGATTGTCGACCCGCAGGATGAACATGCCGACAAGGACGATCCCGAACGTGATGGAGATAAGCGTCAATTGGGCCCGGACGTAACCGAACAGGGCCGAGCGCAAATTGGTCATGACCAATTCAAATTCCTTAAAGCCTTTTCGCTCATTCAAGCGCGCGATGGACCGCATGTAGACGTTCCAGTCTTTCGTGATGAAGAACCAGGCGAGCACGATAACGATGAACAAGAGCAAGACGAGCGGTAAGGCGCTGAGGATATCTTGCAGTAAACCGGCGACCCCTCGTGACAAGACGCCGATCGCGGCTCCGAGCTGGACCCCGATCTCGGTGATCCCGCCTTCGAGCGAGCTCGTCTGTCCCGGATTGAGCCGCTGGACGCTGTCATACGCATCATTGACGAACGGGGCAATCTTTTCGTTGAATATGCGTTGTATGTATTCGGTGAACGTTTCAATCTGGTCGGGAAGTTTCTCGGCGGCGATCGTCAAGTAACGGATGAGTTGAGTCACCACGATGGCAATCACACCGCTGACGACACTCATGACGATCAACAAGGAAGCGAGCGTCCCAAGAGCCCGGGGCAATTTGGTCTCGCGCTCGAACCAATTGACGAGCGGGACGGTCAACAAGGATAACAAGAAGGCGAACACGAAAGGATACGTGTACGTAAAGAGGACGCTCAGTCCCCAAATGACGAAGACGAGCCCGATAATGACGAGCAGGAAACGAAGTAACTGCCAAAGCCTGGCTGGCGACACGACACATGGCCCCTTTCCTAACGATTGGATTGAGCATAGTATACCACGCAACCGGTAAATATAGAGGATGGATAGGTGATTAAACATGAAGGAATTACAACGACGAATCGATCGGATGATTATTCATTTAGGCGGCTACTGGCGGCCGCTGTCGGGGTTGGCCCGGCTGTTAGAAGAAGTGGGCGAAATTGGTGGCGCGCTCTATGCCGACGACCGAGTCGCCCTGCGAGAAGAGCTGATGGACGTCTTCGTTATTTCGACGTGTCTGGCGAATCAATATGCCATCATCCTCACGAATCAAACGACAGACCGTGACGAGACGAAAGAAGAACGTAGCTACTACCGCCTCGTGCGCGAGGCGGGGGAAGTTGGCCGCATATTAAATGCCTACGAAGGCGATAAAAAATTGAAGGCGTCCGCGACGCCGGGATCGCTGCAACGACACATCGAGGCCGTTCAACAGGCGGTCATGGAACTTGCCGACATGAATGGATTTGACCTATTCGCGGAAATCGCCTCGTTAATCGAAGACAAGTCGTCCCGAGATTTCGGACGCTTCGACCATACCCCCGACCCGATTACAGAAGATTCGGTCCGCGCGTATCGTTCTTATGTGGAAGGACGATATTGGGGAGGGGTGAAGGCTAAACCTTTCGAAGAAGTGAGCCGATATAGAGAGCGGGAAGGGCACTTGGCGCGGTTTTTAAAAATCGCCGAAGTCGAGGGACTCGATGGGTTTGTCATTCGACAACCTGAGCCGCCTTTCCAAATCGATCGCTCCATCGAGACTGATTTGCAACTAGCGGCCCCTTTCGCCGTCGAGATCGAGCGACATGGCACTGATACGTTTTGGATTGTGCGAAAAAAAGGGTAAAAACATTCACCTTTTTTGGAAAAAGTATTCATCATTTTTTCAAATATTTACTTTTTCAATAAAAGCAATGTGCTACTATGAAGGTGTTGTCAGTCGCGATGTGCGTATGAAGAAAGGAATATTTTGGATGAATATGAAGCTTTTTAAACTTGCCCTCATCATAACCATTGTCTTGTTTTCAATCCAAATACCCGCGGTGGAAGCCGCTACTTTGGACGGAGAGACGACAGTCAACTTGAACGTTCGCTCTGCACCAAGTACGAACGGAAAATTGATACAAACGCTAAAAAAGGGAACAAAAGTAAAGTATGTAATTTATAACAAATCGTGGAGTAAGATATATTTAAACAATCGAACGTACTATGCTTCCGCCCAGTACATCAAGCGAATCCCGTCCCAATCCACGACGGTCACGAAGCAAGCTGCCACTTCGACGGGTGTGACGACCGTCAACTTGAACATCCGTGTGTCGGCCCATAGCAAGGCGACCGTGTACCGGACGCTTAAAAAAGGCACGACCGTTCAATATGCCGTGCATAACTCGTCTTGGGCGAAAGTGTACTTGAACGGGAAGACGTATTATGCGGCCAAGGCATATATTGCCCCGAAAGCCGTCGCATCGACACCAGCCCGTGAAACAGGCTATACGAAACGTGATTTGAAGTTGTTTGGCGAACGGAATCAGCGTTCGTCGGTGTTGAAGGTATTGCCGGCCAAGTCAGCGGTCGTCTCGAGCAAATATAACTCGAGCTGGTCGGTTGTCTACGTTGGCAGTAGCACATATTATACGCCGACGGCATGGATCACGCCGGGAACGTTGAAACCGAGCGCGGCAAAAGTAAACGGTCATGCCAACCGTGAGTTGAAGTTGTTTGGCGAGCGCAATCAGCGTTCGAAAGTGTTGAAAGTATTGCCGGTCACGACGGAAGTCGTCTCGAGCAAATATAACTCAAGCTGGTCGGTCGTCTATGTCGGAAGCGAAACGTATTATGCGCTGACGGCTTGGATTACGCCTGGGGCACCGACGATGCCTCCGCCGACGACGAAACCGCCAGTCGTAAAAGTCGATGGTCATGCCAACCGCGAGTTGAAACTGTTCGGCGCGCGCAACCTACGTTCGACGGTGTTGAAAGTGTTGCCGGCCAAGTCGGCGGTCGTCTCGAGCAAATATAACTCGAGTTGGTCGATCGTCTACATCGGCAGCAAAACGTATTACACGCCGACGGCATGGATCACACTAGGAGCGCCGCCGGTAACGAAACCGCCGACGACGAAACCGCCGGTCATTCAAAAAGTAACAGGATATGCGAACCGAAATGCCAACCTGTTCAAGAAGACGCTTCAATCATCACCGGTCGCTCGTGTGTTGCCGAAGTATACGCCGGTGACGTACAGCAAACATAACTCGAGCTGGTCGGTCGTCTATATCGGGTCAGACACGTTCTATACCCCGACAGCTTGGTTGTCGGCCGGGAAGGCCCCGGACGCCCCTGCGGCGACGCCTAAAGGGAAAGTGTACACGAACACACCAGGGGACGTCTTGAACGTCCGGGCGAGCGCCTCGGCGAGCTCGACGATTCTCGGCCGACTCGCCCATGGCACTCAAGTCGACCATTACGGCTCGACGAACGGCTTTTATGAAATCAAGTACAACGGTCGCGACGGCTACATCTCGACGGCTTACGCGATGACGCTCAAGCCGAGCGCGACGAGCAACGCCGTCATCGTCCTCGATGCGGGCCATGGAGGCGGTGACCCGGGAGCGGTGAATGGATCGCTCTATGAGAAGGCGATCGTTCTCGATGTGACGAAACGAGTCGAGGCGTATCTTCGTTCGAAGTATGATTACCAAGTCCGGTTGACGCGCTCGACGGATGTCTACTTGACGCTTGACCAACGCGTTCAGACGGCAAAAACGCTTCGCGGCAACTTGTTCGTCAGCTTGCACACGAATGCTGCGACGACTCAGTATGCTAAAGGTGTCGAGACGTTCTATTCGTCTTATTCAGCCCACAGTTCGAAGAGCCGTGTGCTGGCGACGAACATTCAATCCAATTTGATGGGCAAGACGTCCGGGATGACGAACCGCGGTGTGAAGACGGCGAACTATTATGTGATTCGTTATAATACGATGCCATCGGCCCTCGTCGAACTCGGTTTCATCTCTTCGCCGCAAGACGTCACCCACTTACGGAGCAACGCTTCTCGTCAACGGATGGCGGAAGGTGTCGCTGAAGGGATCGCTCAGTACGTACGCGCTTATCATTAAATTTCATCCATTAAAAATGCCCCGACTCACTATGAGTCGGGGCATTTTGTGCTTATAGGTCGTCGAAGCCGTTGGCGTCGGTGACTTTTGCGTACGAGCGTGACTTCTGTTCGAAGAAGTCGGATTTCGTGGCATTCAATGAATCGTCTGAGTACGCACGAATCCACGGCATGACGTCTTCGTTGAACCCTTCATACAGATCGTTCAAGCCGATGACGCGGAGGCGCTTGTTGGCGAGGTATTTGACGTAATCGCGCATCTCGCTGACGTCGAGCCCGTCGAGGTCTCGAAGGACGTATTCGCACCATTCGACCTCGAGGTCGACGGCTTCCCCCATCGTGTCATAGACGAACTGGCTGAAGCTGCCGTCGGCGTCGATCTCCGGGTTTTCCGTCAAGACGGCCCGGAGCAACTGGCTGACGAAATACGAGTGTTGCATCTCGTCACGCTGGATGTAGCTGATCATCGTCGACGTGCCGACCATCTTCTGGTGACGGGCCAAGTTGTAGAAGTAGGCGAAACCGGAATAGAAGTTGATGCCTTCGAGAATAATCGAGGCGACGAGCGACTTGGCGAACGTCTCGGCCGTCTGGTCGGCCCGGAAGTCCTCGTATAAGTCTAAGATGAACTGATTCCGTTTCATGACCATCTCGTCGTCCTTGGCGATATCGAAGATGCGATTTTGCTCGCTGAGCGGGACGAGGCTCGAGAGGACGTAGCTATATGATTGGTTATGGACGACTTCTTGTTGAGCGATGACGGCGAGCACGGCGTGCACCGACGAGTCTGATGAGAACATCGATGACTCGAGGATATAGCGTGTCTGTACCGAGTCGAGGATCGACAACAACCCGATGATCCGTTTGAAGGCGTCTTGTTCACGCTCGCTCAACTGCGGCCATTGCTGCATGTCTTTCGACATCGAGATCTCATCCGGGATCCAGAAGTTTGAGAGCAGTTGTTTATAGATGGTGTAAAACTGCGGATAGGCGATGTCGTTCCAATTGACGATGGAACTCGTCTCGCCCCCGATAATGGCAGTCGCCCGGTTAGGATGTTTGGGCGATAGTAGTTTGATCTTTTGAATGGTCATGGACATATACTCCTTCTTCGGTGTTTCTAGCCAACCGTTCGGCCCAGTGACGGACGTTGTACGGTTGATTGCGCGGTGACTGCTCGATTTTCAATGTCTCACCGGCGAGAGGAATTCCGTATTTCGAAAGGTGGTAGGCCATCTCGTCGACCGCTCGGCAGAAGTGGACGAACATCTTGTCACCTGTCCCAAACACGGCGGCTTGGCGAAGCGGCACATTAAGTTCTTTCAAGACGAGACGAAACGTATCTTTCATCTCGTCCGGTAAGACGCCGTCCGCCCACGTATACGACCCGAAGTAAACGAGGTCGTACGTGGCGAGTGCTTGGGCTTCGCGATGGCCGATGCGGTCCGCTTCATACAGGGCGACGCGGTCGCCCCGATGGACGTGGGTCGCCTGAATCAGTTCGGCGACCTCTTCTGTATTTCCGCTCATCGAACTATAGACGATTGCGACGTTCATGGTTGGTCCCACCTTTCTGTTACGTGACGTTACGAAGCACACGATTCACATTCGTCGACTTCAACAGTCGTCGAACGCGTGTAGTAAATTGATTTCATTCCGAGTGACCAGGCCTCGAGATGCATCGAGAGGAGCTCGGTCGCTTTCACGTCATTTTTGACGTAAAGGTTGAAGCTGATCGCTTGGTCGATGTGACGCTGGCGGGCCGCGTTTTGACGGATGCTCCAGAGTTGGTCGACTTCGAACGCTGATTTATAGAACCAGTTCGTCTCCGGGTTGAGGTCAGGGACCGTCACCGGGATCTTATAGTTTTTCTTCTCTTCCGAGTAGACCTTCTTATAGACCGGATCGATCGAAGCCGTGCTACCCGCGATGATCGCTGTCGACGAGTTCGGTGCGACCGCCATCATGTAGGCGTTGCGGACACCGTTTTGATGAACCGCTTCCGCGAGGCCGTCCCAATCGAGTTCATCGTGTGAGCGGTAGTTACGGCGTTTGAAGTACTCACCCGTATGCCACTCCGATCCTTCGAAGACGCCGAATGCGCCTTTTTCTTTGGCTAATTCCATTGACGCTTGAATCGTAAGGTAAGCAATCTTCTCATACAGCTTTTCCGCGTACTGGACGGCATCGACCGATTCCCAACGGATGCCTTCGAGGGCGAGCAGGTGATGCCAACCGAACGTTCCGAGTCCGACGGCGCGGTATTTCTGGTTCGTGATCATCGCTTGTGGCACTTCAATCGTGTTCAAGTCGATGACGTTGTCGAGCATCCGCATTTGAATCGGGATGAGTCGCTCGAGGACGTCCGATTTGACGGCTCGGGCGAGGGCGATTGAGCTCAAGTTACAGACGACGAAGTCACCAGGTGTCTTCGTGATGACGATCTTTCCGTCCGCTGTGTACTCTTCGTCGATTGTCGTCGGCGACATGTTTTGCGCGATCTCTGAGCAGAGGTTCGAGCTGTAAATCATGCCCGCGTGTTTGTTCGGGTTGGCACGGTTCACGGCGTCGCGGAAAAACATGTAAGGCGTTCCTGTCTCGAGCTGTGAGCGCATGTACCGTTTGACGAGGTCGATGGCTGGTACCGTTACGCGCGAAAGCTCCGGCATATTGACGCACGCTAAGTATTTCTCGGTGAACGAACCGCCATTTTCCGTCTCATCGTAGAAGTCTTCAAGGCTGAAGCCCATGACCGTACGAATCTCGTGTGGGTCGAACAAGTGCCAGTCGCCACGTGCTTCGACCGTACGCATGAACAAGTCGGGCAAGCAGACGCCTGTGAACAAGTCGTGAGTCCGAAGGCGCTCGTCCCCGTTGTTCAATTTCGCATCGAGGAACTCAAAAATGTCCTTATGCCAAATGTCGAGGTAGACGGCAATCGAGCCTTGGCGCATGCCGAGCTGGTCGACCGAGACGGCCGTGTTGTTCAGTTGCTTCATCCAAGGGAGCGCGCCGCTCGAGACGCCTTTGAAGCCTTTGATGTCGCTGCCGCGTGAGCGGATCTTGCCGAGATAGACGCCGATTCCGCCGCCGCCTTTCGAGAGCGTGGCCACATCTGTGTTCGAGTCGTAGATGCCGCGGAGCGAGTCGTCGACCGTGTCGATGAAACATGAGCTGAGCTGCCCGTACGATTTCCCGGCGTTCGAGAGCGTCGGTGTAGCAACCGTCATATAGAGGTTCGATAATGCCCAATACGCTTCTTCGACGAGTTTCACACGTTGGTCAGCGTTCTCTTTTTGCATGAGTGTCATGGCGATGACCATGAACCGCTCTTGCGGCAACTCGTACAAGTTTTTGACGTGGTCGCGGCCGAGGTAACGGTCTGCTAACGTCCGGAGACCGATGTATGTGAACATGCGGTCACGTGACGGGTCAATCAACGTCTCCAAATAGGCGATGTCTTCTTTCGAGTACGTATCGAGTAGTGCCGAGGTGAAGATGCCTTTTGTCGTGAGCGTCTCAATCATTGGATAGAGAGCGCCGTAACGCATCGAGGCGTCATAACCGCGGTTACGGGCCGCTTCTAAATAGAGGCGATTTAAGTACATTTCTGTGGCGACGAACGTCCAGTCCGGCTCTTCAGCCTTCAACATATCGAGGGCGTGCATCGTCAAGAGTTCATATACTACATCTTGCGTCAGTGTCTTTCCTTCGAGCGCCCGGACGGCTCGTTCTTCGTATCGTTCGACACTAAGCTGTGGGTAGCGTTGTTTTAATGATTGGATCAATGTCGAGACGTCAGTAAGTGTTGGCGCAGCGGCCAACATCGTCTCGTGATGGATAGGGGATGTCAAAACGATCACTCCTTCTTCGGATGTAGATATTATAAAGGTATAGCGGAACTTGTCCGATTCGACGTCAATGATGGATGAACGTGATAAATATCCATTAACTATATATTGACGTTTTCTTGTCTTTTTAATCATAAATCACCTATATTTAGTTTTGCAATCTTGACATTCGGCAAACTGTCGACGCCTAGATTACTTTTACTCAAAAACGGCGCTATCATCCGATTTGAGATGAGATATGAGATAGAAAAAAATTAAATTGACGTTTGCGTGAGAACGCGTGCAATTTTATGTAAGCGGTCAATCATGAACCGGATGTCCAAATAAACGATAAATTCATTGGATTTCGTCCTATCTTCTATTCAATTTACGATTTGAGCGATTACTATATATAGTGACGACTGCTTTTTCAAAACGAGGGAAATTCGAACGCTCACTAGCATCGAACTGAAAAGTGAGGTAGATTGAGGGAGTACGATTTGAAATCAAGGTAAAAAGAAGGGTTTAACAAATGAGAGCAGAAGACTTATTATTAGCATGGGACCCACTCGGTTACGGGCTTGGGTCGTATGGACCAGAGTTTGACGATATCGCCTTGGCGCTCATTCACGTCGATTCGATCGATCAATTGGATGACGTGATTCGACAAATCTTGACAGACGCTTTTGGCGACTGTCCAAGTGAACCAGAAACACGGGCCATGGCGGCACGACTACTCGCGTCTTCAGAATCTTGTCAACTATAAGGGGGAACCACGATGTTACGTATCGATCCAACACCGAATCCAAATGCAATGAAAATTACACTTCCTGAGAACGTCTTCGGTGCGAAAAGCCAAAGCGTGAAAGCCGGCGAAGAGACGGACCAACCGCTTCTCGCGAAACTCGTCGCCATCGAAGGCGTCGAGAGCGTATTCGCCTATGGCGATTTCGTCACGGTATCGAAAGAAAACGGCGTCAGCTGGGAAGCCATTTTGCCGCACGTCGAAACTGCTTACCGCGGATGAACCCGCTCGTTTCCATCGTCATCCCGGTCCATTCGCGGGAGACGGAACTGACGGAACTGCTCGAATGTCTGGTCGTCCAGACGTTCGGGGAGTTTGAAGTACTTGTGATCAATAATGACGGGCCGCCAAAACAGCATCTTTTGGCGCCTTTTTTGAATCGATTATCGATTCGATATATCGAGCTTGGCGAGAATCATCACGTCAAAGCCCGCAATCGCGGCGTACAGGAAGCGAGCGGCGACTATATCCTGTTGCTCGACGATGATGATTTGCTCATGCCGACCCATATCGAACAAGCGCTCGAGGACATCCGTTCGGCCGACCTCGTCTTCACGGACGCGGAACTGTTCCGCTTTACGTGGGAAGATGGGCGCCGTCGCGTCACCGACTGGGAGGCATTCGCCTATGCCCTCGATTTGGAGCGACTTCGCCAAGACTCGACGTTTATCCCGTCCGGTACGCTCTATCGAAAACAGCTCCACGAGACGATTGGATCGTTCGATGAGGACGTTTATAACTACTGGGATTGGGATTTCATTCTACGTGTCAGTGAGGTCGGGACGATTCGTCATCCGGCCCGCGCGACGGTGCTCTATGCGTTCAATGGCACCGACAACTTGTCGGCCAAACAAGACGAGACGCGCCGTCGTTACTTTGATCGGTTCTGTCACAAGCACGGTTTGGTCAATATGGAAATGAAGAACTTCCATATCGTCCAAGCCGAACGACGGGACTATGTGAGACAGACAGAGAGAACGTTCACAGGGGCGTTCCCCGGTAGAACGGAAGGAGAATAACTATGTATACATCGAAAGAACTAGAATTGCTCGAGCTGCTCGAAGAGAAAGGCTACCTCGAGACGAAACTGTTGGCGAACTTGCTCGCGACCGACGAGGCGACTGTCGAGGCAATGCTCGAAAAGTTCAAGGCGGACGGCATCTTGCTCGGCTTCCGGGCGATGGTCAACTGGCAAAAAATCAATCGCCACGATGTCACGGCGTTCATCGACGTCAAAGTCACTCCGAAACGGGGTCGTGGTTTCGATGAGGTCGCGGAACGCATTTATCGCTTCCCGGAAGTGACGGCACTCTATTTGATGTCAGGGGCTTACGACCTGCAAGTCGTCATTCGGGCGAACTCGCTTCAAGACGTCGCGTCGTTCGTTTCGGACAAATTGTCACCGCTTGACTCGGTCGTCTCGACGACGACGCACTTCAAATTGAAGACGTATAAGCATGATGGCATTTTATTCACCCCACAAGTCGAAGACAAACGGTTGAATATTACGCCATGAAGTCACTATCCCAACAAGTCGTCTCAATGAAGCCGTCCGGCATTCGCCGATTCTTCGATTTGGCGCAAACGATGGAAAACGTCGTCTCTCTCGGGGTGGGAGAGCCGGATTTCATCACGCCGTGGAACGTGCGCGAGGCGAGCTATGCGGCGCTCGAGCAAGGCTACACGGCCTATAGCGCGAACGCCGGTCTCCTCGAGTTACGTCAAGAAATCGCTGGTTACATGGCGGACCGGTTCGGGGCGACATATGACCCGGCGACGGAACTGATCGTCACGACGGGCGCGTCGCAGGCGCTCGATATCGCCTTCCGGGCTCTCCTCAACCCGGGTGACGAGGTCATCGTCGTTGAACCGGCTTTCGTCTCGTACGGGCCGCTCATCGAGCTCGCCGGCGGGACGGTCGTCCCGGTCGCCTGTCGTCCGGAGAACGGGTTCCGTCTGAACCGGGAAGACGTCGAAGCGGCGATCACGGAGCGCACGAAAGCGATGCTCCTCTGCTTCCCGTCAAACCCGACCGGAGCGACGATGACGGGTGAAGAACTCACCGAAATCGCGGAACTCGCGACGAAACATGACCTTTGGGTCGTCAGTGATGAAATTTATGCCGAACTGTCATATGACGAGCCGTTCACAAGCTTTGCGACGCTTCATGATATGCGCGAGCGGACGATCGTCGTCAATGGGTTCTCGAAGGCGTTCGCGATGACAGGCTGGCGGCTCGGGTTCACATGTGCGCCGGAAGTCGTGACACGGGAGATGCTCAAAGTTCATCAGTACGGCATGATGTGTGCCCCGACGCTCGTTCAGTTCGGCGGTCTCGAGGCACTGAAGAGCCGTGACCAGCATGTACCGAAGATGGTGAAGAGCTATCGGCAGCGCCGTAACTACTTCATCCAGGCCCTCAATGACGCCGGGTTACCGACGCACGTACCGGGTGGGGCGTTCTACGCCTTCCCATCGATTCGCCACACCGGATTGACGAGCGAAGAGTTCGCCGAGCGTCTCTTGCTCGAGGAACGGGTCGCGGTCGTGCCGGGCAACGCCTTCGGCGCGAGCGGTGAAGGCTTCGTCCGGGCTAGTTACGCGACGTCGGTCGAACAATTACAAGAAGCGATTCGTCGCATCGATCGGTTCATGAAACAGTTCGAAGTGACGACGACAGTGACAGACTCTCAGCGATGAGGGTCTGTTTTACGTTTTAGTGGTATAATAGATGGGAAAAGACGAGCGAGGTGAGGTCATTGGAACGAGTGGATTTTGTAGCAATCGGATGTGGCCCGTACAATCTCGGCTTGATGGCGCTCAGCGAATCGACCAAATTGACGGGGATATGTTTTGAAGAGCGGGCCGACTTCAATTGGCATGAAGGAATGTTGCTCGAAGCGGCGACGATGCAGACGCATTATTTATATGACCTTGTGACGCTCGCCGACCCGACGAGCCGGCACAGCTATTTGAACTATTTGAAGCAGGCGGGCCGACTGCAGACGTTCATCGTCCAAGAGAGCCCGACGATTCCCCGGACAGAGTTCAATCGCTATTTGCAGGCGATCGCTGCCTCGCTCGACACAATCAAGTTCTCGCACCGGGTCGTCGACGTCCGTCCGGCACAGGACGGCTTCCTCGTCACGGTCGCGACGCCTAAAGGCGAAGAGACGCTATCGACGCGACACGTCGTCATCGGGACGGGGGCAGAACCGCTCATCCCAGAGGCATTCCAAGATGTCATTCATACGAGCTCGTATCGAATGGAGCGGGAACGATTGCTTGAAAAGGACCGCATCGTTGTCATCGGCAGCGGGCAGAGCGCGGCGGAGGTGTATCTCGATTTATTGAGTCGATCCGATAAAACGCGGCAACAAATCGATTGGGTGACGCGCTCGGACGTGTTCGAGTCGCTCGAGAGCGGCAAACTCGGGGAAGAGATCTTCAGCTTGTCGTACGTCGAGTATTTCAATCGATTACCGTACGCGGAACGTGAGCAACTTGGGAAGTCGTTCGAACGATTCCGCAATGGCGTCAACCCAGAGACGCTCCGTGCCATCTATGGGGCGTTATATCATCGGACGGCGGACGGGACGGACCAAGCGACGAACTTGTTTACCCAAATCGAAATCGAGCGCGTATCGCACTCATCGAGCTATATGATCGAAGGGACTCAGCAGCATAGCGGTGAATCGTTCACGAACGAGTATGATGCGGTCGTGGCGGCGACCGGGTATCGACCGCGGATTCCGGAGTGGGTCGAACGATTTGACATCGAATGGGAAGCGGAACGACTATGGCGCGTCAACAACCGCTATCAAATCGCGACGGAGACTAGGTTGACCGGCAGTCTGTTCACCCATACGAATTTGGAACATTCGCACGGGCCGGCGGCAACGAATTTAGGGATGGCCGTGTATCGGAACGCGATTATGTTGAATGAAATGGTAGGGGAGACGGTGTTTGAGGTGGCCGCACAGCGACCATTTACAAGCTTTTGAACAAAAAAGGGCTAGGCGTTAACCTAGCGGAATCAGGGGGGAATACTTGAAGTCTTGCTTGATTTGTATTTACCCGACCCGTCGACTTTGAAACACGAAAATAATCCCAAATAATCTTTTTTACTAATTTGTACACTTTATCGAAAAAAGTATGTTATAGTAAGTTGATGAATTTAGCATAGGAGTGTTTGTAATGGCAAAATACGAAAAAGATCAAGTTTTAAAAGGTAAAGTAACAGGAATCCAACCTTTCGGTGCGTTCGTCGCACTCGACGACGAGACTCAAGGTCTCGTCCACATCTCTGAAATCTCACACGACTACGTGAAAGACGTGAACGAGTACGTTCAAGTCGGTCAAGAAGTTGAAGTGAAAATTCTTGATGTTGATGAAGCATCTAAGAAAATCAAGCTTTCAATGAAAGCGACACAAGAAGCTCCAAAACGCGAGAAGTCGGCTAAGCCAGCTCGTCGTGGCGCACCACGCCGCAACGAAGCTTCAAACTTCAAGCAAGAAGAAGCTCCAGGATTCACTGTCCTCAAGGACAAGCTCGAAGACTGGATCAAAAACACGAACTTCAAGAAGTAAGTGATTGAGACGACCTGCCATGTGCAGGTCGTCTTTTTTTTGTACAGGAAATGTCCCGCTCGTTCACGAACAGTACAGAAAAGGAGTGAGGACCATGAGGATCGGAATCATCGGTACGGGTGGGATTGCCAAGACTGCCCATATCCCGCAATACATCGCGGCAGGGGCTGACGTCGTCGCCGTCATGAATCGGACGCGAGAGCGCGGGGAAGCGGTGGCTGAACAGTTTGGAATCGAACGGGTGTACGAGACGGTCGAAGAGATGCTCGTCACAGAACAACTCGATGCGGTCAGTGTATGTACGCCGAACGCGCTCCACAAAGCGCAAGTCATCGCCGCACTCGAGGCAGGATGCCACGTCCTCTGTGAGAAGCCGCCGGCCATCTCGGCCCGTGAGGCGAACGAGATGCTAGCAGCGGCCCGGAAGGCAGAGCGGACGCTGCATTACGGATTCCATTACCGGCACCGGTCGGACACACAACTATTGAAACGGATGATCGATGCCGGGGAACTCGGTCACGTCTATGCGGCGACGGCCCTTGCCCTGCGGCGTCGTGGCATCCCGGGATGGGGCGTGTTCACGGATAAGGAACTGCAAGGAGGCGGTGCACTGCTCGATATCGGGGTACATATGCTCGACCTCGCCTTGTATTTGATGGATTATCCGAAGTCGGTCGATGTCATCGGTCACGTCGGTCAATACCTCGGCACACGGCCTGGTGTCGGGCTGATGGGTGATTGGGACGCGGAGTCGTTCTCGGTCGAAGACACGGCCCGGGCGATGGTCACGTTCGACAACGGAGCATCTTTGTTTTTAGACGCGAGTTTCATGGCCAATGTCGACGCGGCGGACACGATGCGGGTCGAACTGCGTGGGACGAACGGTGGCGCATCGCTCTTTCCACTTCAACTCCATACGGAAGAGCATGGCGCCTTATTCGATAAATCACCGGCTCATCTGACGCTCGAAGATCCGTACGCCAGTCAGATTCACACGTTCCTCGAGGCGTGCCGGCACGAGCCATCGTACGAGCAAGCGGAACAGGCGGTGACGCTCCATACGATCATTGACCGCATCTACGCTCAGGCCTGATTGCTTTTCAATCATAAAAAACAGGGTATATAGTGTAGGTGCTACATATTTTCGAAGGAGGATGAGACATGCACAACTTTGAATACAAGAACCCGACGAAACTTATTTTCGGGACACATCAGATTGAAAAACTCGCGAGCGAGTTGAAGGCGCTTGACGCCAAGAAAGTGATGCTCGTCTATGGAGGCGGGAGCATCAAGAAGAACGGCACGTACGATGAAGTCGTGGCGGAACTGAACAATGCCTCGATCGATTTCGTCGACTTCTCAGGCGTCGAACCGAACCCGCGCATCGAGACGGTACGTCGTGCCGTCAAACAAGCGCGTGAAGAAAACATCGACGCATTGCTCGCGGTCGGCGGCGGCTCGGTCATCGATTGCACGAAACTCATCTCGGCGGCCATCCCGTATGAAGGCGACGCTTGGGACATCGTGCTCCGTGACCACATCCCGACGGAAGCGATCCCGTTCGGTACGGTGCTCACGCTCGCGGCGACCGGTTCTGAGATGAACTCAGGTTCGGTCATCACGAACTGGGAGACACAAGAGAAGTACGGCTGGGGTCACCCGCTCGTCTATCCGACGTTCTCGATCCTCGACCCACGTTACACGGTATCAGTGCCAAAAGACCAAACGATTTACGGCATCGTCGACATGATGAGCCACTGTTTCGAGCAGTACTTCCACCCGAACCATGCGCCGGTTCAAGAGCGGATGACGGAAGGCGTGTTGAAAGCGGTCGTCGAATCGGCACCGAAACTCGTCGACGATTTAGAAAATGTCGACTTGCGCGCCATCATCTTGTTCTCAGGTACGATCGCCTTGAACGGTGTGCTCCAAATGGGTGCCTCGGGCGACTGGGCATCGCACAACATCGAACATGCGGTCTCGGCTGTCCATGACATCCCGCATGCAGGCGGACTCGCGATCCTGTTCCCGCGCTGGATGGAACATGTACTCGATGAAGACAATGCAGCACGTTTCGCACGCTTAGGCACAGAAGTGTTCAACGTCGAACCGGCTGACACGGACTTGGAAACGGCGAAGCGTACGATTGCAGCCGTTCGTGCCTTCTTCGATGAGCTCGGCGCGCCAAACTCGCTCCGTGACTATGACATCGACGAGTCGACGTTCGACGCCATCTTGGATTCGGCGATGAAACGCGGGGCGTTCGGTCGCTTCCGCACACTCGAACGAGAAGACGTGGCTGCCATTCTTGAACTGAGTAAATAAGGCGATTTCATGCCTATTTCGCAATAATGATTGAACGAATCCGACGTTTCCGTTTATGATGGGTCATGTATGGCTCTTTAATGAGCGAATTAAAGGAGGAAATGACATGTCAACTGTACGTTTCGATTATTCAAAGGCCCTGTCTTTCGTTGGGGAACATGAAGTCGACCAATTACAAGAAACCGTGAAAGCAATGCATTCGGTCATCCATGACCGCAGCGGGGCAGGTAGCGATTTCCTTGGGTGGGTCGACCTCCCAACAAACTACGATACGGATGAGTTTGCCCGCATCAAAGCGGCCGCGGAACGAATCCGTGAGAACTCGGACGTCCTCGTCGTCGTCGGGATCGGCGGATCATACCTCGGCGCACGCGCGGCCATCGAGATGCTTCAACATTCATTCTTCAACGTATTGTCAAAAGAAGAGCGCAACGCGCCACAAGTCTTCTTCGCCGGTCACAACATCTCGTCTACTTATTTGACGGAGTTGCTCCAGGTGCTCGAAGGCAAAGACGTCTCGGTCAACGTCATCTCGAAATCGGGAACGACGACAGAGCCGGCGATCGCGTTCCGTGTCTTGAAACAATTCATGGAAGAAAAGTATGGTCAAGACGGTGCTCGTGAGCGCATCTATGCGACGACAGACCGTGCCCGTGGCGCCTTGAAGACGCTTGCGGATGCGGAAGGCTACGAAACGTTCGTCATCCCGGATGACGTCGGAGGCCGCTTCTCGGTCCTCACACCGGTCGGACTCCTTCCGATCGCTGCGGCAGGCATCGACATCGATGCCCTCATGGAAGGTGCACGCGACGCACAAAACGCCTATTCGTCACCAGAGCTCTCTGAGAATGAGGCGTACCAATATGCGGTCGTCCGTAACGCCTTGTATGCGAAAGGCAAGTCGATCGAGTTGCTCGTCAACTACGAACCGGCCTTGCACTACGTCTCGGAGTGGTGGAAACAGCTTTACGGCGAATCAGAAGGAAAAGACAACAAAGGGATTTTCCCGGCGGCTGTCGACTTCTCAACCGACCTCCACTCGATGGGACAATACATCCAAGAAGGTCGTCGTGACTTGTTCGAGACGGTCATCCGTGTCACGAACGTCCGTCACGCGATGAACGTGCCAGAAGACGCGCAAGACCTCGACGGCTTGAACTTCCTCGCTGGCGAAACGATTCAATTCGTGAACGACAAAGCGGCTGAAGGAACACTCCTTGCCCACACGGACGGAGAAGTACCGAACCTCGTTGTCGAATTGCCAGAGATGACGCCGTACCACCTCGGTTACTTGTTCTACTTCTTCGAGAAGGCATGCGCGATGAGCGGATACATTCTCGGGGTGAACCCGTTCAACCAACCGGGCGTCGAAGCGTATAAAGCGAACATGTTCGCGTTGCTTGGAAAACCAGGTTACGAAGAACAAAAAGCTGAGCTTGAAAAGCGCTTGAACCAATAATTTTGAGTAGGTCCGCTCCGGCGGGCCTATTTTTTTGTTTGAAACTGGGGGAAGACAAGGTAAAGTGAGAGTAGACAGGGGAAAGAAAGGGATGGACTATGTTGACATTCACGGACTACTATCACAATAAAGTCGAGTTAAGCTTCGCGCACTATCCATTTTCGGATACGCCGCTCCACGTCTGGGTCGTCGCTCGCTACGAGAATCAATGGGTGCTGACGAAGCATAAGCAACGCGGACTCGAGTTTCCGGGTGGAAAAGTTGAGCCCGGCGAACATGAGGATGATGCCGCGATTCGGGAAGTGTATGAAGAGACGGGCGGTGTCGTGAAGACGCTGCACTATCTCGGACAATACCGCGTGCTCGGGCGCGGGGACACGGTCATCAAAAATATTTACTTTGCCGAGATCGAGCGCTTCGATGACCATCCGGCCGTTGATGAGACCGACGGCGCCGTGCTCATGAAAGAACTGCCAACGAATCTGCTCCGGAACAACCGGTACAGTTTCATGATGAAAGACCGGGTGCTCCCGGAAACGATGAAGGTGCTCCATGAAAAACGAATGGTTTGACCGGATCGAGGTCCTCCCTCCATATGCCGGTTATGCGGTCCACCGTGGCTGGTACGCTACGCGCGATGGTGAGGATGTCGTCGCCTATACGATCACGCCGACGCGACCGAACGGGCACGTCCTGTTTTATTTGCGCGGCGGAACAGGACGCATCGGGGACGTGCGCTTGCCTCGGTTGATGCAGTTCGCGGCCAAAGGCTTCCACGTCGTGGCGCCTGTTTACCGTGGTAACCATGGGGGGAGCGGGAAAGAAGACTTCGGCGGGGCCGATTTAGAGGATGTCTTGTCTCTTTATGATCGCGTCCATCGAACGGACACGCTCATTCATGCCCTTGGCTTCTCGCGCGGGGGCATGATGGCGTTGTCGCTCGCCGCGGAGCGGCCGCTCACGTCCGTGACCTCATGGGCGGGTGTCACCAATTTGGAATGGACGTACGAAGAGCAACGCTCGATGCGGAAAATGCTCCGCCGTATGACCGGGGGTGACCCGGAAGCGGCTCTTGAGGCGTACGTGGAGCGTTCACCCCTCTACAAGGACTGGGAGGCCCCGACGTTATTGATTCACGGGACAGACGACGAGCAAGTGCGGCTCCGCCATGCGACAGCCGTGGCCGAACGGATGGGGGAGCGGGCCGAACTTTGGATCGTCCCGTTCGCTCATCAACTCCCGTTTTGGGAAAAGTGGAAGACGACCGATGAGGCGATGGACTGGATGTTAGCCGTCGCACCAAAAAAATGACTAGCGCCTAAACCAGGCGCTAGTCATTTTTTATTAAACGATGATTGGGCCGGCCGCGACGACCGCCTCACTCGCTTTCGTGAATCGTTTGAAGTTGTCTTGGAACTTACGGGCGAGCGCTGCCGCCTCGGCGTCGTAGCGGGCCCCGTCTTTCCATGTGCCCCGTGGGTTGAGCACGTCGTCTGGCACCCCGTCGATGTGGCGTGGGATCTCGACGTTGAAGATGTCATGGCGCGTCGTCTCGACGTCACGGAGTTTCCCGTTGACGGCCGCGTTCACCATCGCCCGTGTATAGGCGAGCTTCATCCGCGATCCTTCGCCGTAAGCTCCGCCGGTCCAACCGGTATTGACGAGATAGACGTCGACGTCATGTTTCTCGATCAACGTGCCGAGCATGTCAGCGTAGCGTTCCGGTGCGAGCGGCAAGAACGGTGACCCAAAACATGTCGAGAAGGTCGCCTGCGGCTCCGTCACGCCGCGCTCCGTGCCGGCTAGCTTCGACGTATAGCCTGACAAGAAGTGATACATCGCCTGCTCCTTCGTCAATTTGCTGATTGGAGGCAGGACGCCGTATGCGTCGGCCGTCAAGAAGACGATCGTGTTCGGATGCCCGGCTCGTGACGGAAGCATCGCGTTATCGATAAATTGAATCGGGTAGGCGGCCCGTGTGTTCTCAGTGAGTGAGATGTTCTTGTAGTCTGGTGCCCGTTCCTCGTCCAAGACGACGTTCTCAATCAACGAGCCAAATCGAATGGCATCGTAGATTTGAGGTTCGTTCTCACGCGACAAGTTGATCGTCTTCGCGTAGCAACCGCCTTCAATGTTGAAGACGCCGTCAGGAGACCAACCATGCTCGTCGTCCCCGATTAAATGACGTTCTGTGTCGGCCGATAGCGTCGTCTTTCCGGTACCCGATAGCCCGAAGAAGAGAGCCGTCTCGCCGGCGTCCGATACGTTCGCCGAGCAATGCATCGACAAGACGTGCTGTTCCGGTAACAAGAAGTTCATGACTGAGAAAATCGATTTTTTAATTTCGCCGCCGTATTCTGTTCCCCCGATCAGAATGGTCCGTTTGGCGAATGAAACGAGAATGAACGTTTCGGAGTTCGTCCCGTCGACTTCCGGATCGGCCTTATAGCTCGGTGCATAGATGACCGTGAACGGATCAAAGGCACCTTGTGTCGGCCATTCGCGCAAGAACAACTGTTTCGCGAACAAGTTGTGCCACGCGTATTCTGTGATGGCCCGCACTGGAAGCGTATAATGCTCGTCAGCCCCGGCAGACGCCTCGAGATAGTAGAGCTTGTCTTTCGTCTCGAGATGCGTGAGCACTTTATCGAGCAGTGCCGTGAACTTCTCTTCTGCGATCGGTTGGTTGACCGGACCCCAGTCTACTAAATGATTGCTGACTTCATCTTGCACGACGAATTTGTCTTTCGGTGACCGTCCTGTGAATTTACCTGTACTGACCGATAAAGCTCCGTCTTTCGTCAGTACGCCTTCCCCGTTGCGAATGGCTTCTTCCACCAATTCTGGAACCGTTAAGTTCCGCATCATGTCGGCACCTTTAATTAATTCTTCGATTTTCAGGAGCGTTGTCGCCATCCTGAATCCCACCTTTCCCCTAAATAGATGTGGATGAAATCCGCATACTTCCGCGTTTTATTAGTATGACGTTTTTATTATATGTGACATACTAATCAAAAACAACCCTTTTTACCCTTTAAAGTAAGCGCTTTCTTACACTGTCATTCTAACATATTCTGTACCAGGTCATAGTACAAAATCGAATACCGACAAAAAAATGTTTGATATTTCACAAACATAACTATTGCGAGTTCGTGAAAAGTTTTACGAATTCAGTCGATACGCTTGACAGAACGGGGTGTCATTTATATGATGGTCTTCGTAACGGATACTCTTATTCTGAGCGGTGGAGGGAACAAGGCCCTACGAAGCCCAGCAACCGTCCGATTTATCATTGTTATTCGGAAAAGGTGCTATCCTGAAGCGAAGCGCAAGCTTCGAACGATAAGAGGGTAAGGAAGAACGATTCAACCTTTCCCATTGAACATGGCGAAAGGTTTTTTTCATTACCGTCCCAAAGCAACGCGTAAGGGGAACGAGTACCGTCCACACATCACCCTTATTATAGGAGGTTTTTCGAAATGGCAAACTTGAACCGTCGACTTTTCACTTCGGAGTCCGTCACGGAAGGACATCCGGATAAAATTTGTGACCAAATCTCAGATGCGATTTTGGATGCGATTTTAGCTGAAGATCCAAACGCCCGCGTTGCGGCTGAGACATCTGTCACGACAGGTCTCGTGCTCGTAGCAGGTGAGATCACAACATCAACTTACGTGGATATCCCGAAAGTTGTTCGTGAAACAGTTCGTGAGATCGGCTACACACGTGCAAAATATGGTTTTGATGCAGAGACTTGTGCTGTCCTCACATCGATTGATGAGCAATCGGTAGACATCGCCCAAGGTGTCGACCAAGCGCTTGAAGCTCGTGAAGGACAAATGACTGAAGAAGAAATCGATGCGATCGGCGCTGGTGACCAAGGTCTCATGTTCGGTTACGCAACAAAAGAGACACCAGAACTCATGCCGCTCCCGATTTCACTCGCGCACAAATTGTCACGTCGTTTGGCAGAAGTTCGTAAGAACGGCACGCTCGCTTACCTTCGTCCTGATGGTAAGACACAAGTGACGGTCGAATACGACGAAGCGAACAACCCAGTTCGCATCGACACAATCGTCATCTCGACGCAACACGCCGAAGACATCACACTCGAACAAATCCAAGCTGATTTGAAAGAGCACGTCATCGACGCGGTCATCCCGTCTGAACTCATCGACGCGGATACAAAATACTTCATCAACCCGACTGGCCGTTTCGTCATCGGTGGACCACAAGGGGATGCAGGCCTTACAGGACGTAAGATCATCGTCGATACGTACGGTGGTTACGCTCGCCACGGCGGCGGCGCGTTCTCAGGTAAAGACCCAACCAAAGTTGACCGTTCAGCGGCGTACGCGGCTCGTTACGTAGCGAAAAACCTCGTTGCAGCGGGACTTGCTGACAAAGCAGAAGTTCAACTTGCTTACGCGATCGGCGTTGCCCACCCGGTATCGATCGCAGTCGACACGTTCGGCACAGGCAAATTGAGCGAGACTGAGCTCGTCGAACTCGTTCGCGAGAACTTCGACCTTCGTCCGGCCGGCATCATCAAGATGCTCGACCTTCGCCGTCCAATCTACAAGCAGACAGCAGCTTACGGCCACTTCGGTCGTACAGACGTTGAACTCCCATGGGAGCAAACGGATAAAGCGGCAGTGCTTGAAGAAGGCGCGAAACGCTTCGCATAAGACAGTAAAAACGACCTTTCGCTGAGAAAGGTCGTTTTTTCTTGTTAAGATTGGTTTTTATCCTGCTTAGATGTATCATCGTTAGAAGAAGAATCAGATGACGTTTCTTGGCCTAGCGCGGTGTCTTTTGCCTCGACCACTTTCTCGCCAATCGATTGTAAGTCTGATTTTGCTTCCATAGCGGTGCCGGCAACTTGCGTTAAGTCTTGTTTCACCGTATCCACTTCTCCAGCGACTTTTTCATAGACATTTTGAACGTCGGTGACCACCTCTTGGATAACACCAGAAGCCGACTTCACTTGGTCGATTACTTGTGATGCTTTTCCACTTGGATCTTTGGCGACTTCACTTACTAACCCACCGACAGACGATTTGGCGGTAGAGAGGGATTGTTTCGTATTTTGACGATTCGATGAACTCAGGAGAGCAAGAGCACCTCCAACTACAGCCCCTAAAAGAATCCCTTTCATCAATGTGATGCGGGGGCCATTTGACTCTTCAGAGTCAAATTGGCGATTCGGATGATTGGCTTGCTCTGCTTGTGGATCATGTTGTAATTTCGGTTCCATAATAACACTCCTTTTTGTAAGATGGCATTGATACTCTTATACCCGAGTCAAAATGGAAAATAACGTCTTCTTTCATTTCGACATCAAAAAGTAATGAGCGGGCAGGATATTTTTTTGCTGATGGGGAATTATACTACTAGATTGGCCAAAAGGGGGATGCCGTTATGAAGATCAGGGAAGCCGTACCAGAAGATGCCGCCACCATCCGCGATATTGCGCTCGCAACGGTCAGTGAACAAGACGAGGTTCGTTCAAAAGTAATGGAACGGGCTTATCAGCAAGAAGAGATCGTCCGCGCCATCAGTTCAAGCGAGGAAGCGAAAGAGCAGTTGTTCATTGTCGGTGAAGCCGAAGGCGACGTCATCGGGTTCTATCATGCGATCGACCGCGGGGATACGTGGGAAGTGCTCCGACTCTATCTTCATCCGACCCATCACCGACAAGGTCTCGGAACGGCCTTATTGTCTCATCTGCGCGAACGTAAAGTTCAACCGATCGAACTGTACGTTGAGAGTTCGAACGAGCAGGCGATTGCCTTTTTGAACCATGAGGCGTTCATCGAATTGAATCGGATTCAAGAGGAAGTGTACGACCAACCGATGGAACTGATTCATTTGCGCTATGACCCGAGCTAAGACCCTAGACGGATTTTCTGACAAACATCAGTCTCGGCTGATGTTTTTTGTTAGTATAAAAACATGGACATAATAAAATGAGGTGACAGTATGACATACGAAGAAGAATCACGAAAAGGGGTTATCGTGATCGTCTATCCGCTCCAGTTCACGTCACGCTTGAGCGAGGCGTTTTTAGGACGGTTACGCGACGAATATGAAGTTCTCGTCGTGACCGGACAGACGGTCGGCTTGACCGCGGAAGACCATAAGCTGTTAATCAAGAACACGCTACGCGAGGCGAGCCAGTACAAACTGCCGATTCACGTCATCGCCTTCAGTCTCGGGGCATTGTTAACGAACCGATTGCTCCAGGAATACGATGTGCCGCTCGGCAGTTTGACGTATATCTCACCCTTGTTCGATTGGCATCCGTCCCGCCAAATCGGCGGATTGAAACAAGTCGTCGCGAGTGCGGTCGACCGTTTCCGTCCGGATTTGCCGCTCGGCATGATGACGTTCATGGGTGCAGGCGAAGAGTCGTCCCGCTTCGGTGAGATCACGTACGGGCAATACCGGGAAATCGAGGAAGAGATCGTCGAGCATCAAGAAGAGAAGAAACATTTGCCGCGCCTTCCACTCGCTTGCTTCTATGCGCCGGACGACCGCTTCGCCGATGTGAAACTGACGCTCAACGTCTGTCGAAAAATCGGCGGCGATCAAGTGTACATTCGCCGGCTCGAAGGCTTCCCGCATTTCGGCTATGAACGACTGAACACGAAGTTCGCGGAGACGCTCATCACGTTTTATGAATTGATTCGAGAATGACAAAACAGGCGACTCGCTCGAGTCGCCTGTTTTCATGCACGTTTTTCAATCGCCACGATGAACGGGGGATGATTGATTTGATTGATGAAGCCGTAACGGAGGACGCCGGCCCGCTTTTGATCGAGTGCCTCGACGTAGGCGAGCACCTCGTCGCGCTCGATTTTGCCGCTATCATGGCCATGATAGATGACGACGACGATGACACCACCGACGGCCATGACGTCGAGCAGTTGCTCGAGGGCGTCGATGGTCGTATTGCCCGTCGTCGTGACCGACTTGTCGCTTCCCGGTAAATAACCGAGGTTGAACACGGCGGCTGTGATCGGGCGTGTCTCGTCAGCTACAATTTCTCGGACGGTGTCGTGGCTGTCGTGGATGACAGTGACGCGGTCCGTCAATGCTGCTTCCTCGATGCGAATGCGTGTCGCCTCGACCGCCGCTGCTTGGACATCAAACGCGTAGACGTGTCCCGTCGCCTCGACGAGTTCGGCTAAAAACAATGTATCGTGCCCGTTGCCGGCCGTCATATCGATGGCGACGGCACCAGGTGTGACGTGTTCACGGAGTAGGTACTTCGCGAACGGTAAGACTCTCATTAATCCCATGGCTCTCATCCTTCTTTTTTCCTTGGAAGGAATCACGACGCACCAGTTCGGCATCGATGGCGTTCAAGACGGCCATCTTGTGCCGGCTCCACGTCGGACCGATCAACAGATCCGGTGGCCCGTCACCGGTCAACCGATGGATGACGATCTCGGGCGGTAACGTCTCAAGCTGGTCGCAGACGAGGGAGACGTAAGTCGTCTCGTCCATGAGCTCGAGCAATCCTTTTTCGTACTGACGGGCGAGCGGCGTGTGCTTCAAGACGTGGAGCAAATGGATCTTGATTCCTTGTATGTCCATTTTAGCAACTTCTCGCGCCGTGTCGAGCATCATCTCTGTCGTCTCGCCAGGGAGACCGTTAATGATATGGACAACCACGTTTATATTGCGTCGGCGGAGCTTGGCGAGACCTTCGAGGAACGTCTTGTAGTCATGGCCACGATTGATTTTTTTCGCTGTCACATCGTGAATCGTCTGTAGGCCGAGTTCGATCGTGAGGGACGTCCGCTCATTCAACTCGGCGAGATAGTCGACGACGTCGTCCGGCAGACAGTCCGGTCGGGTCGCGATCGATAGACCGACGACACCTTCCTCTTTAAGGGCAGGCTCGAACAATTCCCGGAGCCGGGCGACGGGGGCATACGTGTTGCTGAACGCTTGGAAGTAAGCGATGTAGCGGGCTTCTTTCCACTTCCGATGCAACCGTGCCTTCACTTCGGCAAATTGGACCGGGATCGGATCGCAGGCGTTGCCGGCAAAATCACCGCTGCCGTCGTCCGAACAGAACGTACAGCCGCCCTTCGAGACGAGCCCGTCCCGGTTCGGACAAGTGAAACCGCCGTCGAGCGGTACCTTGAATACTTTCCCGCCGAACTCACGGCGATATGCTTCATTTAATTTATGGTATCTGGCATCACCAAATGGATGTTGCATGAATATCCTCTCCTTCTTTGCTCATGCTATCACAAGCTCTCCTCGTGTTTACTTCATAATAAGTAATTTTTCTTGACAGTTATGGGGCGTTCCGTTAGCTTGGAGAAGGACTTATTCTTGATTCGGCCGTCGTGCCGAATTTTTATCGTTAAACGGGAATGAAAGGAGTAACTGGTATGAACAATAAAATGCCGATTTCGGTATGGATTTTGGTCATTGCGATGGCGCTCAATACAACGGCGGCGTCTTTTTTATGGCCATTTAACACACTCTATATAAATGGATATTTAGGCGAATCGATGACGCTCGCAGGGATTGCCCTCCTCGTCAACTCGGCGCTCGCCATCGCTGGGAACTATATCGGGGGCACGCTGTTTGACCGGATCGGCGGGAAACGGACGCTCATCCTCTCGGTCGGGCTGTTGCTCGCGAGCTCGCTCGGCTTCTTGTTGTTTCATGCCACATTCCTCGGTTACTTGGGCTGGCTTGGATTGATTGGGTTTTCGGGTGGCCTCGTCTTCCCGACAGTATACGCTTTTGCTGGCTTGATTTGGCCGGAAGGGGGGCGACGATCGTTCAACGCGATTTATGTCGCCCAAAACGTCGGGGTCGCCCTCGGGACAGCGATGAGCGGGCAAATCGCGCGCATCGACATCGAGTGGATCTTTTACGCGAACTTCTTCTTATCGGTCTTGTTCGTCGTCGTCCTCTTGTTCGGGCTCCGTTATTTGAAAGACCCGGCCCGTCCTGTCGTCCAATCGCAGCTTGAGGCTGCGGCGACGACGTTGTCCGGCGCGACGATGAAATCGATGTGGTTCGTCGCCATCGGTTACGCGGCCCTTTGGTTCGTTTACGTGCAGTGGCAAGGCACGATCGCTGTCCATTCGAAAGACCTCGGCGTGACAATCAGCCAGTATTCGCTCCTTTGGACGGTGAACGGCGCCTTGATCGTGTTCGCTCAACCGCTCCTCAACCGGGCCCTTCGTTACTTTGAAGACGATTTGAAGAAGCAACTCATCGTTGGCGCCGTTATTTTCCTCGCCGCCTTCGCGGTCGTTCCGTTCGCGGGGGGCTTTACGATGTTCATGGTCGCGATGGTCGTCATGACGATCGGGGAGATGTTCATTTGGCCGGCCGTTCCGACGATTGCCGCGAAACTCGCACCGCCGGGGAAAGCAGGACAGTTCCAAGGGCTCGTCAATATCGCGGCCTCGGTCGGTCGGATGATCGGCCCGACCTTATCGGGCCTCGTCTATGACGTATTCGGCATCGGTGCCGTCTTCACAATGCTATTCTTGCTCACGGCCATCGCGCTCGCGTTCTTCATTTTCATGAAAGACATCCGAGTGCCTGAAAAATCAAGTTGACGCTCTAAAACAGATTGGGCTAAAATGAACGAGTGAGATCATACACATGCGTAGAAGAGGAATAGTATCGTGACGTCTGTATTTGTAGAGAGCCGGTGGGTGGTGTGAACCGGTATATGGACTGCGAGAACTCGCCTTGGAGCAGTTCGCCTGAACGAATAGTAGGGTGAACCGGAGTTACGCCTCGTTACCGGCGTCTCAAGTGGCAGAAATGCAACATGGGTGGTACCGCGGAAAGCTTTCAAGCCTTTCGTCCCATTACCGGGGCGGAAGGCTTTTTATTATGCAGAGGAGGATGAATTTTGGATTATTTTAAACATCAAGACATCGAGCCGAAATGGCAAAAGCGTTGGGACGAGAAAGATGCGTTCCGGACGACAGAAGACCCGGACAAGGAGTGTTTCTACGTCCTTGACATGTTCCCATATCCATCAGGAGCCGGCCTTCACGTCGGTCACCCGGAAGGTTACACGGCGACGGACATCATCGCCCGCATGAAACGGATGCAAGGCTTCAACGTCCTCCATCCAATGGGGTGGGACGCGTTCGGTCTTCCGGCCGAGCAATATGCCCTCGACACAGGGAATGACCCGCGCGAGTTCACAGAGCGCAACATCGGCACGTTCCGCCGCCAGTTGAAAGAGCTCGGTTTCTCATACGATTGGGATCGTGAAATCAGCACGACCGACCCGAAATACTACAAGTGGACGCAATGGATTTTCACACAGCTCCATGACCGCGGACTCGCCTACGTCGATGAAGTCGCCGTCAACTGGTGCCCGGCTCTCGGGACGGTACTCGCCAACGAAGAAGTCATCGACGGCTTGTCAGAGCGCGGCAGCCATCCGGTTTACCGTGTCCCGATGAAGCAGTGGGTGCTCCGCATCACGGAATACGCAGAGCGGTTGCTCGATGATTTAGAAGGGCTTGACTGGCCAGACAGCGTCAAAGAGATGCAACGCAACTGGATCGGCAAGTCGGTCGGGGCCGAAGTCGATTTCAAAGTCGACGGTCACGAAAAAGTCGTCACGGTGTTCACGACACGTCCTGACACACTTTACGGCGCGACATACGTCACGCTCGCACCGGAGCACCCGTTCGTGAAAGCAATCGCGACACCGGAACAAACCGTCGCCATCGAGGCGTACGTCGAAGAAGTCTCGAAAAAGACAGATCTCGAACGGACCGATCTTGCTAAAGAGAAAACAGGCGTGTTTACTGGCGCTTACGCGATCAACCCGGTCAATGGTGAGAAGCTTCCAATCTGGATTGCTGACTACGTGTTGTCAACGTATGGTACAGGTGCGGTCATGGCCGTTCCTGGACATGATGAGCGCGACTATGAGTTCGCGAAGACGTTTGACCTTCCAATCCGTGAAGTCGTCACCGGCGGCAACTTGGATGAGGCGGCTTACGTCGAGGATGGCGTCCACGTCAACTCAGGTAGCTTGGACGGTCTCAATAAAGCCGACGCGATCGCCAAGATCATCGAAGAGCTTGAACTTGCCGGCACTGGCCGTGCGAAGACGACGTATCGTCTCCGCGACTGGTTGTTCAGCCGTCAGCGCTATTGGGGCGAGCCGATTCCAATCGTTCATATGGAAGATGGCACGCTCAAGACGGTCCCGGTCGAAGACCTCCCGCTCGAACTCCCGATCATCGATGAAATCAAACCGTCGGGTACGGGTGAATCGCCGCTTGCGAACGCAGACGAGTGGTTGACGTACACGGATCCAGTGACGGGTGAGAAGGGTCGTCGCGAGACGAACACGATGCCACAATGGGCCGGCAGCTGCTGGTACTACATTCGCTTCATCGATCCGCACAATGAAGACATGATCGCGGACCCAGAGAAGTTGAAGCGTTGGCTTCCGGTCGATTTGTATATCGGTGGTACGGAGCACGCGGTCCTACACTTGCTCTACGCTCGTTTCTGGCACAAAGTGCTCTACGATATCGGCATCGTCCCGACGAAAGAGCCGTTCCAAAAACTCTATAACCAAGGGATGATCCTTGGTGAGAACAACGAGAAGATGTCGAAATCGAAAGGGAACGTCGTCAACCCGGATGACATCATCAAGTCGCACGGAGCCGACACGCTTCGTCTTTACGAGATGTTCATGGGACCACTCGATGCGGCCATCGCTTGGTCGACGAACGGTCTCGACGGCGCTCGTCGCTTCCTTGACCGTGTCTGGCGTTTGTTCGATCAGACAGAGCTTCAAGACGTCGCACCGACTGCCGACTTCGAACGGACGTACCATCAGACGGTGAAGAAAGTGACAGAAGATTATGAGGCGCTCCGTTTCAACACGGCGATTTCGCAACTCATGGTCTTCATCAACGAAGCGTACAAACAAGACACGCTTCCGAAACAGGAAATGATCAACTTCGTTAAGATGCTCGCCCCGGTCGCGCCACACTTGGCCGAAGAGTTGTGGGAGCGTCTCGGCATGACGGAAGACTTGACGTATGCGGCATGGCCGAAGTTTGATGAGTCGAAACTCGTCAGCGACACGATTGAAGTCGTCATCCAAGTGAACGGCAAGCTTCGTGCGAAGATGCACGTGGCCCGCGACGCTTCGAAAGAAGCGCTCGAGGCCGATGCGCTCGCGAACGAACGCGTTCAAGAGTTCACGGAAGGGAAGACGGTCCGCAAAGTGATCGTCGTTCCAGGTAAGCTCGTCAATATCGTCGTTGGATAAGCAAAGGAATGTGTGACATTGTCACACGTTCCTTTCTTTTGTATGATGTCGTTTTCTTTTCGGGGCGGGTTTGTTACACTAAAGGGCGATACTGCATGTAAAGGGGACGAAACGTCCATGAAACGTTCTTACGTACTATATACGACGCTGTTTGCCGTCGTCGTCGGCGTGATTTTGTGCTATGTGTTCGTCTTTTCGGACGAGGATATTCAAAGCCAAATCGCCTCGACGTTTGAAAAAATAGAGATTCAAACGAGTCACCAAGCGACATCTGTACCTCCCGTCGAAGCTTCGCCGGACGAGGAGGATATCGATACGACCGATGCCCTCGAACAGATTCAACAGCTCGATGAAGTGTACTATAGTGACACGATCGGGTCATATCTCGTCTTGACGAAAAATAAAGAGTTTTTCGAAGTGAGCGGGAACGCCAATCGCGTGAACGCGTCACTCATCCTCAGCAACGAAGGACAGCCCTACCGGTTCGGCGAGTTCATCGGTATGCGCATGATTTCCGAGGACAAGATTTATGCCGTCACGGCGAATGGGGTTCTCGTGACAATCGAGCGTGAAGAAGGCCGGTGGACGGAACAACGACGCAAATTGATTAAAGGAATCGCCTCGACAGACCGATTGTTCGGCCTCGGTTATGACGAGGAGACGAAACGACTGATCATCATGAGCCGTTTGGCGGACACGCCGGATGTGGAACTGTTATACGTCCAAGAACGGACGCTCGAGGATGAGACGGCCACCGACGCTGAAGCGAAGCCAGAGACAGAAGAAACAGCCGATGCGACCGAGACGGATGCGACGACCGAAGTGGATTCAGACGCCGATACGGCGACCACGGCTGATGAGGCAGACGCCGAAGAAACGCCAGCGCCTGAGACGGAGTGGGCCATCGAGTCGAGAAAACCGCTCACGACCGAAGGGATGAGCGCCTCGATTCAACAGAAGTTCGAGAACTTCCGCGGTGTCGGCCTCGTCGAACGCCAGGGACGCATTTACGTCCTCGATTCAGAAGAACTCGTCCTCTACACGATCAACCCGGATGAAGGGACGATGAACGGACAGATGGTCACTCCTCGTGTGTACGGGTCGACCGGTATGTTTTTACAAGACAATGAAATTTTCGCCATCGTGCGACCAGATGTGTTCGACCTTGACGACTTCGTCTCGGTCGACTGATAGGAGAGGATCATATGAGCAAACGCTATTTCTATGAAGAAGTTCGCCAATTCCATGAGACGTTCGGGCACCCGGAAGCGAGTGCACCACAGCCGCTCGAGTTAGAGCGGGCCGTCAAACGTTCGGTCTGGACGGCAGAAGAGGCCGTCGTCGAATTTTTACATCAATCGGCACGGAACGAGGAAGAGTTCCTGCAAGCCGTCGCCACGTTCCAACAAGGATTCGAACAGGCGGTTCAGAAATCGCTCCAGGACGCCCCACCGACAAATGACGTCGAGCGACTCGTCGGACAAGGTGATGCGCTCACGGACGCCCTCTATTTCGTGATGGGCAGTTTCGTCGAGCTCGGGCTCGACCCGGTGCCGTTGTTCGAGATCGTGCAGCGCGCCAATATGGCGAAGCTCGGTCCGGATGGTAAGCCGATCCTGCGCGCGTCAGACAATAAGGTCATGAAGCCGGAAGGCTGGTTGCCACCCGAGCCAGAGCTCGAGGCGGAAGTGCGACGCCAACTTGAAGCGAAACAGTGACACCAGAAAGAGAGCCTATCGCGCGCGATAGGCTCTCTTTCTTATACGGTTGTACGTACAGCAAATTCTGCGGCGTGCGACCCGGCACAATGCCCGGTCGTGAAGGCGGCCGTGATATTATAACCACCTGTATAGCCGTGAATGTCGAGCACCTCGCCGGCGAAGAACAGGCCGTCCGCTTTCTTCGACATCATCGTCTGCGGGGCGATCTCTTTGACAGAGACGCCGCCGCCGGTGACGAACGCTTTGTCGAAATCGAGCGTCCCGGTCGCATGTAGCTCAAACGTCTTCAGTCGTGTCGCAAAATCGATGACCGATTGTTTCTTCAACTGACTCGCGTCTTCTTCACCGAAAGCGAGGTCGGCCAACAACAGGTCGAGCATCCGTTCCGGGATAAACCCTTTCCAGACGTTCTTGACGGCCCGTTTCGGTTGTTCTTGGACTTGGTTCCACAGTTCTTGATACAGCTCGTCACGTGCCATGTCCGGGAACAAGTCGAGCGAGAGGGCGACGACACGCTCTTTGCTGCGTTTGCGCTCTTTGATCGTATATTGGCTGCAACGGAGGGCGATCGGGCCCGAGATGCCGAAGTGCGTGAATATCATATCGCCACGGTGTGTCTTGATCGGTTTGCCTTTTTTACCGTGGACGGTGAGGGCGACGTCCCGGAGCGACAGCCCTTGAAGCTGTTTCGTGCCGATAAAGGCATCGTTCAACAAAATCGGCACCTCGGTCGGGAACAGTTCCGTGATCGTGTGCCCGGCTTTCTCGGCCCACGGATATCCGTCGCCGGTCGAGCCGGTGTGGGGGACAGATTGTCCGCCGACAGCGATGACACAGGCGCCTGCTTCGATGCGTTCGCCGTCCTCCAGTTCGACCGCTTCAAACTCGTTTGCTTCATTAAAATGGAGCGTCTTCACTTTCGCGTTTTTGCGAATCTCGACACCGAGTGCGTCGATGGCGCCGAGGAGCGTGTTGACGACATCTTGCGCTTTGTCCGTCACTGGGAACATCCGGCCGTTGTCTTCTTCTTTTAATGGGATGCCGAACCCGGTGAACAAGTCGATAATCGACTGGTTGTCGAACTGGGCGAGGGCGCTATATAAGAAGCGTCCGTTCCCCGGAATGAACTGAATCAGTTCGTCGACGGGCTTGCGGTTCGTGACGTTACAGCGCCCGCCGCCAGAAATGGCGAGCTTGCGTCCGAGCTTCGAACCTTTATCAATCAGGAGCGTGTTCGCTCCGGCTTTGGCGGCGGCGTAGGTCGCCATCAGGCCGCTTGGGCCTCCTCCGATGACGATGACATCTTTCATCATGGTATCCCTCGTTTCTCTTCTCAATCTAAACTTTAACGGTTCGTAACTTTATTATCTGCAACAGTAAGAGTATAATGAGAAACGGTTGTTTTGTAAAACTAGGTACATTAGTTGTGGAAGAATAGATGGAGGTATCTCATGTCATCAAGTGTCAAACAAGATTCAGGACGGGAGTCCTTCGTCAAAGGCACGCTGCTCTTATCAGCCGGAAATTTGATCTCGCGTGCGCTCGGACTGCTCTATACGTTTCCCTTCCAAGCGATGGTCGGGATTGCCGGCGTCACGCTCTATCAGGCGGCCTACACCTATTATGCGCTCATGATCGCCATTTCGACGGCGGGGATTCCTGTCGCCGTCTCAAAATTTATCGCCAAGTATAACGCGCTCGGTGAATATGGCACGAGTCAGCGCTTGTTCCGTCAAGGGATGAAGCTGATGCTCGTGACCGGAGTCGTCGCTTTTTTATTACTGTTTTTCTCAGCACCGTGGTTATCAGAACTCATGGTCCGCAACTCGGAGAACAATCAGCAATATATCGACTCGTTGACGCTCGTCACGCGTAGCGTCAGTTTCGCACTCCTGCTCATCCCAGCGATGAGCATGGTGCGCGGCTATTTCCAAGGACATCAGGACATGGCCCCGACGGCCATCTCGCAAGTCATCGAACAGATCGTCCGCATCATGTTCCTGCTCAGCGGAACGATGCTCGTCTTGTTCGTCTTCTCGGACTCGGCACTCATTCGTCCGCTCGCCGACTCGCTCGGTGGGACCGCTGCCGTGGCGACGACCGAGTTGAACGGGTTGAAAGTACTCGCCGTGACGATCGCGACGTTCAGCGCCTTTATCGGGGCGATCGGAAGTATCGTCGTGCTCGCCATGTATTGGCGCAAACGGAAAGACATCCATCGTCAGACGGATAATCCGGCCGGTACGCCAGTCCGTTCGATGAAATCGCTCTTGCTCGAGTTGCTCAGTTACTCGATCCCGATCGTCATGGTCGGCTTGTCGACGCCGCTCTATCAGTTCGTCGACCAGTTGACGATGGTCAACACGTTGCTCAACTCGGGCAAGTCAGTCGCTGAAGCGACGTCCGCTTTTGGATTCTTGACCGGGAACGCCCATAAGATCGTCTTGATTCCGGTCTCGATCGCGGCAAGTGTGTCGATGGCGACGATTCCGCTCGTCACGAAATCGTTCACGCACGGCGACATGAATAAAGTCCGTAATCAAGTGAACCACATCTTCCAAGTGTCGTTCTTTGTCACCATCCCGGCCGTCATCGGGTTGGTCGCCCTTTCCGAGCCGTTGTTCGGGACACTGTTCCCGGGTGACCGGGAAGGGTGGGTCTACTTGCTCCACTATGCGCCGAGTGCGTTCTTCCTGGCCTATTACTCGGTGGCAGCGGCCATCCTGCAAGGGATCAATCGTCAGTACTTCACGATTTTCGCGACGGCGATGGGACTATTGACGAAAGCTGCACTCAACGTACCGTTCGTCTATGCGCTCGGCGGCATCGGCGCCGGTTACGCGACGATCGCCGGCTATATTGTCGCGATCATCCTCATGGTGTGGAAAATTCAACGGACGCTCCAGTTCCCGTATAAGCAATTGTTGCGTCGGACGATGCTCATGTTTGCCATGGGTGGGGCGATGTTTATCGCGGTATACGGCTCGTTGTTCGTCACGCTCCGAGATGAGCCGAGCTGGGGGAACGATATATTGGCTACGATTGTCGGTTTCGGAATCGGCCTCGTCGTATACGGCTATCTCGGTTGGAGAAGTCACTTGGCCGGAAAACTACTAGGGAAACGATTCCAATATCGGAGGAAAGCATAATGCGAATTGATAAATTATTGGCGAACATGGGATATGGTTCGCGTAAAGACGTCAAGATTTTATTGAAACAAGGGGCCGTCCGGATCGATGACCAGCCCGTCAAAGATGCGAAACGACAAATCAACTTAGAGGCGGAACGTGTGACCGTGCACGGGGAAGTCGTCGAGTACAAACCGTTCGTCTATTTGATGATGAACAAGCCGGCTGGTGTCATCAGTGCGACCGAGGACAAAGTCGAGTCGACGGTCGTCGATTTAATCGACCCGGCCTATGCCCATTACGATTTGTTCCCGGTCGGACGCCTCGACAAAGATACGACCGGCCTGTTGCTATTGACGAACGATGGGGCGTTCAATCACGCGCTCATGTCGCCTCGTAAACACGTCGACAAAGTATATATCGCCGAAGTCGATGGGGAGATGACGGCAGATGATGTCCGTCGCTTCGCCGAAGGCGTCGAACTCGAGGACGGCTACACGACGAAACCGGCACGACTTGAACTGCTCAGCAAGTCCGGTCGCCGCTCGACGATTCGCTTGACGCTCTCGGAAGGGAAGTATCATCAAGTGAAACGGATGGTCGCCGCGGTCGGAAAACATGTGGAGCGGCTCGAGCGCGTCCAAATCGGTGGCCTCGAACTCGATCCGACGCTTGAACCTGGTGCATACCGTGAGTTGACAGAAACGGAAGTCGACTTGTTCCTCATATGATTCGGAAGTACGTGTCAATCGGCACGTACTTTTTTGTGCAAAAAAAAAGGGACCCGCGTGCGGAATCCCTTGTAACTTGTTATTCAATTTGCCGTCTTGAGCGAACGTTTCGATGACGTCCACGTGCCCCGACTCGGACTTTCAACCAGATTGTTGTATTCAAGAACGTTCAAATCACGTTGTACGGTGCGTGACGTGATCCCAAACTCCTCTACTAGTTCTGAAGTGGTGACGCATTCCCTTTCGTTAATGAACAAATAAATGGACTTGATGCGGGTTAGCATACGATCTGTTGAACCTTTCATTGGATGACCTCCCAATGCGTAGAATGATGAAAGACAAAACCTACGGACGACAAATGAAATATGAAATTGTTATTTTCTAAAATTACACCTTTAGTATACCGCTCTCAAATAGAATTGCAAGTGAAAAGAACGAACAATCGAAATGTAAAGAACATGTTAGGAACGTAAATATCGAATGAACATCGTGTAAATGGATAATAAAACTTCTAAAAGACGAACGAAAAAATAATTTCGAAATGAATGTTCGTCTTTCTAACATTTGGATATACTAATAAGGGAGAGAACATTCGCAAAGGGGAGATTGAGATGAATTGGAGACAAGAAGTCGACGCACGAACAGACGCGTTTTTAGAAGATTTAAAAGGGTTGTTACAAATCCCGAGCGTCCTCGATGAAGACAAGGCCGGACCGAACGAGCCGTTTGGTCCTGAAGTCCGCCGTGCCCTCGATTATATGTTTGCGTTAGGAGAGCGTGACGGATTCGTGACGAAAGATGTCGGCGGTTACGCTGGCCATTTGGAGTACGGGTCAGGCGAAGAAATCGTTGGGATCCTCTGCCACTTAGACGTGGTGCCGGCCGGAGACGGATGGACGTATGGGGCGTTCAATCCGACGGTCGCGGACGGGAAACTGTACGCCCGCGGCAGCAATGACGATAAGGGTCCGACGATGGCTGCTTATTACGGGTTGCGCATCGTGAAAGAACTCGGGTTGCCGCTATCGAAACGTGTCCGACTCATCGCCGGTTGTGACGAGGAGAGCGAATGGCGCTGTGTCCGTGAATATTTTAAGCAGGAAGCGATGCCTACATACGGTTTCGCACCGGATGCTGATTTCCCGATTATTAACGCGGAAAAAGGTTTGTATGACGGTGTCTTGAAGCAACTCCCAATTCAGCGCGTACCCGGCTCGAAACATCACTTGGTCTCGTTCGTGAGCGGAGAACGTCCGAACATGGTCCCAGATTTCGCGACCGCGGTACTCGAGACAGAAGATGTGCTCGAAGAAAAATTTGAGGCCTACCTTGCGAAATATGAGGCCGACGGGACGTGCACATGGGACGCGGGGACGTATACGTTCACGATGAAAGGTGTCGCCGCCCATGCGATGGAGCCGGATAATGGTGTGAACGCGGCCTACGTACTTGCCGGGTTCCTACTGACGCTTCCACTCGATATTCAAGGGGAGCGCTACATCGAGTTCATCCGCCACGTCTTTGCTGACTCACGCGGGATTTCGCTCGGCATCGAAGCGACCGACGAGACCGGTGACTTGACGATTAACGGTGGCGTGTTCCACTATCAGGGCGAAGAGCGGACGGCGACGGTCAATATCCGTTATCCGTATACCGCGAAGTTTGAAGAACGATTGCAAAACTTGAAAGAGATCGCCTTGTCGTTCGGGTTCGAACTGTCGACGCGTCACCACATGCCGCCGCACCACGTGGCCGAAGACCATCCGCTCGTGAAAACGTTGGCGGATGTGTATGAGCGTCAAACCGGCGAATCGGCACACTTGATGGCCATCGGCGGAGGAACGTATGCCCGTTCGCTCGAGGCTGGTGTGGCCTTCGGCGCATTGTTCCCAGGAGCGAAAGATGTCGCGCACCAAGTCGATGAATACATGGAAATTGAAGATTTACTTCGCGCCGCCGCCATCTATGCGGAAGCGATTTATGAGCTCGCTAAATAATAATCCGTGAGAGCTGACTGATTCGGTCGGCTCTCTGTCTGTTAGGAAGGAAGTTTACAGTGAACCAACAAAAACTATCGTTTCAATCAATGTATGTCGCTATCTTTTTCGCACAAGGGGCCCTCATTCCTTACATGGCACTTTTCTTCTCGCAGGCACGCTTTGATTTGTCTCCGGGTCAGGTCGGGACGATTGTCGCCATCATGCCGATCCTCTCGATTGGTGTCCAGCCGTTATGGGGCATGCTTGCCGATCGGACGGGCCGTGTCCGGGCGTGGCTCGGTATCGCCATGATCGGGGCGGCCGCCCTTTCCATCACGTTCTTGTTCGCGACCGATTACGTTTGGATCGTGCTCTTGATGGTCGCCTGGTCGGTGTTCCAATGCGCGCATATCCCGCTTATCGATATGATGACGCTCGATTATACGGCCCGTGTCAAAATTGATTATGGAGCCATCCGTCTATTCGGATCGGCCGGTTTCGCTATCGCTGTTTTCATGATGGGACGAATCGCGGATACGACGTGGGGGCTTGCGAGCACATTTTTGCTCAGCGCCATCGTACTCGTGGCCGGTAGCATCGTGCTAAGGACGATTGCCGAACCGGTGGCAACGCGCGCGACGACGGTCGCCCCGTTCGCTTGGTCGGCCGTCTGGAACGCCCCGTTCATCGCCTTTTTGATTGGGGGCATGCTCGTCTTCGGTCCAATCTATGCGAACAACTATTACTTCGGGATATACGTGACGAGTATCGGCGGCTCGACGACGCTCGTCGGGACGTTGTTTTTAGTGGCCGTGCTTTGTGAGATCCCGTTCATGAAAGTGGCGTATCAAATCGTTGAACGTCTTGGGACGGTCAACGTACTTGCGGGAGCGGCGTTAGTTTCAGCGCTCCGCAACGGTTGGCTCGCACTCGAACCAGAACTGTGGGTCGTCTGGCTGCTCGCCATCGTCCAAGGGCTCGTCGTCGGCCTGCTCATTCCGGTCGCGCTTCAGTTTGTGCGAAGCCTTGTCAGCCGAAACGTCACCTCGACGGCGATTGGCGTCTATATGGCAGTTACTTCAGGTTTGGCGACGGCCGCGTTCAATCAGTTGAGCGGAATCATCATTGAAGTGAACAGCATTATCGGTGTATTTTGGATGTACACAGTCGTCAGTGTGATTGGCGCGATTTTATTCTTAGGGTTGAGACGGTTTCGTGAGAAAGGATGATTCCGATGTCGACACATTACTTTATAGCGCTACCGATGGATGAGGCGGAGTTCGAACGCGTTCAACGGGCCATCTTGCCGTTTTATTCGTATCGCCGGACGTATCGGCCGGAAGAATTCCATTTGACGCTTCAGTTTCTTGGCGCATTGGACGATGATGAAGTCGAGGCGGTCAAAGAGATCACGCGTGACGTGACGGAAGTGACGGCTCCGTTTTCACTGACGTTCCAACAAATTGATCACTTCGGGAGACCAGATCGTCCTCGAGTGTTGACGATCGTCCCGGACTCGTCTGCAGAATTGACGGCGCTCACCGGGACGCTCCGGCGCAAGCTGTCTGAAGAGATTGCGTCACTCGACCGGAAACCGTTCGTCCCGCACGTCACGCTCGCCAAAAAGTGGGACACCGGGTCGATCAGTTCATATATTCCCCCGACGTTCAAGATCGAAGAGTCGATTGAAGCCGTCATCCTTTATCGAATCAATCCGAACCACACCCCTGCCTATGAGGCAGTTGAAGTATTTCCGTTACAGCGGTCAGAGGAGGACACATGGCGATCCCGATTAAAATTTTTGACGTGACATCTAAATATGAACGAAATATGCTCGATCAGTTCAATCGTTTCCAAGAATACGTCGAGTCCGATATCGCCCGTATGCGCCGCCTGCATGAGTCCAATCGGTTGAATCCACCCGAGATCATGGAGTTTGAGAACCCGTGGTGGAAATTTTGGCGTCGAACGGAACGTATCGAGCTCGAACCGACCCCGCTCTCGGAAACGCAGTTCCAGGCGCTCCTCGCGAACCGTCGCCACATCCAGAAGTTGCAGTTCGCGTGTGAAGGGGCGACCGAAGCAGACATGCCGTTCTTGCCGTTCCTTCGTGAATACGGTTATCGCAAGATGGTGACCGAATGGAACGACCAACACTTCTTCATGTATCGTCCAGTTGTCGAATGGAACGGGGCAACTGTCGAATTGAGCCATCTTATCATCGGACCGTCACATCTGTATTTGGTCGAATGGCTTGACGGGGATCGGAGCATCTATCACATCTCAAAGCAGAAGACATGGATTCATCAACCGCTCAAAGGGGAAAATAAACGTGTAGTCAATCCGCTCATTGCATTGACGCGCACTGAAGAAATCATTCGACAGTTTCTTCCGTCCTATGACGGGGTCATCCAAAAAGTCACGGTGGCCCCAGAAGGCTATTTCGATCACGTGCCCGAGACACGGTCGACTCAGTTCATTTCACGCTCTGATTATGAGTCGTGGCTGAAACAAGTGAACACGAGGGCACCGATCGTCAAAGCCCAACAAATTCGAGATGTGTCGAAACTACTAGATGCGACAGCCCAGATGCCGTTTCGACAATTTTTGGACCAGTAGGTTGGAGAGGATGGAACGCGTATGCATCACACACCAGAGCAGCAAACGACGTCACATGTGACGATTGAACGGGCATCTTTGCTCTCGTTCGAGACGATTCGACTGGAAGTCATCGCCGAATATGAATCCGTTCCGGTACAGATTGAACAGAACGGTCGACCGGTCGACTATGTGGTGCTCAATGAATGGACGACAGAGGCCGGTACGATTGAGCGAGATATCCGATTGGCGCGACCGGTCACGCTTGAAGCGGTCTATACTGTATTTCACCCCGGACATAAAACGATTGTCGTCGTGCCACGTGAAATCGTGCATACGGACGAGTTCGAACGCCGTTATGCCTATGACGGACCGCTCGGCCTCACTTTTTCCGAACACTCGATCGAGGCATACGTTTGGTCTCCCGTCGCGTTCTCGATTTGGCTCGTCATCCATGACTCGACGACACATCGTGAAATCGAGCGGTTTCGTATGTCTAAAGAGAGCCGTGGTGTCTGGCATGCCGACGTGCCTCGGTTTTATGAAGGTCACTATTATCGACTGTACGTCAAGACGCCGGTCGAAACGAACGAGGTCGTCGATCCTTACGCGAAAGCCGTCAGCCTGAATGGCGAATTTGGCGTATTGATCGATGTCGAGGCGCATGTCGCCGCCGATGTCACGCCGACGGAACGGCCGCCACTTCGGAAAGCGACCGATGCGGTCATCTATGAACTGAACATCCGGGACTTCACGAGCCATCCGTCCTCGATGAGTCAGATGCGAGGTTTGTATGGTAGCATCGTCGAGACCGGAGTGAGAACGAGCGGCGAAAACAGTGCCGGCTTCGATTATTTGAAAGAACTCGGGGTCACCCATCTGCAACTGTTGCCTGTCCATGACTTCGGCAGCGTCGATGAGGCGACCCGGATGCCATACAATTGGGGATACGACCCGATTCATTGGTTCGGATTAGAAGGGAGTTACGCCTCAGACCCAGCCGAGCCGTTATCGAGAATTCTAGAATATGCTCATATGGTCGAGGAACTGCATCGTCACGGGATGCGGGTCGTCGTCGATGTCGTCATGAACCATGTCTTTATCCGTGAACAATCCTCGCTCGAAGCGCTCGTCCCTTACTACTATTTCCGTTATGAACATGACGGGACGGTCGCGAACGGGACTGGGGTTGGGAATGACACGGCCTCGGAACGGTACATGATGCGGCGGATGATTGTCGATTGTGTGACTTTCTTTGCCGAGGCGTATCACGTTGACGGCTTCCGGTTCGACTTGATGGGAATCCATGATGTCGAGACGATGAATCAAGTCCGGGCTTCGCTTGATAAGATTGATCGTTCAATCTTGATTTACGGGGAAGGATGGGATTTGGCGACACCGCTCAGCCCATCGTTGAAAGCCTCGTCCCATAACGCCGCCTTTATGCCTCGAATCGGGCACTTCAATGACATGATGCGGGACGCGTTAAAGGGGTCGACGTTCAATGACCGCGAACGCGGTTTCGTCTCTGGTAACGAATGGCGGGAATGGGAGCTTCGCGAGTGCATCACGGGAGCGGTTCAAATCCCGAACGTCACCGTCGGACGATTCCCGAGCCCGCAATATACAATCAATTACGTCGAGGCGCATGACAATTACACGACCTACGATAAATTGCTCTTATCGTGTGAGGATATGGACGAGGTGGTGCGATTACGGATGCAACGATTCGCCACGGCCATCGTCATCACGTCGCAAGGCGTCCCGTTCCTCCATGCAGGCCAGGAGTTTGGTCGGACGAAACAAGGGGTCGAAAATAGTTACAACGCACCGGACCGAATCAATCACTTCGATTGGGATTTGCGGGACGAGCGTCAGAGTGAAGTCGAATTTGTGAAGACGCTGTTGAAATTGCGACGCCGTCATACGTGTTTCCGTTACGATAGTCGGCAGAAAGTCGTGGAGCAATTCAAGTTCCTTCCGTCGCCTCCAGGCGTGATTGCCTATGAGTTAACGGCGAGCCATTCCTACGATGCGTGGCAACGCGTCCGTGTCTATTTGAACGGAACATTCGGTGACGTGACGTTTCATGCCGACGGAGACTGGAACGTTTATGTGCAAGGGGAAACGGCGAGCCTCGTCCCGATTGCACGAAATCCGCGTGAGATTCAAGTCGAGTCGTTGTCAATGACGATTATCGCGTGTTAATATGGTGATTGTATCTTTGTAATTCTTAATGAGATTTGAGCGTGATGAATATGTATTCAGATATAATCGGTGCGCTCGGTGAAGAGTGGACGGTGGCTTCCGCAGGCGGGATTACAGGCGAAGCGTACGTAGCGACGACGCGCCAACAAAAAATCTTTGTCAAACGGAACTCGTCCCCGTTTTTAGCCATTCTTTCCGCCGAAGGCATCGTCCCCAAATTGCTGTGGACGAAGCGGATGTTCAACGGCGACGTCCTCAGTGCCCAACAGTTCATCGAAGGTCGTGAGCTATCGCCAACCGATATGAAACGGTCTGATGTGGCGGCACAGCTTGGGAAGATTCATCATTCGAAAGAGCTATTATTCATGCTGCAGCAATTGAATCATACACCGGTCACGTCGACGCTATTGCTTCGGCAATGTGCCGCCTATGAGCAAGACGAGGCGGATGTGACGATTGATGAAGCGGTCCGTTGGCTCACTATGCATCAACCGATTGATGACGAACGTGAACTTGTCGTCTGCCATTCGGACCTTAACCATAATAACTGGATCGAGGACGAGACGGGTCTATTGTATTTGACCGACTGGGATGACGCCATCATCGCCGACCGTGCCTTTGACTTGGCGATGGTCGTTTACAGTTATGTCGATGAGGCGGAGTGGGAGACGTGGTTTAGCCATTACGGCATCCGTTACACGTCAGAGCTCCATTACCGGATGCACTGGTATGCGATTGCCCAGACGGTTCTCACGTTGTATGGGGAACAGAACGGTATCGCCCGGGCAGAAGGATTGACCGTGCTCCGTGAACTGCTCGATGAGGCAGATGAACGGACACAATGAAAAAAGGGATGGATCACGAGTGTGAGCCATCCCTTTCCATATGCATTAGACATCATCAGGTTTCATGAAATACGCCCAAACGAACGTGGCGATGACGGCGCCGAAAAACGTCAGCGGGGCCGCATAAAAGATTAAAAATTGATCCAACGTGCTCATCGATATAACCTCCTTGTGAAGGATGATTCATGTTCATTAAACAATGATTTCGTGTATAATCGCAAGGGGACTGCTCGCACGAAGCGGCTAGTCAGCATAAACTTGAACATTTCTTGAACGAAAGGTTGGAAAAACATGCGTTTACGTCACAAACCTTGGGCCAAAGAATATATGGAAGCTCAAGAACACGTCTTTATCACTCATCCCGAAACGTTAAAAGGGAACTGGAAAGCAGAATTTAAGAACGACAATCCGCTCTTCATCGAGGTCGGTTCGGGGAAAGGGCAATTCATTTTAGGGATGGCCCAACAGTTCCCGGACGTCAACTTCATCGCCATCGAGTTATTCGAGAGCGTCGCCGTATCGATCGTGCAAAAGCTTGTCGAGACACCGATGCCAAACGTCCGCGTGTTGACTGTTGATGCCAAGCAACTCGTCGACTACTTCGAAGCCGGTGAAGTCGATCGCGTCTATTTGAATTTCTCCGATCCATGGCCGAAGACACGCCATGCGAAACGTCGTTTGACGTATAAAACGTTCCTCGCCACATACGAGGCTGTGTTGCCACGCGGAGGCGAGATTCATTTCAAGACGGATAACCGGGGGTTATTCGAATATTCGCTCGAAAGCATGAGCCAATACGGCATGTACTTCACAGATATTTCACTTGATCTTCATGCGAACGAGCCGGCGGATAACGTGCGCACCGAGTACGAAGAGCGCTTCAGCGCCATGGGACAACCGATTTACCGGATGGAGGCAGCTTTCCGTCCGAAAATTTGACACGCTTTTTTCTTATTTTAATAGCATTTTCTTCACACTTTTTTCTTTCTTCTTGGTACAATAGGAATGACGCTAAACTGGAATTAGAGAAGGGGGAACATGGGGATGTTGAAAAAAGCATGGGCAAGCCTGCTTGCACTAATCTTCATTCTAACAATCGCACCACTTAATACCTCGGCAAACGAGGCGTTCTTGGACGCCCTTGAAGAGGATCTGAAAGCCACGCATTATGACTACAAAGAAGGAACGGCTGAAATCGTAAAAGAAGAGACGCTCCGTCATTCGAATGGCAATGAAGTCATTGCGGCGGTCGTTGAAATTGATACGGTCCGTGACGGCATCTTCATCACACGTAAGACCGAGTTCCATTACTATGATGCGACGGACAACAAAATCCTCGCAACAGCTGACCTCGCAGAAGTCGAAGGCGCGACTGAATTTGCGGATGCGAACATCGACATGCTCGGACAACAAATTGTCTATTGGTTGCCTGTGTTGATTTTGCTACTCTTAATCGCGATCCCGGTAGTCATCTTGTTCGTGGTTGTTCCACGTTTCTACTCGACGACCGAGTTCATGAACCCGATTTATGAGAAAAACGATAACCCACGTTAAAAAAAGAGCCGCGAGGCTCTTTTTTTATGCCATTTTCAATTGTTCGACGATTTGAGCGACATCCATGCCGTTACCGGATGAGACGGAAGCGACGAAGGCACTCTCGACGATCGGACCGTCATAGAACTGAATCGTTTTATCGCCTTCATACATATCGACAGCGAGTTCTGCGTTCATCGTGGCCGAACCGATATCGGATAAGATGAGCGCTTCTTTGTCGACGGCCTCGATTGCCTCGAGGATACGGGTCACATCTGTCCCGATGCTGCCGTCCTCAAGCCCGCTCGCTAAATGGATCGGAACGGCGGGGGCCATCTCTTTCATCAAGTCTTGAATCCCTTCAGCGATTTTAGCGCTATGGGATACGATGATGAGCTCTACGATGTCACTCAACCTCCTTCATAATCGCTTTCAACACGATGGAACTCGAGAGTGCGCCAGGGTCGACCGTGCCGCGTGAGTTTTCACCGAAATAAGATGCCCGTCCTTTCGTGGCGATCATATCTTCGGTCTCGCCGACGAGGCGGTCGAGTTTGGCATCAAAATCGTCAGCCTCGCTCAAGTCAGACAAGAACGGTTCCCACACATCGACCATTGTCTTCTGGCCAACTTCTGACTTCCCGCGCGCCTTGATCGCTGTCGACGCCTCAAGAAGCGCTTCTTTAACGAGCGTGAAATCGGCCTCAGTCGCGTCACCAAACTTAGGTGCAGCCTTGACGAATGCCGACCCGTATAGTGGACCGGCTGCGCCGCCGACTTTCGACATGAGCGTCATCCCGACTTTCTTGCTCAAGTCGCCAAGGCTGGCATAGTCGTCATCGAGTACGGCGACGACCGCTTCAAAGCCGCGCGACATATTGATACCGTGGTCTCCGTCACCAATGGCGCGGTCGAGGTCGGTCAGTGTATCCTTGTTCGCCTCAATCTCGGATTGGGCGTGTCGTAATGCTTGCTTGAACCCATCAATCGTCAACATTGCATAAACACCTCATTCATTGGATTAGAGTTTGAAACCTAGTGCCGCCGACGGTGCATCGAGATAACCCGTCATTTCTTCGTCGAGCGGCAAGAGCGTGATTGAGAACCCGTGCATCTCGAGGGATGTCATATAGTTGCCGACGTATTTCCGTTTCAACGTGTAGCCGGCATCTTCTAATTTTTTCGCGACAAAGTGATACGTCACGTACAATTCAGACAAGGGCGTACCGCCCATACCGTTGACCATAACGGCAACTTCGCCAGGACTCACTTCTTTTTTCAAGTGGTCGAGCAGGTCATCCACGATGGCATCGACGTTCGTCGTCGACTTCCGTTCGACGCCGCGCTCCCCGTGAATCCCGATGCCGATTTCCATCTCTTCTTCATTCAAATCAAAACCTGGCTTGCCGCTCACCGGCATGTAACAAGGTTCGACAGCCATACCCATCGAGCGAACGTTTGCCGCGACCTTCTCCGCAAGCGCTTTCACTTCGGCGAGTGATTTCCCGCTCGCTGCGGCCGCACCGGCGATTTTATGCACAAACACGGTACCGGCAACACCGCGGCGGTCTTCCTTGTTCGAGATGGCGACATCGTCTGCGACGACGACGTGGTCGACTTTAATTCCTTCGGCGTCCGCAAGTTCGGCGGCGAGCTCGAAGTTCATGACGTCACCGGCATAGTTTTTGACGACGAGTAATACCCCGTTTCCTCCATCGGCCGCCTTGATGCCTTCGAGCACCATGTCCGGGGTCGGGGACGTGAACACTTCACCGCATACAGCGGCATCGAGCATCCCGTCACCTACATAACCAGCGTGGGCCGGTTCATGACCGCTGCCTCCACCCGAGACGAGTCCGACTTTTCCGGACTTGGCCCCGTCAGCACGACAGATGACGTTGAAACCTTCCACACGACCGTACAGTTCAGGATGGGCATGGACCATTCCTTCGACCATTTGTGACACGAGCTCGGTTGCTTCACCGATCAGTTTCTTCACGTGGGATCACTCCTTTTTGAGTTTGAAAAGTACCATATTCAATTTTCCACTCTTTCGCCCAGATTAAACAAAAAAAGTCGGCGAATGTCATCGCCGACCCCACATCATGCATATTCAAGTAAAGCGCCAGTCTCTGAATCGACTGTAAATTGGTACGTCTTCTCTTCGTCGTTCTCGAGAACCGAGATGCCGCCTTTAAAGACGTCATACTCACGTCCGTCATACGTGTAAATCTCAGGTGATGCCGAGATCCATGCGCCTTGAACGTGACCTTTGGCTGAGAATGCCCGTTTCGTGTACTCGAGCGCGTCCTCGGCCGATAAGCTTCGTTCATCTAACACTTTTTTCGTCATAAGTGCGGCCGCGATGGCAACCCCGATCCCAATTAACCAATACCTTTTCTTCATATGACTACCTCCCCTTGAACTATGGCTATCATGTACATCGTACCAAAACCTGTACCCCATTGGAACGAAAACCATTCGCATCTGCCGAAAAGTTCTGTATATAATGAAACAAGAACGGTTGAAGGGATGGATGGAAATGGAACAAAAAACGAGAGACTTATTCAAGACGTTGACAGAACTTCCGGGCGCACCTGGATTCGAATCAGAGGTTCGTCAGTTTGTTCGTGACCGAATCACACCGCATGTCGATGAAGTCATGACGGACGGTATCGGCTCAATCTTTGGGAAACGGGTCGGGGACGAGGCGGGACCACGCATCATGGTCGCTGGACATATGGACGAAGTCGCGTTCATGGTCACCCGGATCACAGAAAACGGGATGCTATACATACAGCCGCTCGGTGGATGGTGGAGCCAAGTGCTCATGGCGCAACGGTTTGATATCGTGACGAACGATGGATTGATTCCGGGCGTCGTCGCATCGACACCTCCGCACCTGCTCGGACCGGACGCAATGAGTAAACCGATGGACATGAAACAGATGTTTATCGACATTGGCGCCGATACGAAAGAAGAAGCCGAGTCATGGGGTGTCCGTCCGGGTCTTCCGGCTGTGCCGACAAGCGACTTCACGCCGCTCAAACATCCGAAAAAGATTATGGCCAAAGCATGGGATAACCGTTATGGGGTTGGTCTGGCGGTCGAGTTGCTCGAAGAGACGACAAAAGCCGATCATCCGAACATCTTGTTCTCGGGTGCGACTGTCCAAGAAGAAGTCGGACTCCGTGGAGCGCAAACGGCAGCCGAAATGATTCGTCCGGACGTCGCGCTCGTTCTCGATGCGTCACCGGCTAACGATGCGTCTGGCAATAAGACGGAGTTCGGCCAACTCGGGGAAGGGGCGCTCATCCGAATCCTTGACCGGGTCATGGTCATGTCTCCAGAGATGCGTGACTTCTTACTCGACACGGCGTCTGATGAAAACATCAAAACGCAGTACTTCGTCTCGCCAGGTGGAACGGACGCAGGCCGCATCCATATGAGCGGGGAAGGGGTCCCGACGGCCGTGATCGGTGTCGCAGCGCGTTACATCCATACACACGCCTCGATTCTGCATACGGACGACTATGATGCGGCGAAAGCGCTACTCAAGGCGCTCGTCAAACGACTCGATCGTTCGACGATGGAGACGCTTCGAGCTTCACGCTAAAGGTAGGGAGAACGTCACTCGTGTAGTGGCGTTTTTTATATTGAAATTTCCCGAGAAACGCTTATACTGATAAAAGTGTGAAGACAGAAACTTTACGACTGACAAGACAGGAAAGAGGGATTTCCATGTTTAAGAAAAAAGGGATCACGCTCAGTCCGTCGCTTTATTTTGTGACGGCACTCAGTTATATGGCACTCGGCTTATTCAGTACGCTCATCATCGGCTTGATCATGAAGACGGCGGGTGGGCAATTGCTCGAAACGAGTCTGTCCGGTTTCGGGTCGACGCTCATCGAGATTGGTGATGTGGCCATCAGCTTGACCGGTCCGGCCATCGGGGTTGCAATCGCCTATGCGCTTCAAGCACCGCCGCTCATCTTGTTCTCGGCGCTCGTCGTCGGGGCGTTCGGTTACGAGTTCGGGCCAGCCGGCAGTTATGTGGCGACGTTGCTCGCTGTCGAGGTATCCAAACTCGTCTCGAAATCGACGAAACTTGATATTTTGGTCACACCGTTCACGACCATTGGCGTCGGTTATTTGGCTGCAACGTATATCGGTAAGTATGTCGGCTTGTTCATGACACAGCTCGGGACGTGGATCGAGTGGGGCACGGAACAACAGCCTTTGTTCATGGGCGTCGTCGTCGCGACACTGATGGGACTCGCGCTCACGGCACCGATCTCGAGTGCGGCCATCGCGCTCATGCTCGGCTTGAGTGGCATCGCGGCAGGCGCGGCGACGGTTGGCTGCGCCGCCCAGATGGTTGGCTTTGCAATCACGAGTTATCGGGACAATGGCATCGGCGGTGCAATCGCCCAAGGGATTGGTACTTCGATGCTTCAAGTCGGCAATATCGTGAAGAATCCTTGGATCTTGTTGCCGCCGACGATAGCGGGGGCGGTGCTCGCCCCGATCGCGATTCTGTTGTTCGAGCTCGAGAGCGTCGCGGCTGGTGCCGGGATGGGGACAAGCGGACTCGTCGGTCCGATTGTCATGCTCGAGACGATGGGCTTCAGTTGGCACATGTTCATCGTCGTCTTCGGCTTTTTGATTGTCGGTCCGGCAGTGCTCAGTTATGCGGTCTATCAAGTGTTGGTCCGGATCAATCGGATTCGGCCGAACGATATGAAAATCGAATATTGAGCGACACGAAAGAGAGCGTCCCGGCGAATAAGCGGGACGCTCTCTTTCGTTCACCAACCGAAAAGAGTTCGGACGGTCTCGACGGTTTCACGAGGGACGCGGAAGCTCGCCAAGAATAAGACGAGCAAGACGACATAGACGGGGAGTAAAAACCGTTTTCGAATGATGGGCAGCCTGCGCACAAGACGTTTGCCGACCCGTTCGAGTATGTAAATCACGGCGAACCCGACGACGAGCCATACTAAAATCTCGCCTCGCGTCTTGTCCGTATCGATGAACAAGTAGCCGTAGCGCAGAATCGCCAGCATGCCGATGACGCCGACGAGTTGCTCGAGCGGATGTTTCATTTCTGGATTCAACTGTTCACGTGTCCATTTTGTCATGACTTCACCTTTTTCACGTAGTCTTCGCTCCCGATGATCATAAAACATGAGAGCGGAATGTGACAACGGACTTATGCTATCATGAATGGGGAAAAAAGAACAGGAGTGGTGAACATGAAACAATTGACAACGATGAACGAGTATACAGAAGCAAAACAAGGGAAGAGCATCTTGATGTTTTCAGCGACGTGGTGCGGTGATTGCCGTTTCCTCGATCCGTTCATGCCAGACATCGAAGCGAAGTTCGAGGATTGGACATTTTACTACGTCGATCGTGACGACTGGATGGAGCTCGCACAAGAGCTCGACATTTTTGGGATTCCGAGCTTTGTCGCCTTCAATGGCGGACAAGAAGTCGACCGCTATGTCGGACGCGAACGGAAGACTCCTGAGCAAGTCGAAGCCTTCCTTCATGGGTTAGGGTGAGCTAGATGGAACGGAATGAATTACGTCGCCATCTCGAACGCCGGTTTACGGAAGGGTACCGGACCTCGTATGACCGTGAGAACGAGGTGTTGCGCATCGAGCGGTCCACGGACCGGTTCGGCGTCAACATCCGTCTCGCCCCGCTCGTAGCGAAAGCGAAAGTCCGGGGAGAAGTCGCCATTGAAGAGGTCGTCGACTACATCAAGACAGCGCTCTCGGCCGACGATGCGGTCACACTTGCTGGCAATGAAGCGAACATTTATCCCGTCATTCGTTCGGCCTCGTTCTCGACGGAGACGAAGCGTGGGGAAGCACTCGCGATGACGCCACATACAGCTGAGACGGCTGTCTTTTATGCACTCGATTTGGGCAACGGCTATCGCTTGATCGAAGAGCGGCATTTGGACGGGATGCCTTTGACGCGTCTTGACGAATTGGCACGGGACAACGTTATGAAGTTGCCGACCGATTTAAAAGAAGATACCGTGGCCGGGAATACGTTCTATTTTCTGGCTGCTCGGGACGGGTATGAAGCGTCACGGATTTTAAATGATGAGTTTTTGCGGGTCATGGAGCGCCGTATCGATGGCGATATGCTCGTCGGGGTACCGCATCAGGACGTGATGATCATCGCGGACATCCGCAACGATCAAGGTTATGATGCGATGCAACAGCTCATGTTCGACTTTTTCACGAATGGGCGGATTCCGGTGACGGCTCTTTCTTTCCATTATGAGGACGGCGTTCTCGAACCAATTTTCATTGTCGGAAAAAAGAACCCACCAACGGACGCATAATCTGCTAAACTAGTTGTGTCTAGTTTGAAAGAAGGGGCGTTTTTATGTATGCAAATCAATGCTTTTTATAACCGTGAAGGAATCGGCGATGTCCTCATGGTCTTGTTAAGAGAAGGCGATCGCCACCACCAAGTCGTTGAACGGAAAGATGATGTCGCCATCGTCAAATCGACGACGGGAAAAGTCAATGGCTATAACATCTTCAATGCCAGTAATTATTTTGACGTCAGCGACTGGCACGGGCCGGTCGAGTTGACGGCCGAGTTGATTGAGACGCTCGGTGTCATCTTGCGTAAACAAAATATCGAAGCCGAGCTTTCGGGCGTGGACTTCACCCCGAAATTTGTCGTTGGCTACGTCAAAGAAGCTGAGAAGCACCCGGATGCGGACAAATTGTCGATCTGTCAAGTTGAGACCGATCAAGGTGATGTCCAGATTGTCTGCGGCGCACCGAACGTCGCGGCCGGCCAAAAAGTCGTCGTCGCGAAACCTGGAGCGGTCATGCCGTCTGGTTTGATCATTCGTCCATCGAAGTTACGAGGTGAAAGTTCACACGGGATGATTTGTTCAGCGCGAGAATTGAACTTACCTGATGCACCGCAAGAAAAAGGGATTCTCGTATTGGATGACGAATATGAAGTAGGGAAAGCATTTGAAATCGGTCGCTAAATTCGACCGATTTTTTGCTAAATAGGATTGAGTGAAAAAGCGAGGAATCAAGTATGGATGCATATGAACGTTCATTAAAACAACAAGCAGACCGAATTCGACGCGAACTATCCCAGGAAGGTAAGAAAGGTGCGCCTGCACCGAAGCCCGAGCCGAAGGATGAATTTGTACCGTCGGATGTGCCATCTCCGATTTATGGATACGCCCGACCGAAACCAAAAATCATTCTGCCGACTGAACATTCTCCGGAGACGCGTGACGATTCAGCGATCCGCCAAGCAAAGCGAGTGGCCGTCCCGGTAGAGGAAGTGTCAGAAGCGGTGCCGCCAAGCGTAGAGGCTGAGCCTAAGAACGAACCGGTAATTGATCCCGTAGATGAACCGGTGATGGAGTCAGTGGATGAAGCTGTAGTTGATTCAGTAGACAAATCCGTGCCGACCGTCGTTGATGCGCCGACGTCACAGCCTGACCTCGATGTCGCAGCGAACGAATCGCCATCAGCGGAGACGCTTGAGGAAATGGTGTCCGAGCACGCGGATACGCCAAGCGAAGAGACGATTATTTCCACGGAAACGATCGAGGAAAGCCCGTTCGTCTCTGAAGACGAGACAGCTGAACAAGATACTAAACCGCTCCTCGGGGAAGTCTCGATTGTAGAGAGCGGGTTCGCCTCTGTGTTCATGGGTTCGACCGATTTAAAATCATCGAAGATTGCCGTCCGGGAAGAAAAGCAAGACGTGACCGAAGAGGACGTTTCGCTCGATGCACCGGTTGAGACGGTGGCCCCAGTTGTCGAAGATGTTGCGAAAACATTACAGACTGATGAACTGATTGAAGTGCCTGACGAAGAAGAGTTGACGCCTGCGATGAGCGTCTCGTATAAAGCGGAAGGCCCTCCGCTCAATGTCATGATGACACCGCAAGACCGGATGGCGATGTATAAGAGTCGTCGTTTGGCGAAAAAAAACAATAATCTGTAATAGCATGACTCCTGGAGTTTTGCTATAATGACAAAGGTTTGTCGCATTTTTTCAACAGACCGCAATGAATTAGGGGGGCTATTTACAGATGAACCGTTATCACTTCGTCGGAATTAAAGGAACGGGCATGAGTCCTTTAGCTCAAATTTTAAATGACATGAACAATGAGGTCCGAGGTTCGGACGTTGACAAAGCATTTTTTACTGAAGAAGCATTGAATCGCAAAGGAATTGAAATCCTTCCGTTTGATCCTGAAAATATTACCGAAGGGCAAATCGTCGTACAGGGCAACGCCTTCGCTGACGATCACCCTGAAGTCGTTCGAGCGCGCGAGCTCGGATTGACGATATACAAATACTATGAGTTTCTCGGCGAATTGGCCGACCACTACACGAGTGTCGCCATTACGGGATCTCATGGTAAGACATCGACGACAGGTCTGTTGGCTCACGTCATGCGCGGCATCGAGCCGACGTCGTTCTTGATTGGCGATGGCACAGGAGAAGGGGTCGAAGACTCGAAGAATTTTGTCTTCGAAGCATGTGAGTACAAGCGTCACTTCTTATACTATCGTCCAGACTACGCTATCATGACGAACATCGACTTCGATCACTCGGATTATTTCTCGGGTCTCGATGACGTCATCGATGCGTTCCAAGAAATGGCGAAGCAAGTGAAAAAAGGCATCATCGCTTGTGGCGATGATGAGAACCTGCAACACATTCAAGCAAACGTGCCAATCGTCTATTACGGTTTCGGTGCCCATAACGACTTCCGTGCCGAGAACGTGAACTCGACGGACAACGGAACAACGTTTGACGTTTACTTGCGTGACGACTTCTATGGGACGTTCCGCATTCCGGGATATGGCAACCACAGCGTCTTGAATGCCCTTGCCGTCATCGCGACGTGTGACTATGAGAACTTACCGAAAGAATTGGTTAAAGACCGCCTCGAGACGTTTAACGGCGTGAAACGTCGTTTCAGCGAATCGACGCTCGGAAACCAAGTGCTAGTGGATGATTATGCCCACCATCCACGGGAAATCAGCGCGACAGTCGAAGCGGCACGTAAAAAATACGCCGGCCGTGAAGTTGTAGCCATCTTCCAACCACACACGTATACACGCCTGAAGTCATTCATGGATGATTTTGCTGGGGCATTAGCCGAAGCGGACGCGGTGTACTTGTGTGACATCTTCGGTTCGGCTCGCGAACAAGAAGGTACTGTTACGATCGAAGACTTGCAATCGCGTATCGAAGGCGCGAACGTCTTGAAGCAGGGCGGGGTCAGTGTCTTAAGTCAACATAAAGACGCGGTTCTCCTGTTCATGGGAGCCGGAGACATTCAAACGTACCAACGTGAATACGAGAATCACGTCCAACTCGAAGCGTGAATCGAGAGCGAATGGCTGATGCCGTTCGCTTTTTTTGTGTTTAACATCAAGTCAAGACGGTAATAGTATTAGCGACTGAATTTGGAAAAGGAGATGTTAAGGATGGCAAGCCAAGGCGCATTGAGCACATTGAACAAAGAGGTGGCCAACTATGGCCTCTTATTCGTCAAACTGCATAACTACCACTGGTACATTAGCGGACCTCACTTCTTCACGTACCATGAAAAGTTGGAGGAACTGTATAACCTCGTCGCTGAACTGTACGATGACGTGGCGGAGCGGCTCTTGATGAATGACGGCGAACCGTATGCGACGATGAAAGAATATCTCGAACATTCGACGTTGCAAGAAGGGGATCGCCATGCGGATACCGATCAAATGATCAAGGACGTGATCAGTGACTTCAAACAGATCCGTCAAGAGATGCAAGACGCGATGGAAAACTTCGAAGACGGGGACGAAGCAATCGAAGACACGTTCGTCTCTCATATCGAGCGACTCGAGAAAGAGATTTGGATGATGTCGGCAGCGCTCGGCAAAAAGACGAAGCTATAATGAAAACAAGCGTGCCGATTGCGGCACGCTTGTTTTTTGTTATTTTAAATTTTCTGGATTGAGTGGCAAGAGCGAGTCGACGACAAAGCGTCCGTCCTTGCGAATCAATACGTCATCGAACCAAATCTCGCCGCCGCCATAATCAGGACGTTGGATGTTGACGAGATCCCAGTGGATTGAAGAGTCGTTCCCGTTATAGGCGTCGTCATATGCCTGGCCTGGTGTGAAGTGGAAGCTGCCGTCAATTTTCTCATCGAACAAGATATCTTTCATCGGGTGTTGGATGTACGGGTTGACGCCGATGGCGAATTCGCCGACGTAGCGTGCGCCTTCATCCGTATTGAACACGTCATTGATTCGGTCGGTGTCATTCGCCGTCGCGTTGACAATTTTTCCGTCTTGGAACGTCAACGACACGTTCTCGAAGGTGAAGCCGTGATATGGAGATGGCGTGTTATATGTGATGACGCCGTTGATCGAGTCTTTGACCGGCGCAGTGAACACTTCACCGTCCGGAATGTTCATCTGACCCGAACACTTGATGGCCGGGATATCTTTGATCGAGAAGCTGAGATCCGTTCCTGGCCCTTTGATCGTGACACGGTCGGTCTCGTTCATGAGCGTGACGAGTGCGTCCATGGCCCGGTCCATCTTGCCGTAATCGAGCGTGCAGACGTTGAAGTAGAAGTCCTCAAACGCCTCGGTCGATTTGCCGGCGAGTTGCGCCATCGATGGGGACGGGTAACGCAGCACGACCCATTTCGTTCCTTTGACGCGGTCCTCGGTATGCATTTTACCGATGGTGGCCCCGACGAGTTTTTGTTGCTCGGCCGGAACGTCTGATAACTCGTTAATGTTGTCACCGGCCCGAAGTCCGATATAGGCGTCCATGGCCTGCATTTGTTTGCGCTCGATGTCGGCCATGAGCTCAAGTTGCTCTCGGCTTGCTCCGCTGTAGAGCTTACGCAAAATACGGCTCTCTTTCAACAAGACGAACGGATGCCCCCCGGCTTCGTACGCCTTCTCGACAAGCGCTTCGACGAGCGACTCCTCGACACCAAAATTTTCGATTAGAACGCGTTCCCCTGACTTCAATTCGACCGAATAATTGATCAATCCGTCGGCGAGTTGCGTGATTCTTGGATCTCTCATACGTCCACCCCTTTAACTTTTTTAAATTTATTTCTATTTTAGTGTAATCGAAAACATAAAAACGGGTAAAGGAATAATCAGACCGGATGGCGAAAAAGGTTGTGACAAATCTTTTCAGTCATAATGGTGCTATAATGAAAACACCATATTATCGAACAGGAGGAATGGATGCATGGAAATCACATTAGGAGGCATTGCAGGGCTCATCGCGGCACTCGCATTTGTCGTACTCGTATTTTTCTTGGCACGTGTCTTGTCGAACGTCAATCGGACACTCGGCAGCGTCGCCAACACGACTGAAAACTTAGAACGTCAATTAGACGGAATCACAATGGAAGTGACGGCGCTCTTACATAAGACGAACCGTCTTGTAGATAACGTCGAAGAGAAAACAGAATTGCTCGCACCAGTGGCTCACGCGCTTGATGAGCTCGGCACGTCGCTCAACGAAGTGACGGAGTCGGTACGGACGGTTTCTTCTTCTGTTCACGTGGCAGCAGACGAAAATAAAGAACAGATCGCCCAAGCGGTACGATGGGGATCTGTCGCTGTAGAATTATTTAAGAAAAATAAAACAGAGACCTCTTCTGACGAACGACCATCACGTCGTCGCGGACGTCGAGACCGGAAACAAGAACAAGAACCGACAACGGTCTCACCAGGGTTGATTGCGACAGACGATACAATCAAATCATAACCATCATAAGGAGGAAGTAACGATGACATACGACAAGAACAAAACATATAACAACGAACAACAACCGAGCGGTGGATTTTTGGCAGGTGTCGTTCTTGGCGGCGTAATCGGCGCGGCCGTGGCACTCCTCACATCACCGAAGAGCGGTCGTGAAGTGCGTACGTATTTAGACGAGAAGACGGCGACGTCGCGTGAGCGATTGACGGTCAAATCGAAAGAAGTACGTGAGAAAGCAGAGCCGGTCGTTGGTGAATGGATCAAAGTGGCGAGCGATAAAGCAGCGCCTGTCTTGAACCTCGTCAAAGACAAGGCCCGTGAAGCAGCCGAATTGAAGCAACAAGTCGACGAAGACGAGTTGTCAATCGAAGAAGCGATGGAGAAAGCCGATCAACTCGTAGCCGAGGCAGAAGCTGAAGTGAAAGAACAACTCGACCGCGCTTCAGAAGATCAGTCGAGCGAAACCAAAAAATCGAACGACTCAAACGATTCATCGAAAGCAGACGCTAAAACGGATGCCTCATCTGATAAACCGAAGTCATCAGAAAGCAAGCCGAACGCGAACAAAGCAAACACAAACAAATCGGCAGCGAACAAACAAGAAGTATCAAGCAGCCGTGATCAGTCAGAAGGCTATGAATCGGATTTCGAAGCCCCTGTAAAAGACTTGCTCGACGATGAGTCGAAACAAGAATTAAAGGACTTGAAAAACAATCTTAAAAACGGCAACAAGTAATGCATCGAGCGTCCGGACCATCCGGACGCTTTTTTTTGTTGATTTTGTGTCGCTAGCCCATTTCCCTATGACAAAGCGGTTAAAGTTCGATATAATTAGGTTTCTGGAAAGAACGGCTTAGAAATGAGAGGGTAATTATGAGTCCACAAGATCAATTGAATCGTTTACGTCGCGAGATGGATGAGTTGAATCGTGAGATGCTCGACTTGCTCAGCCGCCGCGGCACGCTCGCTGTCGAGATCGGTAAAGTGAAACGTCTGCAAGGCGTCGAACGGTACGACCCAGTCCGCGAACGAGAAATGTTAGACTTTATTGCGGCATCGAATCCTGGTCCTTTCGAGACGGCTCGCTTGCAGCACTTGTTCAAAGAAATGTTCAAAGCCTCGGCCGAGCTTCAAGGAGAAGACCGTGATAAGACGTTGCTCGTCTCGCGTAAGCGTCAAGCCGAAGATACGATTGTCACGCTCGACGATGTCACGATTGGTAACGGACGTCCGCAATTGATTGCGGGACCGTGTGCGGTTGAATCGTTCGAACAAGTGAATGCTGTCGCTGAAAAGTTAGCGTTGTCTGGTGTCAAAATCTTGCGCGGCGGGGCGTATAAGCCTCGCACCTCCCCATATGATTTCCAAGGACTTGGGTTTGATGGATTGCAGCTGTTGAAACAAGCAGCGGATCGCCACGACTTGCGGGTCATCTCGGAAATCATGACACCAGGTGCGGTCGAGTCGGCACTCCCTTATGTAGACATCATCCAAGTCGGCGCGCGTAACATGCAAAACTTCGATTTGTTGAAAGAAGTCGGGAAGACCTCGAAACCGGTCTTGTTGAAACGCGGTCTCGCGGCGACAATCGAGGAGTTCATCTATGCGGCGGAGTACATCATGGCGAGCGGGAATAGCCAAGTCATCTTGTGCGAACGCGGGATTCGGACGTATGAGCGGGCGACACGCAACACGCTCGATATTACGGCGGTACCGATTTTGAAGCAAGAGACGCATTTACCGGTCATGGTCGATGTCACCCATTCGACGGGACGACGTGATTTGTTACTGCCGGCGGCCAAGGCGGCGCTTGCGGTCGGAGCCGATGGCGTCATGGTCGAAGTGCACCCGAATCCGGCGATTGCCTTGTCGGATGCCCAGCAACAACTCGATTTCGACCAATTCGATCAATTCGTGGACGGGCTTACGGCCCAGTTCCCTCAACTTGATTTGGTGAAAAAGTAAGCTTTCCAATTGGAAACGTTTTATATAGCGTGAAGACAGGGTAAAATGATGACAGATACCTGTCTTCCTTTTTTGACACGTTTTTTGAAAATCGTTTGAAAATCATTGCTTGTAGGAGGAGTTTTAATGAATAGTAATAATGTAACCATCTATGATGTCGCACGAGAAGCCGGGGTGTCGATGGCAACCGTCTCACGCGTCGTCAACGGAAACCCGAACGTCAAACCGACGACCCGTAAAAAAGTTCAGGACGCCATCGACCGTCTTGGTTATCGTCCGAACGCCGTCGCCCGCGGACTCGCCAGCAAGAAGACGACGACGGTCGGCGTCATCGTCCCTGATATCTCGAACATCTTTTTCGCAGACCTCGCGCGTGGGATTGAAGACGTGGCGACGATGTACAAGTACAACATCATTCTCGGAAACTCGGACTCGAACCGTGACAAAGAGATCCATTTGTTGAACACGTTGCTCGGCAAACAAGTCGACGGCATCATCTTCATGGGTGGACGTCTGCATGAAGATCTCGTCAACGAGTTCAAGAAGTCGCCGGTGCCAATCGTCCTTGCGGCGACGCTCAACCAAGGATATGACCTTCCGGCGGTCAACATCGATTACGAGCAGGCAGCGTACGATGCGACCGAAATGTTGATCGGCCACGGCCACAAACAAGTTGGCTTCATCACAGGACCACTCGAGCAACAAATCAATGGCGAGAAGAAATTCTCTGGTTACCGCCGTGCCCTTGACGACGCCGGACTCCCGTTCCGTGAGAGTGACGTCGTCCTCGGGAATTACACGTACGCATCAGGCCTTGAGGCGATGCAGAAGATGCTCGAACGTGACGATTGCCCGAAAGCGATTTTCGCCGGTACGGATGAGATGGCACTCGGTGTCATTCACGCGATTCAAGACGCCGGTTTTTCGGTCCCGAACGATTTTGAAGTCGTCGGCCATGATAACACGCGTCTCGCGACGATGATTCGTCCGAAATTGACGACGGTCGTCCAACCGATGTATGACATCGGTGCCGTTGCCATGCGTCTCTTGACGAAAATCTTGAACGCTGAAGAAATCGAAGAGAAAAACGTCGTCTTGCCGCACCGCATCGAACGTCGCGATTCGGTACGTCAAGACTGAATAAAAATCCCCTTGCCTGTCGGAGTCACTCCGCAGGCGAGGGGATTTTTTTAGACATATAATGATTTGCGATCGTTCGAGATGAACGGCCAAAAGGCGCGTTTCGACACTTCCCAATTCTTCTCCTCGATTTGTTGCTTTCGTGGAATGTGTTGGAACGTGTACGCGTGGTCATCCCACCGCGTCGGCAACGTTTGATCGGCTTTGGCCTGCCATTGTTCAATCCATTCGACCGGGATGTCACCACGATACGGTGCCTCACGCGTCAGACCGGCCCATACTTGGGACCAGGCGCGCGGCACCGTCCGATACCAGTCATACCCGCCGCCGCCAAGGGCGACGAGGCGACCTTCCGTGTACTCATCGGCGAGTCGAGAGGCGATTTGTGGAATCTGTTCGAACGTCCGAATCGTCGAGGCGAGGTGTGTCAGCGGGTCGAACGCATGGGCGTCGGCGCCGTTCTGTGTCAGGATGATATCGGGTTTGAACCACTCGCACGCTTCCCGGAACACGGTCTCGTAACAGCGCAGGAAGGAATCATCTTGGGTGAACGCATCGACCGGGACGTTCCAACTGTATCCATAGCCGTTCCCGTTACCACGCTCCGTGACCGATCCTGTCCCAGGAAACAAGTAGCGGCCGGTCTCATGGATGGATAAGGTCATCACATCCGCATCGTCATAAAACAGCCATTGGACGCCGTCACCGTGATGGGCATCGGTATCGACGTACAAGACACGCGACCCGTACGTCTGACGGACGTGAGCGATGGCGACGGCCGCATCGTTATAGACACAAAAACCTGACGCTTTTCGTCTCATCCCGTGATGCAGACCGCCCCCGACGTGAAACGCACGCTCGACTTTTCCGCTCGCGACCAAGTCAAGGGCGTGCATCGTCCCCCCGACCAGCCGGGCCGCCCCTTCATGGATGGTTGGGAAAATCGGAGTGTCTTCAGTACCGAGCCCAAATTTGTTCGCTTTCAACGTCGACAGCTCACCTGCGGCAGCCGCTTGGACCGCCTCGATATAATCGAGGTCGTGCACGAGCGCCAGCGACTCGACTGAGGCGAGGGGAGGAGCGATACACTCGGAGGCCTGAAGCTTGCCTGAGGCGATCAGGAGAGACGTCGTCAGCTCCAGGCGAATCGGATTGAACGGATGATCTTCGTGAAAGCGGTACGAGTTCTCGTTCTCGCCGAATATGTAGGCCGGTCTCATGGGGACATCTCCGGACCGAGCACGTCGAAGCCCTCACGCTTCAACCGTTCGATGATGCGGAGCGGATTCATCGTCTGCACGCGGAACGAGATGATCCGTTTATATGGGTCGGCCGTCGGATGGACGAACACGTTGATGATATTCACGTTCGTCTTGGCGAGGAGCCGTGTCACTTTCTCAAGCGTGCCGGTCGTATTCTCGACTAAGATTTCAATTTGTGAACTCGGCTCGAGTGCACCGGTCAATTGGACGAAATAACGCAATAAATCTGTCTCGGTCAACACGCCGACGAGCTTTCCTTGTTCGACGATTGGAAGACACGTCAAACGATATTCATAAAACAAGGCGGCCGCGTCTTCGAAAAAATCGTACGGGTGCGCCGTCGTCACATCTTGACGCATGATGCTCGAGACGGGGTTTTTAAAGTCAGCGCTCTCGCTTTCCGGGTGGAACACACTCGTCGCACCGCTCATCTCGAACTGGCCGACGATTCCGACGACTTGACGGGCCGGATTTGTGACGATGAGATGGCGTACTTTGTGGTCGCGCATGAGCTTGGCCGCATGGGCAATCGTATTGGTCGGTTGAATCGTCACGACATGACGATTCATCATTTGTTCAATCAGCATCCAGATCCCTCCTCAGTCATACATGAACCGGCGTCGCAGCCGGAGTGAATCGAAGTGGTCAATCGTCTCTTGCCGGACGTTCTTGCCAATCCGTGCCATGAGACAGTTGGCCGGGTGCGAAGCGATCTCCGGGTCGTCGGTCGGGAAGAAGACGAGCCCGCCGTGGTTCATCATCTTCTCCATCACTTTCCGATAATCCCAAATGGAGAGTCCGCTTCCTTTTAGATCCCAGTGCCAATAATATTCCGTCGTCAAAATCAAAAAGTCGTCCATATGTGGATCCATCATCGACACTTCGAGCAGCTGTTTGCCGATCCGTTGACCGCGGAAGCGCGGACTCACTTCGATGGCGCCGAGCTCGAGAATGTAAGGGTCGTTTCCTTCGCTCCAACGTTCATACGGGTCTGGATATAAATACGTCACGTAGCCGATGACGAGATCGTCGACGCGGGCCACGATAATGCGACCTTCTTTCAAGTCAGCGATTTCGACGAGGGCCTTATGTTGGTCCTCTGGTTCACGAAATGCGGTCAATCCCTCATCAAGGCGATACGTCGCCAGTACATCGCTTTCGATGGGTCCATCGATGATTACGGCTCCGAGTGAGGTTTCCCACACCTTTGAATGATATTGTTTTTCCATGGAGTCACCACCTTTTCCACCTTCTATTATAGCGCTTTCATTCTACTTCTTTCACGCTCTTTTGGAGATTTTGGAAATTCATTGATTTGTCACAATATTAACACTATACTGAAAGTGGTTATACCATTCATTACAGGGGAGGCGAATCTTTAGCGATGGAAAAATTGAAAGCGTTATCAGGGGAACATCAATTGGCGTCGTATGAAGAGGCTTGTCAGTCGTTCGAGTGGACTCAAGCAGAAGCACTATTTTCTTGGAATTTGACGGGGAATATCAACATGGCGTACGAAGCGATCGACCGTCACGCCGAAGGTGAACTGGCCACAAAACTGGCATTGCTCTATTTCGATGGGGAACGAGAAGAGCGCTATACGTATGAAGAAATGAAACGAGAAAGCAATCGGTCCGGAAACGTTCTGAAATCGGTTGGAGTGGAGAAAGGCGACCGCGTCTTCATCTTCATGCCGCGGAGTCCAGAACTTTATTTTATTTTGCTCGGCACACTTAAATTGGGCGCCATCGTCGGTCCGTTGTTCGAGGCGTTCATGGAACAAGCCGTTCATGACCGTCTGCTCGACTCGGAAGCGAAAGTCATCGTGACGACCGAGGCGCTCTTGCCGCGCATCCCGGTCGATCAGCTCCCACACTTGGAGACGATTTTGATCGTCGGCGACGGGGTAGAAGAAGCCGGGGAAATCATCGACTATCGCAAATTGGCGGCTGAAGCTTCGACTGACCTCGACATCACATGGGTCGACCGTGAGGACGGTATGATCTTGCATTATACGTCAGGGTCGACCGGGAAGCCTAAAGGCGTCCTGCACGTCCATAACGCCATGGTGCAGCACTTGATGACCGGGAAATGGGTGCTCGACTTGCAACCGGATGATATTTACTGGTGCACGGCCGATCCAGGCTGGGTGACGGGCACGAGCTACGGGATTTTCGCTCCGTTCTTGAACGGGGCGACGAATGTGATCGTCGGGGGACGATTCAATCCGGAGTTCTGGTATTCGGTCATTGAACGGTTCGGGGTCACCGTCTGGTACAGCGCGCCGACGGCGTTCCGGATGCTCATGGGTGCCGGCGAAGAAGCGTTCGAGAAATATGATCTATCATCTCTCCGCCATATCCTCTCGGTCGGTGAACCGCTCAACCCGGAAGTCATTCGTTGGGGGAACGAATCGTTTGGGTTACGGATTCATGATACGTGGTGGATGACAGAGACGGGTGCGATGATGATTTGTAACTATCCGACGATGGATATCAAACCGGGTTCGATGGGGAAAGCCATCCCGGGTTGTGAAGCAGCCATCTTAGACGACCGCGGTCAACCGCTCCCACCGCATCGGATGGGAAACTTGGCACTCAAGACGCCGTGGCCGTCGATGATGCGGAAGATTTGGAAGAACGACGCCAAGTATGAGAGCTATTTCTGGGGTGATTGGTACGTCTCAGGCGACTCGGCCTATATGGACGAGGATGGTTACTTCTGGTTCCAAGGCCGCGTTGATGATGTCATCATGACGGCAGGCGAACGGGTCGGTCCGTTCGAAGTCGAGAGTCGTCTCGTCGAGCACCCGGCAGTTGCCGAGGCCGGTGTCATCGGGAAACCGGATCCAGTCCGTGGAGAGATTATCAAGGCGTTCATCGCGCTCCGTAAAGGCTATGAGCCGTCAGACGAGCTGAAGACGGAGATTCAAAAGTTCGTCAAAGAAGGGCTCGCGGCCCATGCGGCCCCGCGTGAGATTGAATTTAAAGACAAGCTGCCGAAAACACGAAGCGGGAAGATCATGCGTCGCGTCTTGAAAGCTTGGGAATTGAACCTTGAGACAGGTGACTTATCGACAATGGAAGATTGAACGACAAAAGGTCGACACGCGATGTGTCGACCTTTCTTGTCGAGTTAGGCGCCGTCTGCAGCTTCGGCGTCTTCTTTCTTCTTGTCTTCCTCAGCCTTTTTCTCGGCCTCGGCTTTCTTCTTGGCTTCTTCTTCAGCTTTCTTCTTATCGGCTTCAGCTTTTTTCTTCGCTTCCGCTTCAGCTTTCGCTTTCGCTTTAGCCTCAGCGTCTGCCTTTTCTTTCGCAGCAGCGTCAGCTTCTTGTTTTTCTTCAGCCTCTTGTTTCTTCTCTTCGGCTTCTTGTTTTTCTTCAGCTTCTTCTTTCTTCTTCGCCTCTTCTTCGGCTTTCTTCTTGGCTTCCTCTTCTTTCTTCTTCTTCTCTTCGACTTTCTTCTTCTCAGAGAATGAGCCAGAGTCACCAAAGTCGCTTGCTCTTACACTAGCTGGTTGCACAAAGCGGGCGTTCGAGTTGAATACTTCTGGGCTGTCGAGGTAGACATTGTTAGCAATTTTAGACCACATGCCTTGTGTCCGTTGATAGTATCGTCCATATCCTTGTCCATCGACTAGACCATTTTCTTTGTCATATCCTGTCCAGACGGCGAGCGTGATGCCTGGGGTCGAGCCGACCAAATACGAGTCACGAATATACTGAGTCGTACCGGTTTTCCCCATCCAGTCGCCAGGGACGTTCAAGAGTGATTTGGCGTATGTCGCTGTTCCTGACGTGTAAACGTCGCGGAGCATATCGACAATCAAGTAAGCGGTACGATCTGAATAGATGCGTGTCTTCTTCGGATTCTTCTCGTAAATCACCTCGTCTTGATATTCGACGCGGTCAATGATATACGGTTCGACGTGTTCGCCACCGTTGGCGAGCATCGCGTAACCTGATGCAAGTGCTGCTAGCTTTACTGAACTTACACCGAGTGCCATCGATGGCGCATCACGTGTATCGTCTGGGACGTTCATCCCCATTTGAAGAAGTTTCTCTGTGTCACTTCTAAAGTCAGCCTGTTCCTCGTAGATTTTCACAGCCGGTACGTTTCGAGATTGTTTCAACGCATCACGCGCCGTCATCGGCCCTCGGAATGTTAAATCTTCATTGTTGATTTCAACGGTGTTTGGGTTTGATCCATTTTGATATTTATATTTTTCATCAATGATAACCGTATCGGTAGTAATGAGGCCTTTCTCGATCGCGTTAGCATAAACGAGAAGCGGTTTTGCCGTCGATCCGATTTGGCGCTCCATTTGACGCGCTCGGTTGAAGTCATCAGCTTTTCCGTTCACATAACGACCACCAACGAATCCGAGGATGCGACCGGTCTTGTTGTCGAGCATGATGGCGGCGGTTTGCTCCGGACCTTGCTCAGGGTCGACTTTTGGTGAGTTATTTGGTCCGAAGTTATTGACGTTCCGGGCCGGTTGTTGCATCGATTCGTGCACTTCTTTATCGAGGGACAAATGAATCTTGTAGCCACCTTGACGGAGTGCGTTGTGGGCGCGACGTCCGTATGTGTTTAAAATCTCTTTTCGGTCATCTGCGCTCAATTCGTTCAAGTTAACGCCGTCTTGTTTAAGCATATGATCCCGAACGATAATGAGGGCATCTTCTTCAGCCCATTGCACAACATACGGATAGCGATCACGCGGCTTCGATTGCGTCTTCATGAAGTCTTTTGTGATGTCGTAGTTGTATGCAGCGTCATAGTCTTCTTTTGTGATTTTCCCAGCAACGTACATCCGGTTGAGTACCGTTTTCATCCGGTTGATGGCTGGTGACACGTCCTCTTTAATGACACCGCCTTGATAATACGGTGTATACAGGAACGGGTTTTTCGGGATCCCGGCGAGGAAAGCGGCTTGTGGCAACGTCAACTTCTCAGCCGATGTATTGAAGACACCGCGAGCGGCTGCTTCAATCCCTGAGATGTTGCGTCCCATCGAGTTTCGTCCGAATGAGACGACGTTCAAGTACGCGTTCAAGATCTCATCTTTGTTCATTGCTTTTTCGAGGCGAAGGGCGAGTAAAATCTCTTTCGCTTTTCGTTCGAACGACACTTCGTTCGTCAGCATTTGGTTTTTGATGAGCTGTTGTGTGAGCGTAGAACCGCCGGTCCGGTCTTCCGATCCGGTCGCTTCCTGTAAGATGGCACGGAGCGTCGCTTTCGGCACGACACCATCGTGTTCGTAAAACTCGACGTCCTCTGTGGCGAGTAACGCGTCGACGACGAACGGAGAGACTTTCTCGACGGCGACGGGAACGCGGACTTCATCCGTCGTATAGTTTCCGATGCGTTCACCGCTTCCAAAATAAATGTCAGAAGTCGATGAGTAGGTGTTGATTTGCGACGTCATCGTCTTATATGCGGGTGCCGGCATATCCTTGACGAGGGAAGCGAAATAACCCGCTCCGATCCCGGCGCCTAAAAATCCAATGAGAACGACCGATATAATCGTTAGGAGCAGTACGTTCCACGATACATCGTAAAATACATTGGCATAACGGCGGGCTTTCAAGGACTTTGGTTGGTTCCATGTGTCTCGAATCTTTTGCAGCATGACAGCCTCCTTAATATGGTGTAAAACTATTTTTGACAGTAATATATACGATTATAGCACAAGTCCTTCCTGACCTTACCCCCGAATCGACTACCGGATGCAAGTTTCCATATTCTCGGTTGACAATTTGGAAATGGAACTTATAAAATGTAAAGCATAGTCCATAAACAAAGATGCTATGAAGAAAGCGAAGTAGTCGACTGACCGCTTGTCCAGAAAGCTAGTGGGTGCTGTGAACTAGCCAATGTCAGCCGATGAATTACACTTTTGGAGCGTGCCGTTCGGCCGGGTCGAGACCGTTATCTCTCGCTACAAGTGGCCACAGCTGTGGCAATTAGGGTGGTACCGCGGAATCTCCGTCCCTTCTCATATGAGAAGGGACGTTTTTTTATGTCAATCGAAGGAGTGGAACAGATGGAATTATTGAAGGATTTAGAATTTCGAGGTCTCGTCAACCAAATGACGGACGAAGCAGGATTGAAAGAACAGTTGAACAAACCGACGACGCTTTACACCGGGTTCGACCCGACGGCGGACTCGCTTCATATCGGGCACTTGCTCCCGATTTTAACACTCAAACGTTTCCAAGAGGCGGGACACCACGTCATCGCCCTCGTCGGTGGGGCGACCGGCATGATCGGTGACCCGTCAGGTCGTTCGGACGAGCGTTCGCTCAACACGCTCGACACGGTCAAACAATTCTCGGATCGAATCAAAGACCAATTGAGCCGCTTCTTGCCGCTTGAAGGAGAGAATCCAATCTCAATCCGCAACAACTACGAGTGGACGGAAGAGTTGTCGATCATCGACTTCTTGCGCGACATCGGCAAACACTTCCCAATCAGTTACATGCTCGCCAAAGACTCGGTCGACTCGCGTTTGGAGAACGGGATCTCGTACACGGAATTCTCGTACATGCTCTTGCAATCGTTCGACTTCTTGAAGTTGTACGAAAATGAGAACTGCCGTCTTCAAGTTGGGGGCAGCGACCAGTGGGGCAACATCACGGCCGGTCTCGAACTGATTCGTCGCTTTGGTCACTCGGAGAAGGCGTTCGGTTTGACGGTACCGCTCGTGACGAAGTCGGATGGACAAAAATTCGGTAAGACGGCCGGTGGTGCGGTCTGGCTCGACGCCGATAAGACGACACCCTACGAGTTCTACCAGTTCTGGATCAACGTCGACGACGCCGACGTCATCAAGTTCATCAAATACTTCACATTCTTGTCGCATGACGACATCTTGGCGCTTGAAAGCGAAGTGGCGTCTGCACCGGAAAAACGTGTCGCTCAACGTCGCCTCGCCGAAGAGATGACGAAACTCGTGCACGGTGAAGCAGGCCTCGATCAAGCGCTCCGCATCACGGCGGCATTCTTCAGCGGTGATTTGAAGACGCTCAAGCCAGAAGATATGGATGCTGCATTCAAAGGCATGCCTCAGTTCGAACTTGACGGCGAACGTAACCTCGTCGATCTTCTCGTCGAAGCGAAGATTGCGCCATCAAAACGTCAAGCCCGCGAAGACGTTCAAAACGGGGCGATCTACTTGAATGGGGAGCGCGAACAAGCGCTCGATAAGACGGTGACACGTGCCGATACACTTGGTGAGTTCACGGTCATCCGCCGAGGCAAGAAAAAATACTTCGTGATCCGTCACGTCTGATGCATTCGTCCATGTCCCAAATGTTGCGGACATGGACGTTTTTTTATATCTCAAATTGGTTTCGGTCTGATACGATGGCAAGTATAGACGATAAGGAGGCTTTCCTATGGAAATTGAAGAGTTTTTTGGCGAACAGTTCCACCAATGGCGGGAGCGGTTCCGCTACTATGAGATGGCGATCACCGAGCTTGAGAGCGACCTCGGCATCATCGACCTCGATTGGCAGACTCGGCTCGGTTACTCTCCGATCGAACATGTGAAGACGAGGATGAAGACGTTGCCGTCAATTATCAAGAAGATGAACCAAAAAGGGCTCCCACTTGAAGTGGAAGCACTTTGGGACAATATTTACGACGTCGCAGGAGTCCGGATCGTCACGAGTTTCCGCGATGACATTTACGCCATCCTCGATCATTTGAAGAAGCGGGACGATTTACAAATCGATGAGATCAAAGACTACATCAAAGATCCAAAGCCGAGCGGTTATCGGAGCCTGCATCTCATCGTCCGGACGAAAGTTTATTTGGCGGAACGCGTCATTTGGGTGCCGGCTGAGATTCAGATCCGCACGCTCGCCATGGACTTTTGGGCGGCGACGGAGCATAAGCTTCATTATAAATACCAGCACGTCGTCCCGGAGGCGTCGAAACTCGAGTTGATGGAAGCGGCCAAGATGGCGGACGCGCTCGATACGCAGATGGGCCGGATTCGTGAACAAATATTAAAGTAAAAAAAATCCCCTTTCCTGCTGAGGCAGGGAAGGGGATAAAAGCATTAACGTGAGTAGTACTCAACGATGAGTTGCTCTTTGATTTGGTCGTTCAATTCAGCACGCTCAGGAAGACGTACGAATGTACCTTCGAGCTTCTCAGCGTCGAATGTTACGTAGTCTTTTGTAGCTGGTGCTACTTCGAGAGCTTCAGCGATCGCTTTGAAGTTTTTAGACTTCTCGCGGACTGAGATGACTTGACCTGGTTTTACACGGTAAGACGCGATGTCTACACGTGAACCGTCAACTTGGATGTGACCGTGGTTGACGAGTTGGCGCGCTCCACGACGTGTGCGAGCGAGACCCATACGGTAAACGAGGTTGTCAAGGCGTGACTCGAGCAAGAACATGAAGTTCTCACCGTGGATACCTTGCATTTTCCCAGCATCGTTGAAGATGCGACGGAATTGCTTCTCGTTGATTCCGTACATATGACGAAGTGCTTGCTTCGCTTGAAGCTGAAGACCGTATTCAGAGATTTTACGACGACCATTTCCGTGTTGACCTGGTGCGTAAGGACGTTTTGCTAATTCTTTACCCGTTTCGCTAAGCGAGATGCCTAAGCGACGCGAGAGTTTCCAAGCTGGACCTGTGTAACGAGCCATGTTTGGACTCCTCCTTGTTGTTCATGTATTTTGCACAAAAGAACAACGGTGTCAAAGACTGGTGACGCCCCTTTCATAGGTTCAAGCACCTTCACTTGATAGCGAAGCTACGAGATGCTCCTCCGACTCAGTCGAGGCCCGAAAGGTGGATACGTCTGTCAATGACTGCTATCGTCATTTCATGCACAAAAATCAGTATACGACGAAATGATTCGCTTGTCAATCAGATGAAGCGAAGTAATGTCTGACAGAATTGCTCCAACCCTTGACGGTCGACATCCGAGAAGCGGTCGAACTCAGGGCTGTCGATATCGAGCACGCCGATGGTCTTACCGTCACGGACGAGCGGGACGACGATTTCCGAGTTCGAAGCCGCGTCACAAGCGATATGGCCCGGGAATTGATGAACGTCTGCGATTAGTTGTGTCTCTTGCGTCGAGGCAGCTGTCCCGCAGACTCCTTTGCCGAACGCGATATGGACGCAAGCCGGCAGACCTTGGAACGGTCCGAGGATAAGGGCGTCTTCGCCTTCTGTTAAATAGAAGCCGACCCAGTTGATCCGGTCGAGGAATTGGTTGAGCAACGCGCTCGCGTTTGAAAGGTTCGCGACACGGTTCGTCTCGCCTTCGAGTAGCGCGGCGAGTTGTTTGTTTAGTAGGTCGTAACCGGCGGCCAAGTCGCCAGAGTAAGTAGTCGTTTGGAACATGGGATTCCCTCCTAATGAATGAAAGCAAGATTGATTAGCATTATGGTACACGCATTTTTTTATTTTGTCTTCTTAAAAGATTCATGTGAAAAATAACATTCTCTCCCTAAACCGTTGGAAAACCTATGCAAATCATTGGTTCTATAATATGATTAGTATTATCTATACCATAAAATACTTCATTTATTCATTCAGATACATAAGTCCACGAAAGCGGCTTGGAGGTTGTGACAGAGATGGATTACGGAATCTATGGAATTTTAATTGGAATCATTGTCATCGCATTAGGGGCGATGCTGGGAAGCATGCTCGTGCGAAGGAATTTTTACCAGAAAATTGATGATTTAGACATGCGCAAACAAAGCGTGCTCAGCGCAAGCGTCCCGGCCGAACTGCAGAAGTTCAAACAGTGGCCGATGGAGGGCGAGACGAAAGAAAAGTTCGAGCGTTGGCATCAGTCATGGGACGAACTCGTCAGTGTACATACCGGGCAAATCGATGAGGCGCTCTATCATGCCGAAGAAGATTTGGACAAATATCGCTTTCTCAAAGTCAAGTCGGATTTGAATGCGACGGAACAGTTGATTCAAGAGCTCGAGTCGATGGTACACGCCATGCTCGACGAGATGGATGAGTTTAATCAGCATCATTCGTCGCTCCTCGATATCGTCAAAAAAGACGAGAAAGAGCTGTACCAATTCCGGAAGACACTCGTCGCGCAAAACAGTGCGTTCGGCCCGACGTATGAACTCGTCGAATCTGAGATTGCGGCAGCGGAAGCAAAACGGACCGAGATGATCACGTTGAAGCAAGAAGGCCAAGTATCGGAGGCGTATGTCGCCGGCCAAGTCTTGTCTGAGAAAGTGACGAAGATTCGTGAACTCGTCAGTGTCATCCCTCAGTTCGTCCGCACGGTGCAGGTTGACTTGAAACAACAGCTCAACCAGTTGCGTTCGGGGCATAAAGAGATGCAAATGGACGGCTACGCGCTCGAACCGCTCGGTTTAATGGAAGAAATCGAGCAGGCGGAAGATCGCCGATCGGCTCTTATGGACCGCATCGAACAGCTCGACTTCGATCATTTCGAGATGGACATGCAACAGCTCAGTTCGGACATCGACCAGTTGTTCGAAGCGTTCCGAACCGAAGTCGACGCGCGCCAATACGTGAAGAAAGAATTCGCGAGTGTGAAAGACCGTGACCGCCAGACGAGCGAAGTCATGGCGCGACTCCATCAAGAGATGACTCGACTCGTCAGCAACTATGAGATCAACGCTCGAGTCGGTGAAGAATTTGAACAGCTTGAACGTGAGCGGGCGACGCTCACGGCGAACGTGCTCGATATCGAACAGGCGCTCGTCGCCCAGATGATCCCGTTCAGCATGATCAAGTCAAAAGTGCAAGAAGCAAAACGGTCGCTCGACCAGTTTAGTGCCATGCATGAACGCTTCATCGAAAATACGAACTCGCTCCGTAAAGAAGAGCTCGAGGTTCGTAACAAGCTCGAGTCTTGGAAGAAGGAATTGTCGGCCCATCGCCGACTCCTTACGAAGAGCGCCATGCCGGTCGTCCCGACGGATTTGACGAGCGATATGCGCCAATTGCAAAAAGGCGTTCAATCGTTGGACGAACAGTTCGAGAAGGCGCCGTTCAATATGACGTATATCGTCGGACTCAGCCACGACGTCGAAGAGACGATGGACAACTTCCGCGACCGGGTCAAAGCGCTCTTACGCCAAGTCACGTACGCCGAGCAGCTGCTGCAATATGCGAACCGCTATCGCCGGCGTGACAACGAGGTCCATATCGCCTTGACGCTCGCCGAGAACAAGTTTTTACACGGAGAGTACGGCACGGCCGTCGAAATCGGTGAACGTGTCCTCGGGCGCTTCGATGAAGGCGCGGCCCGCGAGATTCGTCAGCGTGTCGAAAAAGGTTTGGAGCAACAAGAGCTATTACGAAAATAATGATGCATGAAGATTGACGTAAACGGGAATTAACGTAGACGTCAATCTTTTTTGAATCGAGGAGGAATTTTGTGATGGGAACGCTATGGGTAAACGGAAAGATCTATACGATGAATAAAGAGCATGAACAGGCTCGCGCCATGTATGTCGAGCACGGTCGCATTCTGAAGCTAGGTGAGGAAGGCCACCTTCGTCGTACATACGCCGGAAGGATCAAACAGATTGTGAACCTTGAAGGGAAGAGCGTTTATCCGGCGTTCACCGACTCACACATCCATTTGATCGGATACGGGGAAGCGCTCGACCGCATCGATGCGACCGAGACGACGGATTTGCAAGCTCTGCTCGAGTCGATGAAACAAAAGGACGGCAGTGACAGAAGTGACGATTGGCTCGTCGCGGAAGGGTTCAATGACCGTCTGCTCGGAGAGATGCCGACGCGTGAGATGATTGATGCCGTCATCCCAGACCGGCCCGTCGTCTTGAAGCGGGTCTGTCGCCACGTCGCCGTCGTCAACTCGAAAGGATTGGAACGACTTGGCTTGATTCACCATACCGTCATCGAAGGCGGAAAGCTCGGACGCGACGCGGAAGGAAAACTGAACGGGGTGCTATACGATGCGGCGCTCGATTTGCTCCATAAAGAACTGGGGGGGAATCGCGAGAAAAATGTCGCCTCACTCCACCGGGCCATCGACTCGCTTTTCGCCCACGGGATTGTCGGCGCCCATACGGAAGACCTGTTCTATCATGGCGACCCGCTCGAGACGATTCAAGCGTATGAGGACGTGTTAGCAGATCTCCCGTTCCACGCCCATCTGCTCGTCCATGAACAAGTCGTCGATCAATTAATCCGTCACGATGCGCTCGCGAAACGACCACGTTTCGATTTCGGGGCGATGAAACTGTTCATCGACGGGTCGTTCGGGGGACGGACGGCACTCTTATCGGAACCGTATACGGACGAACCGGGTCAGCGCGGAATCGAGGTCCATCGTCCAGACCATCTCGAGGCGCTCGTCAAAAAGGCGCGGTCGTATGGTATGAACGTGGCAGCTCACGTCATCGGGGATGCCGCCGCCGAACAGTTCATCACGTTGCTCGAGAAGTATCCGGCCAAGCGCGGGACGCGGGACCGAATCATCCATGCCTCGCTCTTGAACGATGCATTGTTGAAACGGATCCAGGCGCTGCCGGTATTGATTGATGCGCAGCCGATCTTCTTGTCGGACGACATGAACTTGTTGTTCGACCGGCTCGGAAACGACCGGGTTGATAACGCCTACCGCTTCAAATCGATGCTCGACACGGGAGCGCTCGTCCTCGGGGGCAGTGACGCCCCGATTTCTTCGGTCGATGTGCGAAAAGGCCTGTATGGTGCCGTCACCCGTCAATCGTTCGAGGAGTCGGGCGCGCTCAATCCGACGGAACGCCTGTCGATGTATGAAGCGCTCCGTAGCTTCACGTATGCCCCGCGTGTCGCCACAGGCACGCACGGACGTGACGGCTTGTTGATTCAAAGTTATAACGCCACGTTCACGGTGTGGGAAGAAGACTTCTTCGAACTTCGCGGGCGCGACATCCTCGACAACCGACTCGTCATGACGGTCGTCGAAGGGTCGCCGGTGTATGAGGCCGACGTCGTCAACGCATAATAAAAAGGCTAGCCGTCTAAGTAAAATGGACGGCTAGCCTTTTGTCGTTTAGAAGAATGAGCGTTGTACTTTGTGCCAGAACGAGTTGTTTTTCAACTTGACCGTTTTGACGACTTGGTCAGAGAGCTCGATATCGATTCGGTCGGTATATTTGAGGCTGAGCGCCTCGTTATCCATCCCGATGATCGGATAGTCGTTCCCGTCTTCGACGATGCGAAGCGACAGTTTGCGTGAATCATGGACGATGAACGAGGAACCGAGTGTACGGTAACGGTTATTGTTCACCGAAGCGATTTCGCTCACTTGCATGCATGGGATGAGCGGGTCGACGATCGCGCCGTCGAGTGATTTATTATAAGCCGTCGAGCCGGTCGGCGTCGAGACGACCATCCCGTCGCCGCGGAACGTCTCGAAGTGAAGATCGTCGATGTATACCTCAATGGCGAGTGATTTGATGATACTCGATTTGATCGAAGCTTCGTTCAAACAAAGCATCGGTGTCGATTCATTGATTGAAGCCGATAAGAGCGGATATTTCCGTACCTCGAGCCCGGCTTCGATCCGAGCAGAGTTATCTGAGAATAAACGATCGACTTCGTCGAGCTTATGTATGTCGAAGTCGCAATAAAACTCATTCAATCCGCGTCCGAACCCGACGTAGATGGCGTCTTGACGGAAGCCTGTATAACGGACGGCCTGTAAGAACGCGCCATCTCCCCCGATGGCGACGATGATGTTGGCGTCTTCCGGACGATTCACGACGTTGAAGCCATGCTTCTCACCGATCTCGATTAGTTTCTTTACCTCTTTAGTAAAGTCGTTGACGTTACGATGGTACAAATAAACGTTGTTTCTCATCCATGTCATCCCCTTTGTCAATTGAGTCTCTTTCATTATACAGCGTTTTAGACGCTCGATATAGGGAAAATCACAATCAGGCCGTCTGAGGCAGGAAGTTTGTCATCGAGACGGCACCATCGATATGATGAAGAAGTATAAATCAAACCAAAGGGGATGAAACGATGCCAACATTTAAAGGCAATACCGTTACACTGCAAGGGAATCCGGTCAAAGTCGGAGATGCTGCACCGGACTTTACAGCGCTCACGACGGCACTTGAAGAGGTGACGCTCGCGTCATACCCAGGGAAAAAATTGATTAGTGTCGTCCCGTCGATTGATACAGGCGTCTGTGATGCACAAACGCGTGCGTTCAACGAGAAAGCGGCAACGCTTGGAGGGACAATCTTGACTGTGTCGAACGACTTGCCATTCGCACAACGTCGCTGGTGTGCGGCCTCGGGACTCGATAACGTCATCATGTTATCGGACCACCGCGACCAATCGTTCGCGAAATCTTACGGCGTGTTGATGGAAGAGCTCCGTCTCCTCGCACGCTCGGTGTTCGTCATCGACTCAGAAGGTACGGTCCAATACGTCCAGTACATGGATGAGATGACAGACGAGGTCGATTTCGATGCGGCGCTCGAGGCGTTTGATAAAGCGAACTGATTCGCTTGGCGAAATGACCACGAATCGCTTACACTAATAGAAGTGAACCGACCGGCTCTCCATCAGAGGGCCGGTTTTGTATGGAAAGGATGATCGAAGATGGAACGATTTGAACAATTGTATCGGGATTGGAAGAAAGAGGCGAAGAAGCTGACGACCGACCTTGATTTGTTACCGCTCGAGGCGTTGATTGAAGTATTTGAACGGGTCGATGTCGAACAAGAGAAGACGGATGATGTCCGCAAAGCCGTCAGTCTGCTCGTGCTCGAGGAGACGACGACACTCCCGCCGAACCACCAACCGACACCGGACGCTGTCAGCCTGTTCATCGGGTACTTGGCAACGAAGCTCGTCAAAGACGGGGCGAGCGTGCTCGAACTTGGAAGCGGGACGGGGACACTCGTGCATACCGTGTTGACACAATTGAAAGACGCCACCGCACAAGCCGTCGAAGTCGATGAGACGATGCTACGTCTGTCTTACGCGATCAGTAACTTACTCGGGAAACCGGTGTCGTATTTCCACCAGGACGCGCTCGCACCGTTGTTCGTCGAGCCGAGCGATTTAGCGCTCGTCGATTTGCCGATCGGCTACTATCCGAACGATGAGGTGGCGTCAGGCTACGCCTTAAAACGTGAGGAAGGCCATTCCTATTCCCACTTCTTGTTGATCGAACAAGCGATGCGCCACCTGAAACCGGGCGCGCATGGCATCTTCGTCATCCCGAACAATTTGTTTGAACAGGATGACGAAGGGAAATTAAAACAGTGGATGGACCGTGAGGCCGTCGTCAAAGGAGTTCTGCAACTCCCGACGACGATGTTCAAAGATGAGCGATATGCGAAGAGCCTATTGATGTTACAAAAGCTCGGGGAAGGCGTCAAACGCCCGAAACAAGCGCTCCTCGTCGAATTGCCGTCGTTCACGGACGTACGTGCGGTTGCCAATATTGTGAAACAGATTGACGATTGGTTTAAAACAACATAATTTTTATTGGGCAAAAGACTTGAAAAACATATGCCATATCAAGTATCTTCATTATGATACAGTTATCGGTTTTTAAGAGAACAGATAAAGACTCGTGTTTAAATCGAAAGGTAAGAGGTGTATGACATGACAAAAATTATGGCAGTCAACGCAGGTAGTTCGTCATTAAAGTTCCAGCTTCTCGAGATGCCATCTGAGAAGATGCTCGCCGTCGGGCTCGTCGAGCGTGTCGGAAAAGAAGATGCGATCTTCACGATTAAATATGGCGAAGGACAAAAGTTCCATATCGTCACACCGCTTCATTCACATAAAGAAGCGGTCGAGCTCTCGCTCGAAAAATTGATCGACCTTGATATCATTCAGTCGTTCGACGAAATCGCAGGCGTCGGTCACCGTGTCCTTCACGGGAAAGAGTTGTACGCGGATTCGGTCGTCATCGACGATGAAGTCATGAAGAACATCGAATCGTTCGTCGAACTCGGACCGCTCCACATCCCGCCAAACTTAACGGGGATTCGTGCGTTCCAAACGATTTTACCGAACGTACCGCAAGTCGCGGTCTTCGACACGGCGTTCCACCAGTCGATGCCGGAAGAGAACTTCTTGTACAGCCTTCCGTACGAGTACTACACGGAGCACGGCGTCCGGAAGTACGGTTTCCACGGAACGAGCCACAAGTACGTCACGCAACGTGCGGCAGAGCTTCTCGGTCGTCCGCTTGAAGACCTTCGTTTAATCTCGTGCCACCTCGGTAGCGGTGCATCAATCGCAGCGGTTGCCGGCGGTCGTTCGATCGACACGACGATGGGCTTCACGCCACTCGAAGGAATCACGATGGGCACACGTTCAGGATCACTTGACCCGGCTCTCATCCCGTTCTTGATGCAAAAGACAGGCAAGTCGGCTGAAGATGTATTGAACGTCATGAACAAAGAGTCAGGCGTCTACGGTCTCTCGGGTATCTCGAGTGACTTGCGTGACATCGAGCAAGCTGCTGCTGAAGGCAACCACCGTGCCGAAGTCTCGCTCAAAATCTTCTCGAACCGCATCCACGGTTATATCGGTCAATATGCGGCAGAGATGAACGGTGTCGATGCGATCATCTTCACAGCTGGTGTCGGAGAAAACTCTGACGTCATCCGTGAGCGCATCCTTCGTGGCCTTGAGTTCATGGGCGTCTACTGGGATCCATCACTCAACAACGGAGCACGCGGTAAAGAGTTGTTCATCAACTACCCGCACTCACCAGTCAAAGTCATCATCATCCCAACGAACGAAGAGTTGGTCATCGCACGCGATACCGTACGCATCGCCAACCTCTTTGAGTCACACGTTTAAGTTATTACAAAGTCCGTCCCGCAACCTTGCGAGACGGACTTTTTTAGTGCTTTTGACGCATGAAAAGGGAAGGGATTGTGACAATGGACCGAATGAATCCATCTCGTTTGTAACATTCGACGTAAGAAAAGCAGGTTTTCGTAATAGTCCAGATATATTAATTCCTTTAAATGGAAATTAATGTGACAAAAACTAAAGATTATTATTAAAACCGTCATCTTTCTTTAAAGGATGGCGGTTTTGTAATCTAACCGTAACTTTGATGACACTCAAATGAATTTTAGTTGTAAACGCACGTCGTCATGTTTCGTCATATAGTTATCTGGACGAAACATTCAGCAATAAACGCGAAATGTGACAGTGAATACGGCACCACAGATTCGACACCATGAACTTACAACTCACAAACCGACTAGGAGAGGACAAACCACATGCTCAAAAAAATTGGAACGGTCTTACTACTGACGGTCATGACACTCGCTATGCTCTTACCACAACAACAAGTTGAGGCATCTTCAAAAGTTTACGTTCAAAGCCAAGTCAACGGATTGAACGTCCGCTCGGCAGGTTCACTCAACGGAAAAGTCATCGGCAAGATCAACAAAGGACAACAATTACAGCGTACCGGCTCAAAAGGGGCTTGGATTCGCGTCAACTACAAAGGAAAAGCAGGTTGGATCGCTGCTAAGTACTTGAAGTCAGTTAAAAAAGCTTCAAAGTCGGTAACAAAAACAAGTTTGAAGGCGAAAACTTATAAAATGAATGCCTCGGCCTACACACCGTATTGCAAAGGATGTTCAGGTGTGACGGCATTAGGCTGGAACGTCCGGGCCCAAAAACGTAACGTCGTCGCTGTCGACCCGCGCGTCATCCCGCTCGGTAAGAAAGTACAAGTGTACGTCGGCGGGAAGTTGACGGGCACATACACAGCGGCTGATACAGGCGGCGCCATCAAAGGCAACAAAATCGACATCTTGATGTACTCACAAAGTGCGGCCCTCAAATTTGGCCGCAAAACGGTTACTGTCAAAGTGTTATAATAGGTGAACGAGAAAGGGCCATCGCATCTGCGGTGGCCCTTCGTTCGCGTATGAAAACGATGGTGGCTTAAACGGTTCGCTCCACAATCAAATCAAGGTCGTAAGTGAATTAACCACAGACAAGGGCCACCGCGATTGCGATGGCCCTTGGTTAATACGTTATTGGCGGACGATGAGCACGTCACACTTCGAATAGCGGACGATGCTTTCAGAGACGCTACCGATGAAGAAGCGTTCGACGGCGTTCAAGCCGGTCGCTCCACAGATGATGAGGTCAATGTCGTGATTCGGTGCGATTTTTTTAGCGATCGTCACTTTTGGAGAGCCGTACTCGATGACCGTCTCGACTTCTTTGACCCCACGTTCTTTCGCGCGATTGACGTAGTCCTCGAGCAATTCCTTCGCATACGTTTCAGCACGCTCGGTAATCGTCCGGTCATATGCTTCGACCGTGGCGAACGTCCGTGTATCGATGACGTGACCGATATACAGCTTGCCATCGTTTCGAAGGGCGACGTCGATTGCTGTTTCAAATGCGCGTTCCGCCTCTTTCGAGCCGTCGACGGCAGATAGAATATGTTTGTAGACAATTGCCATGTAAATCCCAACCTTTCGCTTGAAATGTACGTGCGGCTTACATGTATAGTATACCACTTCTGCCTAAATTCACGCCCGGTTCTTTCAGAAATGTGTGAAATATTCACAACTTTCTCACCGAACAGGTTGAAGTTTGGAAATGAGCAGACGGAACGGGTAAGATGATACAGAGGAGGGATGACGATGAAACACGTAGTCATCACGGCCGGTGCGAAAGGGATCGGCCGCATTGTGACGGAACGACTGTTAGAAGAAGGTTGGCACGTCAGCGTATTGCAACGGAAGCCGATCAATTGGAACCACGAGCGGTTACATATGATTGAGACGCCGTTGACGGACCGCCAGGCCGTCTTGAGTGCCTATGAAGAGGCAGTGGCCAAGTTCGGAGAACCGGACGCGCTCATCTTGAATGCCGGGCCGTATATCTTTGAACGGAAATGTCTCGTCGACTTGTCTGACGAGGAATGGGACGAGGTGATCACGGGTAACTTGTCAGCCTCGTTTTGGTTGATGCGCCGAGCCATCCCGAGCATGCGGTCGAAACAGTTCGGCCGCATCATCACGTACGGCTTCCCGGAAAGTGCGACGGCACCAGGCTGGATTCACCGGTCGGCGTTTGCCGCAGCGAAAACGGGACTTGTCAGTTTGACGAAATCGGTCGCGCTTGAAGAGGCGGCCTACGGCATCACGGCCAATATGATCAATCCAGGCAATATTGTCGGGGCACAAAAAGAGATGCGAATCGAAGCGGCCGAACCGGATGACCAGACACCGGTCGGCCGTCACGGGACAGGTGAAGATATCGCGCGAATGATTCTGTTCTTGCTCGCTCGCGATTCTGACATGATCACGGGTGCTGTCATTGATGTGACCGGCGGTGTCAACGTCGTCCATCAATACCGGAAATAAGGAGGGGTCTGCATGAAGTTGGCCATATTGACTGATATCCATGGCAACGTCCAAGCGCTCGATGCGGTGCTTGCCGAACTGGACCGGCAACGGATCGATCAAATCTGGAGTTTAGGGGACATGATTGCGATGGGACCCGATTCGAACGAAGTGATAGCGCGACTGCTCGACCGCGGCGTGCACATGATTACGGGCAACCATGACGAGGCCGTGTTGTCGCTCATGGCTGGGACGGGGCATCCCGAAAGCTACGCACACACGCGCCCGCATCATGAGTGGGTGGCGCGTACGTTGAAACCTGCCTATGCGGAGGCGCTCTTCAAGCTGCCGCGCACGATTGTACGTGTTGTCGAAGGGACTCGCGTAAACGGCATCCATTACCATATCCCGACCGAGAAACGGGAGACGCCGATCACCGAGGAACCGTTCCACGACATCGTCGAGGCGACACTTTCGAACATGCAGTCGCTTTACGCGGCGTATGAGGCGGATGTCATCTGCTTCGGGCATCATCATCCGGAGCACATGTTTCGGGATGACGCGAAACATTATTTCAATCCGGGAGCGCTCGGTGTCGCCCGTGACGACTTGGCCCGTTACGGCATCCTCGAGTGGGGTGAGGCCGGCTTCTCGATTCACCCACAAGCCGTGCCGTATGACAAACGCTCGTTCCTTGAGACGATGGAACGCCGTGACGTGCCACAACGAGACGTCATGTTCCGACTCTTTTATTGACCGTGAAAAAGACCAGCCGCGCGCGGCTGGTCTTTGTTTGTGACTCAATCGATTTCTTGGAGCGTTTTCGGATAACTCGTCAACAGAATCGGGCCACTCTCGGTCATGACGATGTCGTCCTCTATGCGGACGCCGCCGACGCGAGGGAGATAAATCCCCGGTTCGACGGTGAACGTCATCCCGACTTGGGCCGTCATGTCGTTATTGGCGGCCATTGACGGGAATTCGTGTACTTCGATGCCGATACCGTGTCCGACACGATGCGTGAAGTATTCCCCGTAGCCAGCCGTCGTGATGACTTGACGGGCCGCGAGATCGATTGAGCCGAGCGTCGTCCCGACGTTCGCCATCTCGATCGCAGCTTCTTCGGCCTTGAGGACGGTCTCGTAAATTTCTCGTTGTTTCGTGCTCGCCTCTCCATAGACGACGGTGCGAGTGATGTCAGAGGCGTATCCTTGCCAAATGACACCGAGGTCGAACAAAGCGAAATCGCCTTTCTTCAAGCGGTTGTTGCCGGGTACACCGTGCGGGTCGGCGCTATTCTCACCGAACAACACAAGTGTGTCGAACGACATCTCCCGGACGCCTTGCTTCTTCATCGCATACTCGATTTCCGCGATGACCTCGAGCTCGGTCACGCCTTCACGCAATGCGCGAATCCCTGCCTCGATCGCCATATCGGCGAGTTCGGCAGCGCGTTTCATCAAGTGGACCTCATCCGGTGACTTAATCATGCGAAGCGCCTGAAGCTCTTCGGTCAAGTCGATAATTGAGAGACCGGCAAAGCCGGCGCGGAGTTGCTCGGCGCGATTGTACGTCAAATGCTCGCCTTCTACTCCGATTCGCTCGGGGATGATCTGTTGGTCGAGGAACAGTTTGACGACTTTGTCCCATGGGTTTTCGTGATCCATGTACGTGACGATGTCGCCGTTCCACTCGCTCGCTTCGACGATTCCTTTTTCAAGTGCTGGACAGACGATCGCGGTCGTGCCGTTCTTCAAGACAAGTATGGCGATGAGCCGCTCATGAGCCTCGGCGTATACTCCTGAAAAGTAGAAGACCGATGCTTTCGACGTGACAAAAGCAGCGTCTAACCCTTTAGTGGCCAAAGATTGTGCAATATGGTTGGTTCGTTGATTCAACTCGTTTCCCTTCCTTCTCGTTCATTGGCGTTCTTTCTCATTATAACGTTTTCCAAAACGGAAAGGAAATGTCACCATTTCAGTAGTACAGTTTGAAGAAGAACGACTGATACAGTATACTGAGGATGACAGAAAATGTATTGAGGAAAGGGACTCGTGACATGACAACAAAACATGAACAGATCATAGCACATATCGAGTCGCTCGATGTCGGATCCAAAATTTCGGTCCGCCAAATCGCAAAAGAGTTGGCGGTATCAGAAGGAACGGCGTATCGGGCCATCAAAGAAGCAGAGAACTTAGGATTTGTGTCGACGATCGAACGGGTCGGGACGATCCGGATCAAGCGTAAGCACAAAGAGAATATCGAAAAACTGACGTTCGCTGAAGTCGTCAATATCGTGGACGGACAAGTGCTCGGCGGCCGTGACGGGCTGCATAAGACGCTCTCGAAGTTCGTCATCGGGGCGATGAAGCTCGAAGCGATGATGCGTTACATCGATGTCGACTCGCTCGTCATCATCGGAAACCGGGAAAAGGCGCATGAGCTCGTGCTCCAGTCTGGCGGTGCCGTCTTAATCACAGGTGGATTCGATACGACCGACGAAGTGAAGCGGATGGCGGATAAATACCACATGCCGGTCATCTCGACTTCCTATGATAGTTTCACCGTCGCGACGATGATCAACCGTGCCATCTATGACCGTTTAATCAAAAAAGAGATTCTACTCGTATCGGATATCGTCATTCCGCTCCACGACACGTTCTATTTAAAAGTGGACGATACGGTCAAACGTTGGCACGAGCTGAATGAACGGACGAAACATAATCGCTATCCCGTCATCGACGAACAGATGAAAGTCGTCGGGGTCATCACGGCGAAAGACTTGATTGACCGCCCACATGACACCGAAATCGAGAAAGTGATGACGAAGAGCCCGATCACGGTCGGCGTTCAGACGAGCGTCACCAATGCCGCCCACCAAATGGTATGGGAAGGTATCGAGATGTTGCCGGTTGTCGACAACTACGGCCGTCTGCTCGGAATCATCAGCCGCCAAGACGTCTTGAAGGCGCTCCAACTCGCCAACCGCCAACCGCAAGTCGGCGAGACGTTCGACAATATGATCACGAACCAATTGAAAGAAGATCCGAACTCGAACGGGACCGCGTTCACCGTCGAGGTCGCGCCGCAAATGACGAGCCACATGGGGACGGCGTCGTCAGGTGTCTTGACGACGTTACTTGTCGAAGGGGCGACCCGGAGTCTGCGTCATATGAAAAAAGGCGACCTCGTCGTCGAGAATATCACGGTCTATTTCATGAAACCGATTCAAATCGAGAGCCAAATCCGAGTCTCGGCCAACGTGTTCGACCTTGGCCGGAAGTTCGGGAAAGTCGACGTCGAGATGACGCAAGGCACGCAACTCGTTGCCAAAGCGCTCGTTACGGCGCAATTGATCGACCGTTAACTAAAAAACGAGCTGATGATGTCATCAGCTCGTTTCTGTCTGCCCTTATGCTTGTTTGATCGGCTCTTCGTTCGCGAGCGGATAGATTTTACGGTACCGGATGAACCCGACGACGGCATTGCCTAGCCCTAGGACGAGCATGGCGATGCTGACGATCCAACCGATCGTCGAGCCGAGCCCGAGGCCGCCGATCATTTGGTTGACGGCGAAAAGTGCGAGGAACAGGCTCAACCAGATGAGCGCTTGCGTGTTAAAGAGCGCTTTCCGGTATGGTGTCTTCGTCAAATAGGCGCGTCGTTTAGAAACGAAATAGGCACCTAACGAAAACAAAATGAGTCCGATCATAATTAATTGACCCAAGTGAAGAAACCCCTTTCAGACGTGTAATCTGTTATCATCATACCATAGAATAGTGTTCAAGAAAGCGAGGAATGGCGATGGCACACTGGCCAGAGGCAGCAACGATATTGAAATTGATTGAAGCGGCGGATACGATCATGATCCACCGACACGTCCGTCCTGACCCTGACGCGCTCGGCAGTCAGCTAGGGTTGAAGCGGATGTTAGAGGTCGCTTATCCGGAAAAAAGGATTTACGTCGTCGGCGGCATCGTCCGCGACTTAGAATTTTTAGGCAAGATGGAGCATGTTGAAGCCGACATGTACAAAGATGCGCTCGTCATTGTGCTCGACACGGCTAACCACGAACGAATCGATGGGCCGCACGCCTTAACAGGCAAGACGGTCGTCAAAATCGATCACCACCCTGATGAGGACGCGTATGCGACCCATCAAATCGTCGACACGACGGTCAGTTCGACGTCGGAGATGATTGCTGAACTTGCGGGAATCTGGGGGCTTGCCCTTGACGAGGCGTCCGCATTCTTGTTGTTCGCCGGGATTGTCGGCGACACGGGACGGTTCCAGTTCCGCAATGCGACGCCGCGCACGTTTGAGGTCGCCGCCGAATTGATCAACTACGGCATCGATACGAATCGGTTGTATCGTCAAATGTATAAGACGAACTTGGCGACGTTACAACTCCAAGGCTATGTGCTTCAAAACGTCAACGTGACAGAAGCGGGTGTCGGCTACGTCAAAATCGATGCGGACGTCTTGCGGACGTTCCACGCGACACCGGAAGCGGCATCGTTGCTCGTCAACAGTTTCTCAGGACTCGAAGGATTGAAGTGCTGGGTCATGTTCGTCGAGAACAAAGATGAGATTCGGGTGCGAATCCGTTCGAAAGGGCCGGTTATCAATGAAGTGGCGAAACGCTATCGCGGTGGCGGCCATCCGATGGCAGCCGGTGCCACGATCGATACATGGGAAGAGATGGACGAAGTGATCGCGGCACTCGATGAAGTCGCGGCACCGTTCACGTTCGAAACAGAAGAGAGCTGACCCGTTGGTCAGCTCTCTTCAGCTTTTGTCCTGATTTTGTGGGATGAACCATGTGCCGCGGTCGGTCACGTCCTCGACGACGTCGAGTTGATACTCGGCGATATAGCGGCGGAGTCGGTCGATAATCTCCGGGCTATCGGCAAAGACGGTCTGGCCGTTCTGTAAATTTTCGAGCTTGTCACGTGCGATTTTGCCCCGATTAATAATCATACGGTTTATACCCCCTTTTAGGAGAAGTTTTGTCTATAATTATTGTATCAGACAAGTGCCGGAATGAGTTTGACAATTGTGAAAAAAAGAAAGGGGGGATCTTGTGATCCACTTGAATGTACGATCGGCTTTTAGTTTGATGCAGAGCACGATTCGACTTGAACAATACGTCGCGCTGATGGCTGAGAGAGGGAGTCGGGCCGTCGCGCTCGCTGACGATGCATTATACGGCTTGCCGCAGTTCGTCCGATTGTGCGAACGCTATGCGGTCAAACCTGTCATCGGGTTGCGGACCACGTTGCGGATGGACGGGTTTGACGTGTCTGTCCTCGTCTACGCGTTGACCGAGGAGCAGTTGCCGGAACTGTATCGCCTTGTGCAGGCCGATGGAGTGACCGAGACGACCGAACTGGCGGTAGTCGTCTTACCGGAGAATTGGAAGACGAACGACCCAGTTCACCGCAGGCGCTTGTATAACCATCTGCTCGGTTACGTGAACGAGGAGAAACTATGGCTCGGATTGCCGGCGCCCCAAACGACGGAGCAGACGTTGATGCTCAGACAGCTCCGCGAGATGCGGGAGGAGCTCGGCACGAAGCTCGTGCCGGCCCCCGAGACGTGTTACATGCGCCCAGAAGATTTCGAGGCGTATCGTGCCATCGTCGCCATCGGCGAAGGAGAGCTCATCTCGCAAGAAGACGTTCACCAGAAAGGGAAATACGTCCGCCTACCGAGTGAGATGAACGATTGGTTTGAACCGATCGAACTCGAGGCACTCGACCGATTTGAATCTCTCGTGTCCGTCACTCGGTTGCCGCAAGCGACAACATCCATCCCAGAATTCGAAGGTGCCATCGACCGGTTGAAGCGACTCGTTGCCGACCGCTTAAAGGCGCTCGACCTATTCCAAGAAGATTACATCGAACGGGCCCGCTATGAACTCGATATCATCGCGCGGACGGGTTTCGCCTCTTACTTCCTCATCGTCGAAGATATCGTTCGCTATGCGAAGGAACAAGGAATCGAGGTCGGTCCGGGTCGTGGTTCCGCGGCCGGGTCGCTCGTCAGTTTCGCGCTTCACATCACCGAGGTCGACCCAGTCCGGTTCGGTCTCTTGTTCGAACGATTTTTGAATCCGGAACGAATCACGATGCCGGATATCGACTTGGACTTCGAGGATGAACGACGCGATGAGGTCGTTCGCTACGTGTTGGAGAAGTATGGTGAAAACCATGCGGCCCAAATCGGTACGCTCGCCACGTTCGGTGCAAAGGCGGCGTTACGGGATGTCGCGCGGGCGCTCGGTCTGACGCTTGAAGAAGGACAAGCGGCCAGCAAACAAGTAAAAGATGACGGGCTGGCCGGGATTTTGGCCAACCCTTCGAAAGTGAAATGGTTCGCCGGCAGTCAAAAGCGCTCGCAGCTCTTGAAAATCGCCTCCGAGTTGGAAGGGTTACCGCGCCAAGCTTCGGTCCATGCGGCCGGCCTTGTGCTCAGTCGGGAGGCGCTTGATGCGATCACACCGTTGCAGCCGACGACAGGGGAGCAAGTGACCCAATATAATATGAAGGATCTCGAAGCGCTCGGTCTGTTGAAAATCGATGTGCTCGGCCTGCGCAACTTGACGAGGCTCCGGCAGATGGAGGCGCTGATTCGGGAGACGGATGAGCTGTTTTCGCTGAAGACGATCCCATTGAATGACGCCAAGACGTTCCGCGTGCTCGCCCGGGGTGACACGGACGGGATCTTCCAATTTGAGTCGGAAGGGATGAAACAAGCACTTCGGCAAGTGAAGCCGACCGAGTTCGAGGATATCGTTGTCACGATGTCGCTCTATCGTCCGGGGCCGATGCAGTTCATCGATACGTATGCGAAGCGCAAGCATGGGATGCCTTATCAAGCGGTCCATCCGGTCGTCGGCGACATCATGCGGACGACGAACGGCGTGCTCGTCTATCAGGAACAAGTCATGCGCTTGTTGCGGGAGCTTGCGGGGTATTCATACGCCGAGGCGGATTTGATACGCCGCGCCATCGCCAAAAAAGACGTGGCAGCGATTGACGTCGAGAAAGCCCGCTTCTTAGAACGTTCGTCGGAGCGGTTCGACAGTGACTCGATGCGGCAAGTGTTCTCGTGGATCGAGAAGTTCGCTGGTTACGGCTTCAACCGTTCCCACGCCGTCGCCTACAGTTTGATCAGTTACCGTCTAGCTTATGTGAAGGCGCACTTTGAACGAATCTTCTACCTCGTGACGTACGACAAGACGAATCAGCTCGTCCGCATGTTGCGGAAAGGAAAAATCCCTGTCTATCCGCCCGACGTTCTGCACGGACAAGCCGCCGCCTTTTTAGAAGGGCCCGGCGTGCGTCTCGGACTGAAGGCGGTCCAAGGGTTGACGAAACGCGATGTCGAGCGGTTGATTGAGCATCATGCCGAGTTCACGGATGTGAAGCGTCTGCTTGAACTCATGGACTGGGGAACGAAAGACCATATGAAACTGCGACGCCTGCTCGGTGCTGGGGCGTTGGATCGGATGTACCATGGTGAGCGTCGACGTGCCTTTGAAGCGGTCGAACGGCTTCGCGAGGAGACGGAGACGCATCTGCTCCCGGACGAATTGTCCGCGCTCGGATTAAAACGATCCGCGCCGATTGAGCCGAATTGGTCCGAGGAAGAACGAGAGGCGCTCGGGACGTGGATCGTCCATTCGCCATTGACGACGGTCGCGCCGCTCTCGATCGAGACGGTGACGATTGATGAAGTGCTCCATGGCGAACGCGGATTCATCGTCGTCTATGTGGACGCGATTCGTACGTTCAAGACGAAGAAGAACGAAGAGATGGGTGTCGTCATGGTCGATGACGGTGTGTCGCAAGATGAGGTCGTCATCTTCCCGCGGGTGTTCGCGCAATTTTCGCGCTCGCTTTACGTCGGGAACGTCCTCTTGCTCGAGGTTCATCCAAATGAACGGGACGGACGGCGTCAACTCGTCGTCGAGCGGGTCCGGCCGCTCCATGGACAAGCGCTCTTTGTCCGTCTGCGCTTGGAGTCGTTCGCGGACCTCGAAGAGTTGCTCCATACGTCCAAAGGGGATGTGCCGGTTATTTGTCGGTTCTCGGATTCAAAGGAAGTGAAGCAACTTGCCTCGGCGTATGCGATCAATCCGACGGAGTCATTGCTCTTGGCGTTGAAACAACGGTTTGGTGAAACGGATGTCGTGTTGAAGCGGGTCGACTCGAAATTGCCCGGTACGAAAACTAGTACCAAGTCATAAAAAGTGGTATAATCTGATTAATTGGTCTGACCACTTTAGAGAAAATACCATCCAAAAAGGGAGTTGAACGGTCAGATGCATGGAAAACACGCATCCTCATTTCACGAAAATATTTCTAAAATTAGAACGTTGATCGTCCAGGCCTCACTCGAGCCAGGCGACCGTCTCCCGTCAGAACGGGAACTCGCCGAGAACCTATCCATCAGCCGTGCCTCGGTCCGTGAAGCGTTACGAGCACTCAGCTTCCTTGGAATCGTTGAGACGAGACATGGCGGCGGCACGTTTTTATGTGAGCAAGATCGCCATCGGTATATTGAGATTTTGTCTGAATTTATCGTCACGAAACAGACGAAGGCGTCAGACATTGTCGATATGTTGCGACTGCTCGAACGCTTGGCGTTGACGGAAGTCGAACCGACTCCGGAACGCATCGCGTTGCTCGAGGGGAGTGTGGAGACGGACCGTGCCTTCCGGCAGCATCTCATCTTCGGGTTGAAGAATGAACTGTTCATTCGAATTTGGAGTGAAGTAAACCGATTTTATGACGGGACGGACGCGGGCGACTTGTATACTGAAGATGAACGTAGACGATTGTTGGAGATGTGGCGTGAGGCGGGGATGCCGGAATGAACGAGGGGGGAAGCGATGACTGCTTTTTTCAAGAAACCGAAACGATATATGCCTTTGCGTCAACGAGAACCAAAAATTGACGCACCACAAGGCTTGATGACAAAATGTCCATCCTGTAAATATATGCATTACACGAAACAGTTAAACGAAAATCATAAAGTGTGTGATTGCGGCTACCATTTCCCGCTCAGTGCAGATGAGCGGATTCACATGTTGGTCGACGGTCAATCGTTTGAAAAATTTGCGGGACCGCTCGTCAAAGAGAACCCGCTTGATTTTCCAGATTATGAAGATAAATTGAAAAAAGACAGGGAGCGAACTGGGATTGAAGAAGCCATCGTCTGTGGCCGCGCCACGATCGATGGGCTCCCGGTCGTCGTCTGCGTCATGGATGCCCGCTTCCGTATGGGATCGATGGGGGCGTATGTCGGAGAAGCGATCGCCTCGGCCGTCCGGACCGCGACGAAAGAACGATTGCCGGTCGTCCTGTTCACCGCTTCAGGCGGAGCGCGCATGCAAGAAGGCATGGTCAGCTTGATGCAGATGGCCAATACGTCGATTGCGTTGAAACAACATGACGAAGCCGGTCTCCTGTACGTCGCCTACTTGACGCACCCGACGACAGGTGGCGTATCAGCCAGTTTCGCGATGCTCGGGGATGTGAACGTCGCCGAACCTGGGGCGTTGATCGGCTTCGCCGGGCGCCGCATCATCGAACAGACGATTCGTGAGAAATTGCCAGACAACTTCCAAACTGCCGAGTTCTTGTTAGAAGCGGGGCAACTGGACGCCGTCGTTCACCGTGAACAGATGCGTTCGTTCTTGAAGAAGATGATCGAGTTACACGGCGGGGAGGTCCATCATGTTTGATCCAATCAAAGAAGTAAACGAACAGCTCGGGAAGCTGCGCGAGACGGCAGAGACGAAAGGCATCGACTTATCTCGAGAAATCCGTCATCTTGAAGCAAAGCTTCATCGATTAGAAAAAGACATTTATGGGAATATGAAACCGTGGGATCGCGTGCAACTGGCGCGTAACCCGAAACGGCCGACGACGCTCGATTATATCACCCAACTGTTTCCAGATTTCATCGAGTTGCACGGTGACCGTCACGGCTATGATGATGCTGCCATCGTAACGGGATTGGCCACACTCGACGGGACAGCGGTGACAATTATCGGCCATCAACGAGGTCGTAACACGAAAGAGAACATGAAACGTAACTTTGGAATGCCGCATCCAGAAGGCTATCGCAAAGCGCTTCGCTTTATGAAGCAAGCGGAAAAGTTCAATCGTCCTGTCATCACGTTCATCGATACGAAAGGCGCTTACCCTGGGAAAGCCGCCGAAGAGCGTGGACAAAGCGAGGCGATTGCGCGCAACTTGTTCGAGATGGCGACGTTGAAAGTGCCGATTATCTCGATCGTCATCGGAGAAGGCGGGTCGGGCGGAGCGCTCGGGATTGGTGTCTGTGACCGTCTGCTCATGTTAGAGAACAGCACGTATTCGGTCATTTCACCAGAAGGCGCCGCCGCGCTCTTGTGGAAAGACGCGAAGCTCGCAGAACGCGCAGCGGAAACGATGAAGATCACAGCACAAGATTTGCTGAATTTAGGGATTGTCGATGAAGTCGTCACCGAGGTATTCGGCGGCGCCCACATCGATGTGTCATTACAGTCATCACTCTTAAAGCCTGTATTAGCACAACACATGACGGAGTTGCGAGGCCGGACTCAAAATGAGTTGTTGCAAGGGCGGGCCGCCAAATATCATCAAATTGGCACAATTGGCTCGTGAAAACGTTTACAACCGCTTCGGGTTCACGTTCATTCACTCACGAGATGACTGGTTTTGAGCACACCCCATGCTTTTTTTTCACATACTTGTGTTGTAAAACAAAGGTCATACATGGTATTTTATTTTCAGATTTCGTTAAAACACATAAGAGGTGAGTGACGTGAATTTAAAACGTATTGCGGTATTGACAAGTGGGGGAGACGCCCCTGGAATGAACGCTGCAGTCCGTGCCGTGACCCGAAAAGCAATTTTCGAAGGTCTAGAAGTGTACGGTGTGTATAACGGCTATCAAGGTCTAATCGAAGGAGATCTCGTCGAATTGAACCTCGGTTCGGTCGGCGATATCATTCAACGCGGAGGAACATTCTTACGTTCGGCCCGTTGCCCTGAGTTTAGAACGGAAGAGGGTCGTGCGAAAGCGGTCGAGCAGTTGAAGAAATTCGACATCGACGCGCTCGTAGTAATTGGTGGAGACGGTTCATACCGTGGCGCCCAAAAGTTGACAGAACTCGGTTTCCCAACAATTGGTCTGCCGGGAACGATCGACAACGATATCCCGGGTACAGATGCGACAATCGGATTCGACACAGCGCTCAACACGGCGCTTGACGCGATTGACAAAATCCGTGACACGGCGTCGTCGCATGAACGGACGTATGTCATTGAAGTGATGGGCCGTGACGCAGGTGATATCGCACTTTATGCCGGTCTTGCCGGTGGTGCCGAGTCAATCCTCGTCCCAGAACGTCCAGAAGACTTGAGTGCGATCGTGGAACGCATCAACCATGGTGTGGCTCGCGGTAAGAAACACTCGATCGTCGTCGTCGCTGAAGGCGCCGGCAGTGCGGAAGAGATCGGAAAAATGATCGCTGAGAAGACAAACTCAGATACACGCGTGACGATTCTTGGACACATTCAACGTGGCGGTTCCCCGACTGCTGCGGACCGCGTGCTTGCGAGCCGCATGGGTGCTTACGCTGTCGAGATTTTACTCGAAGGCAAGGCAGGACGTGTCGTCGGTATTCGTGCCGGTAAGATGATAGATCTCGATATCGACGAAGCGCTCGACCACAACAAGCACACGCTCGATATGCAGTTGATCGATCTTTCGAACCAACTTTCGATTTAACGAGTACCAGTGAACTCCACAGAGACGGGATCAGGTCGGTTGACCCCCCGTTTTCTGTGTGTAAATGTAATACATCCCCTAGGAGGTTTTTATTTATGCGTAGAACGAAAATTGTATGTACGATTGGACCAGCTTCAGAGAAACGTCTTCCGGAAATGATTGAAGCCGGTATGAACGTCGCCCGTCTCAACTTCTCACACGGTGACTATGAAGAGCACGGCGCACGTATCCGCGACATCCGCGAAGCAGCAAAAGCTGCCGGCAAAGTCGTGACGGTTCTTCTTGACACAAAAGGTCCTGAAATCCGTACACATACGTTTGAAGACGGAAAAGCACTCCTCGAAAAAGGCAAAGAAGTCATCGTCGTCTCGACAGAAGAAATCGTCGGAACGAAAGATCGTTTCTCGGTCACGTACGAAGGTCTCTACGAAGACGTTGAAGTTGGGTCACGCATCATGCTCGATGACGGACTCATCGGTCTCCTTGTCGTTGAGAAGCTCCCGAACCGTGATCTTCGCTGCGTCATCGAAAACGAAGGCGTTATCAAGACGAAGAAAGGTGTCAACTTGCCTAACGTCAAGGTAAACCTTCCTGCCCTTACAGACAAAGACATCGCTGACATCGAGTTCGGGATTTCACAAGACATCGATGTCATCGCGGCATCGTTCGTCCGCCGTGCGTCTGACGTCGTTGAGATTCGTCAACTTCTTGAACGCAACAACGCGTCACACATCAAAATCTATCCGAAAATCGAGAACCAAGAAGGTGTCGACAATATCGACGAAATCTTGGCGATTTCTGACGGTTTGATGGTCGCTCGTGGTGACCTCGGAATCGAGATCCCAACGGAAGAAGTCACACCAGTTCAAAAAGAATTGATCAAGAAGTGTAACGACCTCGGGAAACCGGTCATCACGGCTACACAAATGCTTGATTCAATGCAACGCAACCCGCGTCCAACACGTGCGGAAGCATCTGACGTTGCCAACGCCATCCTCGATGGTACGGATGCGGTCATGCTTTCAGGTGAGACGGCAGCAGGGGACTACCCAATCGAGTCAGTTCAAATGCAAGCAGCAATCGCTGTTCGTACTGAGCAAATGCTCGACTACAAAAACTTGCTCAAAGATCGTCAGAAGCGCAGTGAGCACACGGTCACGGATGCAATCTCACAAGCGGTTGCCCACACGGCAATCAACTTGAACGCAAAAGCGATCTTGACACCGACACAATCAGGTTACACGGCTGCTCGTACAGCGAAGTATCGTCCAGAGGCGAACATCATCGCGGTCACAGAGTCAGAGCGTGTGGCACGTCAATTGAACCTCGTTTGGGGCGTGTACCCGATCGTCGCTGACACGATGCCGAACAACACGGATGAGATGTTGGTACAAGCTTCAGAAGCGGCTCGTCACGCTGGATTCGTCACAGATGGTGACCTCGTCGTCATCTCGGCAGGTATCCCGGCTGCGACTGCGGGTACGACAAACATGATGAAAGTTCATATCGTCGGTCACGCCCTCGCAAACGGACGCGGGATCGGTGAGCGCGGTCTCGTCGGTGAAGTCGTCATTGCGAACAATGCAGACGAAGCGAATGCGAAAGCGAAAGACGGCATGATCCTCGTCGCACCATTCACAGATAAAGAAATGATGCCAGCGATTGAAAAAGCGGCTGGAATCATCACTGAAGACGGCGGATTGACGAGCCATGCTGGTATCGTCGGGCCATCACTCCGTAAACCGGTCATCGTCGGTGTCGAATCAGCGACATCAACGTTCCGTGACGGACAGATGATTTCGATCGACCCACTTACTGGTAAAATCTACAACGCGTAATCGAATGCCAATCGAACCGACTCTCTCATGAGTCGGTTCTTTTTCCATTCAGAAAGAGAGTCTATGATGAGTGCGTATTTATTCTTATTGCTGCTCGTGTTGATCGGGGTTATCTCCCATAACCAGTCGGTCATCATCGCCAGCAGCGTCCTATTGATTATTAAAGCCGTTGGGTTCGGCGACCAACTGTTCCCGACGCTCGCCTCAAAAGGTATCCATTGGGGCGTGACGATTATCACGATTGCCGTGCTCGTCCCGATTGCGACCGGTGACATCGGGTTTAGGGAATTGTGGAATAGTATTAAAGGGCCGGTCGGCATCATCGCTTTCGGCTCAGGAATCTTCGTCGCGCTCGCCGCGGCCCAGGGCGTTCAACTGATGCGAATCGAACCAGTCGTGACGACGGCACTCCTCGCCGGTACCATCCTAGCCGTCGGTTTCATGAAAGGCGTGCCGGTTGGACCGCTGATTGGAGCCGGGATCGCCGCTTTGATTTTAGGTGGATTTAGCCTGTTAGAAAAATGGTTCTGACATTTTTTGACGGTTGGATACGCTTACATTTCTTTTTTTCAGTAAATTGTTTATACTAGATAAAGGACAGGGTGGAGCGAGCTCGAAACGGATTGGGGAAAGTGTTCGACTTCCCGCCCTTATTCCCTACACAACAGACTGTATGATGCGGTCGATCACTTTTAAAGACTGAGGGGGAGTTATTGATGTCAACGACAAAAGGATTAGAAGGAATTGTGGCAGCGGCCTCAAAAGTCAGTTCGATCATCGACGGACAATTGACTTACGGAGGATACACAATCGACGATTTGGCGGACCACGCCACTTTTGAAGAGGTTGTTTTCCTATTATGGAACGACCGTCTTCCAAAAGCAGATGAATTAACTGAGCTCTCTGAAGCGCTCGTGAAAGAAGCCAAATTACCAGAAGAAGTCATCGCGACGCTCGAACGGGCGCCGAAATCGGCCAATGCGATGGCGACGATTCGGACGGCCCTTTCACAGCTCGCGCTTTATGATGAAGAGGCTGAAGATATGAGTACAGAAGCGAACATGCGCAAAGCGATTCGTCTCCAAGCTCAAATTGCGACGATTGTAACGGCGTTCGCTCGTCTTCGTAAAGGCGAACAACCGGTTGCGCCGAAACCTGGCTTGTCGTATGCGGCCAATTTCCAATACATGTTGAACGGAGAAGAACCAAGTGAGGTAGCCGAGAAGACGATTGATAAGGCACTCATCCTTCACGCCGACCATGAATTGAACGCTTCGACGTTCACGGCCCGCGTCTGCGTTGCCACGTTGTCTGATATTTACTCAGGCGTGACGGCAGCGATGGGAGCGCTCAAAGGCCCGCTTCACGGCGGTGCGAATGAGGCGGTCATGAAAATGCTCCACGAGATTGGTTCGGTCGACAAAGTCGAAGACTACGTTCGCGGCAAGTTCGAGCGTCGTGAAAAAATCATGGGCTTCGGTCACCGTGTCTATAAGGACGGCGACCCGCGTGCGAAACATTTGAAAGAGATGAGCCGCCAACTGACGGCCCAAATCGGCGAGCCGGAATGGTACGAGATGTCTGAGAAGATCGATCACCTCGTCGAGACAGAGAAAGGCTTGAAGCCGAACGTTGATTTCTACTCAGCATCGACTTATTATGCGCTTGGTCTCGATGAAGAGTTGTTCACACCGATTTTCGCCGTCTCACGCATGTCGGGCTGGATCGCCCACATTCTCGAACAGTATGCGGACAACCGCTTGATCCGTCCACGCGCTGAGTACGTTGGCGAGACGAACCGCTCATACGTCCCGGTGAATGAGCGTTAATTGACGCGACACGAGAAGATCGAGTCACAATTTAGACATAAACTTTGGTAAACTAACAATTGACGTAGGTCGGCGTTCGCGTCGGCCTACATAAATGTACTTAGGGGGATTCATTATGTTGACACAAAACGAAAAAATAACAGTTGAAAACGGTGTATTAAACGTACCGAACGTACCGACGATTCCATTTATCATCGGTGACGGCACAGGACCAGACATCTGGAACGCATCGGTGCGCGTCTTTGATGCGGCTGTCGAAAAAGCATACGGCGGCGAGAAGAAAATCGAATGGATGGAAGTGTACGCTGGGGAGAAGGCTTTCAACCAAAAAGGCGAATGGCTTCCAAACGAGACACTCGATCAAATCCGTGAATATTTGATTGCCATCAAAGGTCCATTGACGACACCGGTCGGCGGAGGAATCCGTTCACTCAACGTAGCACTCCGTCAAGAACTTGACTTGTACACGTGCTTGCGTCCGGTCCGTTACTTCACAGGCGTCCCATCACCGGTCAAGCGCCCAGAAGATACAGACATGGTCATTTTCCGTGAAAACACAGAAGATATCTACGCTGGGATTGAGTACGCGTCAGGCAGCGACGAAGTGAAAAAATTGATCTCATTCTTAAAAGAAGAGATGAACGTCAACAAAATACGTTTCCCAGAAACGTCTGGAATCGGCATCAAACCGATCTCGTCTGAAGGAACAAAACGCCTTGTTCGCGCGGCTCTCGAGTACGCGATCGCGAACAACCGTAAATCGCTCACGCTCGTCCATAAAGGGAACATCATGAAGTTCACAGAAGGCGCCTTCAAAAACTGGGGCTATGAGCTCGCAGAAGAAGAATACGGCGACAAAGTCTTCACATGGGCACAGTACGACCGCATCAAAGAAGAGTCAGGCGAAGCGGCTGCAAACGAAGCTCAATCGAAAGCAGAAGCGGAAGGCAAAATCATCGTAAAAGATTCGATCGCCGATATCTTCTTGCAACAGATTTTGACACGTCCACGTGAATTCGATGTCGTGGCAACGATGAACTTAAACGGGGACTACATCTCGGATGCACTCGCTGCCCAAGTCGGCGGAATCGGGATCGCGCCAGGAGCGAACATCAACTACGTGACGGGCCATGCGATTTTTGAGGCGACACACGGTACGGCACCAAAATATGCAGGTCTTGACAAGGTCAACCCGTCATCAGTCATCTTGTCAGGTGAGATGATGCTTCGTCACATGAACTGGAACGAAGCGGCTGACCTCATCATCAACTCGATGGAGAAGACGATTGCCTCGAAAGTCGTCACATACGATTTCGCCCGCCTTATGGACGGCGCGACAGAAGTGAAGTGTTCAGAGTTTGCAGATGAACTAATCAAAAACATGTAATTCATCAGTTAAACCAAGGGGGAGAGCACAATGATTCGTCGCAATAAAATCTCGGTGATCGGTAGCGGATTCACGGGGGCCACGACGGCACTGTATTTGGCTCAAAAAGAACTCGGTAACGTCGTGCTGCTCGATATCAAAGAGAACGAGAACCCGACGAAAGGGAAAGCGCTCGATATGCAAGAGACGGCGCCGATTCAAGGGTTTGACTCGTGGATTACAGGGACGTCGGACTATACCGAAACGGCGGACTCGGATATCGTCGTCATCACAGCGGGAATCGCGCGCAAGCCAGGCATGAGCCGGGACGACCTCGTCTCGACGAACGCCAAAGTGATGCGGGCGGTCACGAAAGAAGTGGCCCGTTACTCACCGAATGCGATTATCATCGTCTTGACGAACCCGGTCGACGCGATGACGTATGCCGCCTTCAAAGAGTCAGGCTTCCCGAAAGAGCGCGTGATTGGTCAATCTGGCGTGCTTGATACGGCCCGGTTCCGGACGTTCGTCGCTGCGGAGTTGAATATCTCCGTGAAGGACGTCTCTGGATTCGTGCTCGGCGGGCACGGGGATGACATGGTCCCGCTCATTCGTTACTCGTACGCGGGAGGCATCCCACTCGAGAAGCTATTGCCGAGCGACCGAATCGATGCGATCGTCAATCGGACCCGTAAAGGTGGCGGCGAAATCGTCCAGCTGCTCGGGAACGGATCGGCCTACTATGCGCCGGCAGCGGCCATCGTCGAGATGGTCGAAGCGATCTTGAAAGATCAACGACGTATTTTACCGGCCATCGCGTATCTCGACGGTGAGTACGGCTTCCACGACTTGTATCTCGGTGTCCCGACGATACTTGGCGCGAACGGGATTGAACGTGTGCTCGAACTTGAATTGACGGAAGAGGAGACGGCCGCGCTTGAGCGCTCGGCTGAATCGGTCCGCTCCGTCTTGAACGTCCTTAACTGATTCGTCACCTCGTCTGCTGAGCAGGCGAGGTTTTTTGTACGCTTGGTTTTTGAGGGTCGCGTGCTACACTGAAAGAAGAACGTGGATTTGTTTTGTTTTTGTAAAGATTTGCTTTGATGTTGGTCGGACGTGACATTGATTTGTAAAATAGGTAGTGTACGTGACAGAACAGATAGATTAGAGGAGGAACTAAGCGTGGCCGAAAAAGTGATTGTTGTCGATGACGAGGTTTCGATTGCGACGTTATTGAAATTCAATTTGGAGCAAGCCGGTTTTGAGGTTGAGACGGCCCATGATGGGAAGACCGGTCTCGAACTCGCCGAGAAGCAGGATGCGGTATTGATCGTCCTCGATTTGATGTTGCCCGAGATGGATGGTCTCGAAGTTTGTAAGCGACTCCGCCAACAGAAAGTGAATACGCCGATCCTGATGTTGACGGCAAAAGACGATGAGTTCGATAAAGTGCTCGGACTCGAACTAGGGGCAGATGATTATTTGACGAAACCGTTCAGTCCGCGTGAAGTCGTGGCCCGGGTCAAAGCGATCTTACGGCGTTCGGCTCCACAAGAGGTGCCGGCGGTGGACGCGGACGTCATTGAAATCGGCGACGTAAAAATTATCGCTTCGAACTATGAAGTGTTCAAAAACGGGGAGCGGCTTGAGTTGACCCCAAAAGAGTTCGAACTGTTGGCTTATCTGGCTAAAAACAAAGGCCGTGTCTTGACGCGTGATCAACTCTTATCGGCTATTTGGAATTACGACTTCGTCGGCGATACGCGCATCGTTGATGTCCATATTAGCCACCTTCGGGAAAAGATTGAACCGATGACGAAAAAACCGACATATATCAAAACGATTCGCGGTCTCGGCTATAAGATGGAAGAGCCGATGCCCGAATGAAGACGTACCGCTCGCGTTTTTTGACGACGCTCATCCTGCTCGTGACGGGCGTCTTGTTGACCCTCGGGATTGTGCTTGGTCAATTGTTCAAAGACTTCTATTTGGACTCCGAACGCGATCGTTTGAAAGAGGACACGGAGCTCGCCGCCTTATATTTAGAAGGGGGCGACCTCGAGGCGATTCAAGACTATGTCCGGCAAATCGATGACGAGAGTAGTTTTGACATTCTGCTCCTCAATCGCCGGATGGAAGTGATCGCCGGGACACCGTTTCGGGTCGGTTCGTTCGATTTTCGGATGGACGCTGCTTCAATCCCAGACGACGGGACGTTTGGGAACGAGACGCGTGAGGATTTGATTCAGTTCACAAAACCGATCGAACTCTCCTCGGGTGATACGGTGTATCTCAGTTTCATCCGCTACGTCTCTGATCTAGAAGGGGTGTATGACCGGATTTGGCTGACGATTGCCTTGGCCTTGATTTTCTCATTCTTCTTGATTTTGTTCGTGTTGCATAATTTGACGAATCAGTTTATCCGACCGATCGATGAGGCGACAATCGTGTTACGTGAACTTGCCGACGGAAACTATCGGGCCCGTGTGTACGAATTGCGCAATGATGAAGAAACGGGCAGTCTGGCCGGGTCGATCAACGTTCTCGCCCGTAACTTGGAGACGATCTCACTTGGTGAATCCGTGCAACGGGCAAGGCTCGAGTCACTCATCGAATACATGGGGGCAGGGTTGCTTTTGGTCGACGAACGTGGCATCGTGACGCTCGTCAACCGCTCGTATCGTGACATGTTCCAATACGACGACTTGATGATTGGTCAATTTTATCACGGCATTTTACCGAGTCCGGACGTCGAGACGTTGATCGAGGACGTCTATTTGACCGAAGAGCCCCACCGCCGTCAATTGTCGATTCGAACTGGATTCAACCAAAAGACGTATATGGTGTCGGCCGCACCGATCTTCAGTGATACAGGCATGTTGCGCGGGACGACGCTCCTGTTTAACGATATTTCTGAATTGAAACGACTCGAGAAGATGCGGAAAGATTTCGTCGCGAACGTCAGCCATGAGTTGAAGACGCCGCTCACATCGATCCGAGGTTTCAGTGAGACACTCCTTGACGGGGCAAAAGAAGTGCCCGAGTTGCGCGATCAATTTTTGGATATCATTCAAAAAGAAGCGACGCGCATGCAGATGCTCGTTGAAGACTTACTCGAGCTGTCACGGCTTGAACGTGAAGATTTCCATTTGGACTTCACCCCGGTCCAGCTCAATCAGCTCGTTGAGGAAGTGTGTCTCGTGTTGAGCCAGAAAGCGGAAGGCAAATCGATTCACTTGGAGTCGCGCCACGACGGGGAAGTCGTCTTGCAGGCGGACATGAACCGAATCAAGCAAGTCATCTTGAACCTTGTCGCCAACGCCATCAACTACTCGCCGGAAGGCAGCCGTGTCGAAATCGCGGTCGAAAAGAGAACGGACGGATCATATTTGATTGTCAAAGACAACGGGATTGGCATCGCGCCGAAAGAAGTGAGCCGAATCTTTGAACGATTCTACCGGGTCGATAAAGCACGGAGCCGGAACTCCGGCGGGACAGGTCTCGGCCTTGCCATCGTCAAACATATCATCGACCTTCATCACGCGACGATTCACGTGGATAGTGTCGAAGGTGCTGGGACAACGTTCACAATCAAATTCCCAATCACTTAACATGGAATTCATGTCGGGTTCATACCGGCTTTACAAAGCGATGCTACTCTATAGATGAGACCTCTTCATCATCTCGTGTCCCGGCCGGTGCTCATCTCCACTCGGTCAGGAAGATTGACCCTTTTCTAGCTACTAGAAAAGGGTCTTTTTTTTCGAACGCATGTGCCCGTATGATATGATGGAATCAGATAGAATGGAGGTTGACCAATGAATAAACTACTACTTCTTGATGGAAACTCACTCACATATCGTGCGTTTTTCGCGCTGCCTCCGATGACGGATGCGAGCGGTCGAAATACGAACGCCGTGTACGGGTTCACCATGATGTTGTTAAAATTGATGGAAGACGAGCAACCGACGCATTTCGCGGTCGCATTTGATGCGTCGAAGAAGACGTTCCGGCACGACACGTATGCTGACTATAAGGGGGGACGGCAGAAGACCCCAGGGGAACTCCGGGAACAGTTCCCAATCGTCCGTGAGATTTGTGAGGCGTTCGGGATCAAAGTGCTCGAACTCGACCAGTACGAGGCCGACGATATTATCGGGACGCTCTCAAAAAATGAGGCGTTCGATCAAGTGACGGTCGTCACCGGGGATAAAGATTTACTGCAACTGATTGACGATCGCGTCACAGTCTATTTGACGAAACGTGGGATCACCGATGTGGAGACGATGGACGCGGCGGCGTTCAAAGAGCGCTATGACGGTCTCACCCCGCTTCAAATGATCGATTTGAAAGGCTTAATGGGGGATAAGTCCGATAATATCCCCGGAATCCCGGGGGTTGGTGAGAAGACGGCGCTTAAACTGCTCACGGCTTACGGATCTGTCGAAGGACTATATGAACATACACATGAATTAAAAGGGAAACAAAAAGAGAAAGTCGAGGCGAACGAGCGGGAAGCACGCATGTCGAAACAATTGGCGACGATCTATACGGACGTCCCAATCGATATAAGCATGGACGACCTTACGTTCCATCCGTATGACGCCGGAAAAGTGAAGCCGTTGTTCATGAGCCTTCAGTTCAAATCGCTTCTGAGCAAACTGAACCTTGAAGCGTCGAGCGAGGAAGCGGTCGAAGCGCGTGAGGTGAATCATATCGCGATTGACGAGCAAGATTTGACAGAAGCGGTCCTCATCCTCGAGCAACTCCGTGACGACTATTTCGAAGAACCGGTCATCGGTGTGGCCATCGCCTCGAAAGCCGGCGTGACGGTCGGCGATGTGTCGCTTTTAGACGTCCCGGCAGTACGAGACTGGTTGGCCGACGAGAACCGAGCCACGATTTGTCTCGATGCGAAACAGACGATCATTCAATTGAAGCGACATGGTGTGACGCTCCGAGGCTATGACGATTTGCTCGTCGCCGGATATTTGCTGAACCTGTCGGGCGGGACGACACTCGATTCGATTGCCGCTCATTTCGATTACACGTTACCGGAAGACGAGGCGGTTTATGGTAAGGGTGCGAAGCTGCACGTCCCGGAACAGGACGTGCTCGAGCAACATCTCGGAGAGAAGGCGATGGCGATCTTGACGCTGTTCGTAAACGTCGGCAAAGAACTCGACCAAAACGAACAGACGTCGCTGTATGAAGATTTGGAACGTCCGCTCGCCTCGGTGCTTGCAGAGATGGAGTGGGCCGGGATTCACGTCGACGTGGCGACGCTGAAAGTGATGGAAGACGATTTGCGGGAACGGTTGCTCCAACTCGAGGCGGAGATTCACAGTCTCGCCGGTGAGGAGTTCAACATCAACTCGCCGAAACAGCTCGGCGTCATCCTGTTCGAGAAGTTGGCGTTGCCACCGGTCAAAAAGACGAAGACCGGTTACTCGACGGCAGCGGACGTGCTCGAGAAACTCGCGCCGCTGCATCCGATCGTCGAACATATTATGCATTACCGTGAGCTCGGCAAGTTGCAATCGACATATGTCGAAGGCTTGCAAAAAGTCATCAAAGACGACGGGAAGATCCATACCCGCTATACGCAGACGTTGACGCAGACCGGACGGTTGTCCTCGGTCAACCCGAACTTACAGAACATCCCAATCCGCTTGGAAGAAGGGCGGCGCATTCGCAAGGCGTTCACCGCGAGTGAGGCCGACTGGATGCTGTATGCGGTCGACTATTCGCAAATCGAACTTCGGATTATGGCCCACATGTCGCAAGATGAGAAGATGCTCGAGGCGTTCCTCCATGATGAGGATATCCATACGTCGACGGCGGCCAACGTGTTCCGAGTCACCAAAGAAGAAGTGACATCGCTCATGCGTCGCCAAGCCAAAGCCGTCAACTTCGGCATCATTTACGGCATTAGCGACTATGGGCTGTCGCAAAACCTCGGCATTAGCCGAAAAGAAGCACAGACGTTCATCGATACGTATTTCGAGCAGTTCCCGGGTGTGAAACGGTTCATGGATGCCGCAATCGAACGGGCGCGGGAACACGGTTATGTTGAGACGATGCTGAAGCGTCGCCGCAATATCCCGGACATCCATTCCCGCAACTTCAACTTGCGCGGTTTTGCGGAACGTACAGCGATCAACACGCCGATTCAAGGGACGGCCGCCGATATTATCAAAAAAGCGATGATTGATGTCGACGTGGCACTTCGTGAGTCAGGACTTCAATCGAAGTTATTGCTTCAAGTCCACGATGAACTCATCTTTGAAGGACCTAAAGAAGAAATGGACTCGCTCGAGACGATCGTCAAACAAGCGATGGAACACACGGTCACCTTGGACGTGCCGCTCCGCGCAGACGGTTCGTTCGGTGAGACATGGTTCGACACGAAATAAAGACGAGAAAGGAAATCGATATGCCAGAATTACCAGAAGTGGAGACGGTCTGTCGCCGATTGCGGCCATTCGTCTCGGGAAAAACAATTGCAAATGTCGAGGTGCTCGACGCAAAAATCATTCGAGGTCACGAACCGGAGATTTGGAAACAACAGTTGCTCGACGAGACGATTCAAGACGTGGAGCGACGCGGCAAGTTCATTTTGTTCAAATTGACGAACGGCTATCTCGTTTCGCATCTGCGAATGGAAGGAAAATTCTTCCCGCATGACGAAATGGTCAGTCCGGTCAAGCATACGCATGTCGTCTTCACCTTCACGGACGGGACTACGCTTCATTATAACGATGTCAGGAAGTTCGGGACGATGGAGTTGAAGACGAATGAAGAGTTGTTTGTGACACCGCCATTGTCGCTGCTCGCCCTCGAACCGTTCGATCCTGAAGTGACAGCGGAGACGCTTCACAGCCGTCTGAAGCGGATGAACGTTCGTGCAATCAAGACGGCGCTGCTCGATCAATCGATTTTCGTCGGGCTCGGCAATATTTATGTCGATGAGACGTTATATCGGTCCGGTGTCCATCCGACCCGTCCGGCAGCGACACTCTCGCTTGACGAGGTCCGTCGGGTGCATCAAGAGGCTGTGGCCGTATTGACGGAAGCGATTGAACGAGGCGGAAGCACGATTCGGAGCTATACGAATCCGGATGGGGCGAGCGGGACGTATCAAGAGACACTGTACGTATATGGACAGACCGGGGAGCCATGTAAGCGATGCGGCCGACCGATTGAAAAGATGAAATTAGGCGGACGGGGCACACATTACTGTCCGCACTGCCAACAGTAAGAGGTGGACATGATGTTGAAGATTGGTTTGACAGGTGGAATTGCGACAGGGAAGTCGACCGTATCCAGACTGTTTCGAAAGCAGGGCATCCCGATCATCGACGCCGACAAAATGGCACGGATCGTCATCGAGCCAGGCGGCAAAGCGTTCGCGGGCGTCCGCGAGGCGTTCTCGCAATGTTTCACGGGCGACGAGTTGAACCGCCAGGCGCTCGGACGAGAAATCTTTCATGATGATGCCAAACGTCAGTTGCTGAATCAGCTCATGCATCCGGCCATCCGGGAAGAGATGCTCGAGGAGATGCGCGGATACGAGGCTGCAGGGGAGACGGTCGTCATATTCGATATCCCGCTCTTGTTCGAGGGAACGATGCGGGACCTCGTCGATTATACGGTCGTCGTCTATTGCCGTGAAGAGATTCAGCTGATGCGTCTCATGGAGCGCAACGGGTTGACGAAAGAAGAAGCGCTCGCTCGGATCCATGCGCAAATGCCGATCGAAGAGAAGAAACAACAGGCTGATTTTTTAATCAACAACAACGGTGCGTTAGGCGACTTGTCGGCCCAAGTGGTCCGCCTCGTCGAACAATTTGAAGACATGAAAAAAGAAGGCGACTGACGACGCCTTCTTTTTTTGTTCAGTTGAGTGGGTCTGAGTCAGGCTTCCCTTTTTTCCACGTGTCAAAGATGGCGCGTCCGTCGCTCGGATGGCCGTTCGAATAGTAAATCGGATAGAGTGAGAAAAAGACGTAATAAAACGAGAAGTAAGCAAATTGATAGGTCATAATTGAAGCCTCAATCAATTGAGTCGTAATCATACCGTTGATTATAAATATACTCCCTAAATTAAAAATGGCTCCACCGCCGTACACAAGCGTCCTTGTCAAACGATTACTATATTTCAAGTCGCTGAATTGGCACCAGGCGTCATAGAAGTAGACGCGGTTGAATTGCAGGCGCCCGACTTTGAACAATCTTTTCCCCGTCCCAATCTCCATGTCAAGCGAACCCCCGAACAGTTTCGCGAAGAAGAAGTGACCGAACTGGTGGATGATCGTCACAATCGGCAAAATAATAAAAAACGATACGATAAATTTATCTAAATCGGTCCAATCAAACATGCTGTTCTAACTCCTTTCAAAGCTCTACACCAAATTCCCCTCTTTTTTAAATATAAAACTGTGAAAAAGTGAAAGAAATGTGACGATTCATAGTGAAAACGCTTCCAATTTTCCGTTATAATGGTGTCGTAACGCAGAAAAAAGGGGGATTCAGAATGGGGACGAAAGTTGCAATCAATGGATTTGGTCGAATCGGCAGAATGGTATTTCGGAAGTTGATGCTCGAAGGGCGTCACGACGTGGTCGCCATCAATGCGAGTTATCCGGCGGAAACGCTCGCGCACTTGATCAAACACGACACGGTCCATGGACCGTTCGCACTGACAGTCCGAGCGCATGGGGATGCGCTCGAAGTCGATGGGAAACGGATCATGCTCGTATCTGAGCGAGACCCAGAGCGATTGCCGTGGGCTGAACTCGGTGTCGAGATTGTCATCGAGGCGACGGGGAAATTCAATTCAGATGTCGGGGCGAAAAAACATTTGACGGCCGGTGCGAAAAAAGTCATTTTGACGGCACCAGGAAAAGGCGAGTTGCGGACGATTGTCATGGGGGTGAACGATCGGGATTATTTACCGGAGCACGATCACGTCATTTCGAACGCCTCGTGTACGACGAACTGTCTCGGCCCGGTCGTCAAAGTATTGGATTCGACGTTCGGGATTGAAACGGGGCTCGTGACGACGGTGCATGCCTATACGAACGATCAAAACAATATCGACAATCCGCATAAAGATTTGCGTCGTGCCCGTGCTTGTGGCAGTTCCATTATACCGACTTCGACTGGTGCTGCGAAAGCCATCGGGCTCGTCTTGCCGGAACTTCAGGGCAAATTGAACGGGATGGCGCTACGAGTGCCGACGCCGAACGTCTCGCTCGTCGATCTCGTCGTCGAGTTGCGTCGAGATGTGACGGTCGATGAAGTGAATCAGGCGTTCGAGCGTGCTGCACACGGGGAAATGACGGGCGTTCTCGGCGTCTCGAACGAACCGCTCGTCTCGATCGACTTCAATGGAGATGAGCGTTCGTCAATCATTGATGCCGATTCGACGATGGTGCTCGGGGGCAATCATGTCAAAGTGCTCGCTTGGTACGACAACGAATGGGGCTATTCGTGCCGCGTCGTCGACTTGTTGGACATGGTCGCGAGCTACCTGCAAATCGGACAACAAGAAACCCACGTCTGAAAAAATATATTTATCTAAAAATATTTTTAAAGAATTGAAACAAATGTCTTGTAAGGACGTCCTAAACAAGATACACTCTAACTCGTGAACTTCAATTGGTCTGACAAACGCAACTTAAAGGGTTAGGACCTCTTAGGACTAACTTGCCCCCGTGGTTGTGGGCGATTCAGGCACAAAGTGAGTGATCATCAACTACTTTGAGACCATTGATGTAAAGGGGGATCCACTAATATGGATACTATGGGACGTCACATTATTACAGAACTTTGGGAGTGCAATCCCGACAAATTAAACGATATCGACTACATCGAGCGCTTGTTCGTCGATGCAGCACTTCGTTCGGGCGCTGAAGTCCGCGAAGTCGCTTTCCACAAATTTGCGCCGCACGGTGTAAGTGGAGTCGTTATCATTTCAGAATCACACTTAACGATTCACAGTTTCCCAGAGCATGGCTACGCATCAGTCGATGTGTTCACATGTGGGGATCGAATCGATCCAGCTACAGCCTCGCAATACATTGCAGAAGGCTTGGAAGCAAAAGTTCGTGAAGATGTGAAACTTGACCGTGGGATGGGACCGATTCGTGTTCCTGAAGCGCAAGTGGCAATCAGCAAATAATCAGACTGACCTTATGAGGCTGGCCGATTTTCGGTCAGCCCTTTTAATTGTTTTGTTAACCGCTTAATTTTGATATGCTTAACCTATATAAATAAGGTGTCGAGGTGGATAATGGGATTATTTGATAAGTTTCAAACACATGTCCAAACGGACGATTCGCATAAAAATGAGGCGTTACGGACGCGTTACGTGGCGGCATCGCCAAGCGCCGTGCTCACATGGCTCCGCGAACGGATTCAAGCAGAAGGTCAAACGGTTCGCCGGGTCGATGCAGACCGGGGCGAAGTGGCGTTTCATGGAGACGGATGGGACGCATTGGCGACCATCGTCCAAGTGGACGGCGGACGCACGGCCGTCGATTTTACATTGAACCGTGACCGGATGCTCGGACCAGACCTCGGTCAAATCGTCACCACATATTATGAGGCGCTATCCGTGAAGTTCCCGCTCCGCGCCATCGGGAATCAATCTGTCGAACGATAAGGAGGGCTGAGCATGCGTTGTCCTAAATGCGATCATAATGGAACGAGAGTGCTCGACTCCCGGCCAGTACAAGATTTCTATTCGATTCGTCGCCGTCGCGAATGCGAGGAGTGCGGCTATCGCTTTACCACGTTTGAAACGGTCGAACAGACACCGCTCATCATCGTCAAAAAAGACGGGAATCGGGAAGAGTTCAGCCGTGAGAAAGTGCTTCGCGGGATTATTCGGGCGTGCGAGAAACGTCCGGTCACGCTGGAGCAACTCGAAGGTGTGGTCACGAAAGTCGAACAACAGTTACGCGCCCTCGGCCAGTCCGAGATTCCGAGTGAACAGGTTGGGGAGCTCGTCATGAACGAGCTCGCGCGGGTCGACGAAGTGGCATACGTCCGCTTCGCGTCCGTCTATCGCCAGTTCAAAGATATCTCTGTGTTCTTTAAAGAACTAGAAGATTTAATGAAGCAAGAAAAATCGACCAACTAAACGGGCGGCCTGCTGGTCGCCTTTTTTCAAGGGAGACCTACCATGGAAAAAGAACGCATCCTGTACGGAACTGACGAACTGTTGATCATGAGCACCGGACTCATCGATCGCGAGTCGTATCAGTCGCTGTACCATTTGTATCAGCCGGTCATCGGAGTGAAGGCGCTCGCAATGTATCAGACGCTTTGGAGCGAGCTGAAGCCCGGGAAAATGAAATCGAACTATATGTCACACAGCGCGCTTTGTGAGATGCTCGATTACTCGATCAACGAGCTGACGGACTGTCTGTTCCGGCTCGAAGCGATCGGTCTCGTCCGGACGTATAAGACGAAAGACGAGCGCTTGACCCAGTACGTGTATCAACTGCGGGTCCCGCTCGCACCCCATACGTTCTTGAATGACGGGCTGTTGTCGAGTTTCCTCTTCTATAAAGTCGGGGAAGTCCGCTTCAAACAGTTACAAGGTCGATTCACGATTGATCCGTTGCCGGCCGGGATCATTGAAGTGACAAAAGACTTCAATGAAGTGTTCGACGTCAAAGGGGTCAATCATATGGCGTTCACACAAAAGAACTACGAGAAACCTGACCGCGCCAAAATCGAGATCAACTATACGTTCGATATGGAAATCGTCAAAAAGTTGACGAACTTCCCCGTCGGCTTCTTCACGAAGAAGCTCGATGAGACGATCACGAAGCTTGCCTACGTCTCCCAAATCGATGAAGAGACGATGGCCGAGATGTTGAAGGAGTACTTCGTCCACGAGGCGTATCTACCGCTCAGCGAGCAAGAGAAACGCGACGGCTGCCGTCAGATGGTGTTGCAGTTGAAGAAAAAACAGACGCGCCATCGGAAAGTGAAGTCGGATGAGACGGAGAAGGCAGAAATCGGTGATTTGCATGACGTGACTGTCATGGAAGAAGCGCATCCGCATCAGTACGTGTCGACGTTACGGAAGACGCCACAGTTGTCGAAGAGCGACGAGCAACTCATCATCGACCTCGTCGATACGCTCGGACTCGCGCCAAGTGTCATCAACGCGTTGTTCTATTACTGTATCGAAGTGAAGAAGCAGACTCGGCTCAGTGAGAACTACGTCATGCGAATCGCGACGAGTTGGAAGACGGCAGGCTATTTGAACGCCAAAGACGCGTTGGAACAAGAAGCGACGCAAGACGCGCTCATCGAGAAGAAACAGCAGAAGCGGGAGAACGTGCAACAGCGGACGACCGTCGGCTCGAGACGCAAAGACAAGACCGAGATGCCAAAATGGCTCGAGGACGAGGCGAAAGAGCAACGGACGTACGATCAAAAACGAAAACAAGAGCTCGAGGCATCGGTCCCAGACGACGCGGAACTCGTCAAGTTGTTAAATGAATTGAAAGAGAAAGGATGAGGGACATGGAACGCATCAATCAAACGCTCGCCCAAATGATGAACCGGAAAGAAGTGCGGGAAGCGTACGAATCGATTCGCCGGCGCACCCTCGAACATCCAGAAGTCGTCGCTTTTTTAAAGGCGCATCCGGAGTTAGACGAGACGGCGGTCGAGGTCGGCTTTACGAAGCTCAGTGAATATGCAGAACAGATGGACGGCAAGAAGCTCATCGAGGAGCAAGCCGTCATCCCGGGCCATCAGCCGGTGCTCTATGTCGACCTCGGTCAAATCGCGATTCGTTATGAAGAGACGGTCAAGCATCGTCAAGCACGGCGCCAAAAAGAGATGGACCGAAAGTTTAAGAGCTTATTCTTGCCGGAAGAAGTGCGAGAGGCGAGCTTTGAATCGTTCGACTGGTCGGATGACGCCCGTAAAATCGCACTCCGTGAATCGATGCGGTTCGTCTCGGGCATGAAGACCCGCCAAAAAGTGAACGGCCTGTACTTACACGGCAGCTTCGGGGTCGGGAAGACGTATTTGCTTGCGGCGATCGCCAACGAACTGAAAGTGGCGGACATCGAGACGATTCTCGTCCACGCCCCGGGATTCGTCTCGGAAGCGAAACGGAAGATCCGGACCGATTCGTTCGACTCATTTTTGACGTCGTTCCAACACGTACCGGTGTTACTGATCGATGACATCGGTGCCGAGGCGATCAGTCCGTGGGTACGCGATGAGCTGTTCGGGATCATCTTGCAATATCGCATGATGCATCGCTTACCGACACTTTACAGTTCGAACTTCAGCGGTGAAGAGCTCGAGACGCACTTCTCGATCGACGGTTCGCCGCAGAACAAAATGAAAGCCCAGCGGCTCATGCAGCGCATCTCGACGACGACGACACAAATCGAATTAAAAGGTGAGAACCGACGTCGGTAAAGGGATTGTATTTCTTGAACGAGTTGACTATACTAATAATCATATAACCGATGCATCGAAGAGGACATGAGACGTCGTCACGGGTTTCAAAGCGAGGGAAGACTGGTGAGAGCTTCCTAAACACGCCGATCGCCTTACTCCCTCAGAGCACCGTACGGGCCAATCGTGCGGCGATTCACACTCGTTATCGTGTGTTCGAGCCAAGCGTTACGCTTGGGAACGAGGGTGGTACCACGAGAATCAAAGCTCGTCCCTTTCATAGGGATGGGCTTTTTTTATTTATTTTTAAATGTAGAGAGGGGAAGTTGACACATGATTCAATTGACATTTCCAGATGGGGCCGTCAAAGAGTTTGAGGCCGGCATCACAGCAGAAGAAGTAGCAGGTTCGATTAGTCCAGGACTCCGAAAAAAAGCAATCGCCGCCAAAATCGATGGTGAGATGATCGATTATCGTCGTCCGATTGAACAGGACGGTAAAATCGAGCTCGTAATGCCGGATTCGGAAGAGGGCATCGATTTGATGCGCCACTCGTCAGCCCACTTGATGGCCCAAGCCATCAAACGGTTATACGGGGAAGAAGGCAGCATCTACCTCGGGATCGGACCGACAATCGAGAACGGTTTTTATTATGATATCGAGATGGATCGCCGCATCAACGAAGAAGATCTCCCGGAAATCGAGAAAATGATGAAGCGGATCGTCGACGAGAACTTGGACATCACACGTGAAGTCGTGTCGCGCGACGAGGCGCTCGAACGCTACAAGGCGCTCGGAGACCCGCTCAAAATCGAATTGATTGAAGATATCCCGTCGAGCGAGACGCTCACGATTTACCATCAAGGCGAATTTTTCGACTTATGCCGTGGGCCGCACGTCCCGTCGACATCGAAGTTGAAAGTGTTCAAGTTGATGAGCGTGGCCGGGGCATACTGGCGCGGCGACTCGGACAATAAGATGCTCCAACGCATTTACGGAACGGCGTTCGCGACGAAAGAACAACTCGCGGAACACTTGCGTCTATTGGAAGAAGCGAAAGAGCGCGATCACCGCAAGCTCGGGAAAGAACTCGATCTCTTCTTCGTGTCGCAAGAAGTCGGCCAAGGTTTGCCGATGTGGCTCCCGAAAGGTGCCTCGATCCGTCGGACGGTCGAACGTTATATCGTCGACAAAGAGCTCGAGCTCGGGTATCAGCACGTCTACACACCGGTCCTCGGTTCGGTCGAATTGTATAAGACGTCTGGTCACTGGGATCACTATCAAGACGATATGTTCCCGAAAATGGAGATGGACAACGAGGAACTCGTCCTTCGTCCGATGAACTGTCCGCACCACATGACGATTTATAAACATGAGCCGCGCTCATATCGCGAACTCCCGCTTCGCATCGCCGAGCTCGGCGGTATGCACCGTTACGAGATGTCAGGTGCGCTCACAGGCCTCCAACGCGTCCGTTACATGGTGTTGAACGACGGGCACACGTTCGTCACGCCGGAACAGATGAAGCAAGAATTCAAAGATATCGTCCACTTGATTCAAGAAGTGTACGCTGACTTCGGCATTAAAGACTATCGTTTCCGCTTGTCGTACCGTGACCCGGCCGACAAAGAGAAATACTTCGACAACGACGCAATTTGGGAAACAGCCCAACGTCAATTGAAAGAGACGATGGATGAGCTCGGTCTCCCGTATTTCGAAGCCGAAGGCGAAGCGGCATTTTACGGACCGAAACTCGACGTCCAAGTCCGCACGGCGCTCGGCAAAGAAGAGACGTTGTCGACGGTCCAACTCGACTTCTTGCTCCCTGAGCGGTTCGACTTGACGTACACAGGACCAGACGGCAAAGACCATCGCCCAATCGTCCTTCACCGTGGTGTCGTCTCGACGATGGAACGTTTCGTCGCCTACTTGATTGAAGAGTATAAAGGCGCGTTCCCGACATGGCTCGCCCCGGTCCAAGTCAAATTGATCCCGGTCTCACACGTCCACGACGAATACGTCGCGGAAGTGAAAGCAGAGCTCGTCAAGCGCGGTGTCCGCGTCGAAACGGACCTTCGTGATGAGAAACTCGGCTACAAGATTCGGGAAGCACAGATGAAGAAAATCCCGATGACGCTCGTCCTCGGAGATAAAGAACGTGATGAGCGTGCAGTCAACATCCGTCGTTATGGACAACAAGAACAAGTATCGGCCACGCTCGATGAATTCTTGTCGTCACTTACAGCAGAGATCGCCAACCGTTCACGTTAATATGTCGACCATCCTTCATTGGAAGGGTGGTCGTTTTTTCGGTCTTGAGACGGATGCGGAAGACTTCACCAAACACGTATGGTAGAAGAAAGGAGTGATTCATTTTGAATTATATGAAACCATTAGTGGCGTTGACGATCGGTTCGGTCGTCGCGACAAGCATGATTCCAAAAGTAAACGCAGAAGCCATCGTCGATGATACGATTGTCACACTCGGGGAGTCGTTATCGGCGAGCCAACGGGACTGGGTGCTCGAACGGGTTGAGGCACCGGCGGGGATTGAGCCGATCATCACGACCTCAGCCGATGAAGATAAATACTTAGGGGATGCCGTCCCGCAAGCGCAGCGCGGCGGGGGGATGTATTCATCAGCCCGCATCAAACTGACCGACGGGACCGGGCTCGATATCAAAACGGAAAACGTGACATGGGTGACCGAAGATATGTATGCGAATGCTCTCGTGACGGCAGGCGTCACGGATGCCGATATTTATATCACGTCGCCGATTCGCGTCACCGGGACGTCGGCGTTGACGGGCATCATGAAAGCCTATGATCAGACGGCCGCGGAGACAGGCATTCAATTGAGCGAGGAACGGAAAGACTTGGCGCAAGAAGAGCTCGCGGTCACCTCTGAGATCGGGAAGACGGTCGGGCAAGAGGACGTGGCCGGACTCATGAACGAGATTAAAGCGGAAATTGCGAACAAGGCACCGGAGACGAACATTGAGATTCGAGATATCGTCATCCAAGTATTGAATCAAAACAACGTCCAACTGTCTGATACGCAGTTGACGCAATTGACGACGTTGTTCGAGAACATGCAGCAGGCGAACCTCGACTGGGGTGCAATCAGCAATGGGTTACAAGGGGCCGGTCAAGACGTTCAGGCGTTTCTCGAGACCGAGGAAGTCCAAGGCTTCTTCGCCCGTTTGTTCGAAGCGCTCAGCAACTTCTTCAAGTCGTTGACGAATTGAACGGGCTTTGAGTACATGACAAATGGTATTGAAAAAAGGGCCTCGGCCCTTTTTCAATACCATCGTTTATGGATATAGTCGCGAGCAGACTCGTGGTCGTCCACAATCTTCAACGTGATTCGGTTCATCTCTTCTAAAAGGTCTGTCAATACCGCTTCGAGCTTGGCATCACTCACGTCATGGTGGCGCATCGTCTCTTGTACGATGTGTTTGATTTGGTCGTGATAATCATGGTCACCTTTCACTTGCTGTCTCCAAGACACGGCCCATCCCTCCTTTTTTTATTTTATTCCCTCGGAAAAGGTATTGCGAAACAGCGAAATGACTGTTATCATCATAAAAGTGTGAGCTACCAATTATTCATGCGCGAATTCTTGACATCTTAATCCTATTGGTGTTAAGATGACATAGTGATTAAATACAACAAAGCAGAAGCGCCCGCTTCTCACCTCGTCCGAACAGCTTCGGTCAGGTCCATCATGTACGTGAAGCAGTTGAGCCTTGGTCTCTGCTGACTCCGAAATGATGTGTGGGCGGGAAACTGCCGACGCTTTTTTTATTGCCATGTTGTCTTATCAATCTAAAACTCGTGCAATCGCACGATGGAGGTGCTAACCATTAGCAAAGAGCTCTTTATCAACGAAAACATTCGTGCCCGTGAAGTTCGCTTAATTGGAGCGGACGGTGCACAACTCGGTGTGCAATCGCGTAATGAAGCATTACGTTTAGCAGAAGAGGCTGAACTCGATCTCGTCTTGGTCGCCGATAAAGCTAACCCACCGGTCGCTAAAATCATGGACTATGGGAAATACCGTTTCGAACTCCAGAAAAAGGAGAAAGAAGCGCGTAAAAACCAAAAAGTCATCCAATTGAAAGAAGTACGCCTCAGCCCGACAATCGAGGAAAACGATTTCCAAACGAAATTGCGTAACGCTCGCAAATTCCTTGAAAATGGAAACAAAGTGAAAGCGTCGATCCGTTTCCGCGGACGCGCCATCACACACTCGGAAATCGGCCGACGCGTTATGGAAAAATTGGCGGCGGAATGTGCCGACTTGGCAACAGTTGAGCAAAAGCCGAAGATGGAAGGACGCAGCATGTTCTTAGTGCTGGCTCCGAAGAAAGAAGATTAATCATCGAGTCATAGTGGGGAGGAAATACTCATGCCGAAAATGAAATCGCACCGTGGTGCTTCTAAACGTTTCAAACGTACTGCATCAGGTAAACTCAAGCGTTCACACGCTTACACAAGTCACTTGTTTGGTAACAAATCGACTAAAGCGAAACGTAAGCTCCGTAAAGGTGCTATCGTATCAGCTGGAGACTTCAAACGCATTCGCAACATGATCGCGAAGTAATACAGAAAGAATTTAGGAGGGAAACCATATGCCACGCGTAAAAGGCGGTTATACGACTCGTCAACGTCGTAAAAAGCAAATCAAGCTTGCCAAAGGTTATTTTGGCTCAAAACACATTCTATTTAAAGTAGCAAAACAACAAGTCATGAAGTCACTCATGTACGCTTACCGTGACCGTCGTCAAAAGAAACGTGATTTCCGTCGTCTTTGGATCACACGTATCAATGCGGCAGCACGCACAAACGGCCTCTCATACAGCCGTATGATGCACGGCCTCAAGCTCGCAGGGATCGACATCAACCGTAAGATGCTTGCTGAGCTTGCTGTGACAGACGCACAAGCATTCGCGTCACTTGCTGATACAGCTAAATCAAAATTGAACGCGTAATCGTTCAATCGACAGCGCCGAGACCTTATCTCGGCGCTTTCTTTTTTCAGATTTTTTCCTTAAACTTAAGATAAGGAGGACGTCCCATGGATCAATCAGTCTTAGCCATCGTCGCATTGGCGCTCATCGTCTTGAACGTCTACACCTATTTGCAGGCGAAACGTTATACGCTCGGAGAAGGTGATTTCAACGTCTTGTATGCGTACGCAGGCGGTGCAATCGGTGCCCTGTTCGGACTTCATTTGACGCGTAAAAAGGCGGTTCATGCCCCAAAACGTGTTCAAATACAAGTATTGATTTTGGCAGTCGGCTGGTCTTTAATGATTTTAGTACTGCTTTGAATGGAGAATAGGAGGAGCAACCGGTGAACTGGACAACATTGTTTGATCGGCAGCGTGAATTAGATGAGCGGATCAAAGAAGAACATCAATTATCCGGGAACCAATTTGATGAGCGTTTGCTTGCTTTGCTCGTCGAGCTTGGTGAACTCGCCAATGAGACCCGTAGTTTTAAATTTTGGTCAACGAAGGGCCCGTCGCCTCAAGACGTGATCTTAGAAGAGTATGTCGACGGCATTCATTTCTTATTGTCGCTCGGACTTGCCCTCGGGTATGAACGTGATTCGTTCCCGGCAGGTAGCTCGTATCTTGACGCGACTGACGCTTTTTTAGACGTGTTCCGCAAAGTGACGAACTTTGGTTTGTCGAAAACGGAACCGATGTACGAGACGCTGATGGCGGCTTATCTCGAACTTGGCTATACGCTCGGGATCAATGAAGAGTTGATGGTGATGGCGTATATGGCGAAAAATGAAAAGAACCATGAGCGACAAAATCAAGGTTACTAATCAAAAATCGAAGGAGCGATGCCCCATGAACGAATCATTACATATGTTGAAACGCTTGACGGATGCCACAGGTGTCCCTGGAAATGAAGGTGAAGTCCGCTCACTCATGCGTGAGTATTTAGAACCTCACGTCGAAACGTTCGAACAGGATGGGCTCGGCAGTCTGTTTGGTCGAGTGACGGGCGATGCGGAAGGTCCGCGTGTCATGATTGCCGGTCATATGGACGAAGTCGGGTTCATGGTCACGCGCGTTGAAGAGGGCGGTTTCCTCCGCTTCCAAGCACTCGGCGGCTGGTGGAACCAAGTTCTCCTCGCACAGCGCATGGACGTCGTCACACGCTCGGGAGAGAAAATCCCAGGCGTCATCGGTGCCAAACCACCTCACGTCCTTCCGGTCGAGGCACGCAAGAAGCCGGTTGAGATCAAAGACATGTTCCTTGATATCGGTGCAACGTCGAAAGAACAAGTGGCCGAGTGGGGCATTCGTCCGGGCGATACGGTCGTCCCGCATTGTGAGTTCACGGTCATGAAGAACGAAGATTTCTTGATGGCGAAAGCATGGGATAACCGAATCGGTTGTGCCATCGCGATCGAGGCGGCGAAACGTTTGAAGAACGAACAAGTGCCAGGTGTCGTCTATACCGGAGCGACGGTCCAAGAAGAAGTCGGGTTGCGTGGCGCCGTCACGGCCGCCAACTTGGTCAAACCAGACGTCGCCATCGCCGTCGATACAGGCATTCCTGGAGATACGCCAGGAATGACACCGGCAGAAGGATTGTCGAAACTCGGGGAAGGGGTCCAAGTCATCTTCTTTGATGCGACGACCGTCACGAACCCACGCCTCATCGATTTGATTGTCGACGTGGCCAAAGAGAACGATATCAAGTACCAATTGGATTTGACGCCGGGCGGCGGGACAGACGCAGGTCGGTTCCATTTGTCTGGAGTCGGGATGCCGGCCGTCGCGCTCACGGTGCCGGTCCGTTATTTGCATACGAATGTCTCGATCATTCACAAAGCAGATTATGAAGCAGCCGTCGATTTGGTCGTAGCGCTCACGAAACGACTCGACCAAGAAACGGTTCAATGGTTGAAAGAGGGATAATATGACGAAAATCACGTCTACGAAAAGTGAGACGATCAAACGCTTAAAGCGATTGATGACGAAAAAAGGCAGACAAGAGTCCGGGCAATTTTTAGTCGAAGGCGAGCATTTGGTCGACGAGGCGATTCGTGCCGGACGACTCGTTCAGCTGATCATGGGGGAATCGTATACCCCGAAAGGATCGTGGCGCCTAGATGAGATGCCGGTCCTCGAACTATCGGACCATGTGGCCGACCTGTTATCTGAAACAGAGAAGACGCAAGGTGTCTTCGCCGTCGTCAAGATGGCCCCGGTCGAACGGAAGATGAAGCACGTCCTCGTCCTCGACCGGATTCAAGACCCAGGTAACCTCGGGACGATGATTCGCACGGCCGATGCGGCCGGATTTGACACGGTCCTCCTCGGCAAAGGGACGGTCGACCCGTTCAACGCCAAGGTCGTCCGGGCGACGCAAGGTTCGTTGTTCCACGTGAACGTGCGCTCGGTCGATTTGCTCGAGACGCTACCAGAACTGAAGAGCGAAGGCTTCCATGTGTATGGGACCGCACTCGCGAAAGCGACATCTTACGAACAAGTTGACTTCAAAGACAAAGTCGCGCTCGTCATCGGCAATGAGGCGCAAGGCGTCCATAACGACGTGCTTGATTTATGTGACACGCGCGTTCATATCCCGGTTCTCGGCGATGCCGAATCATTGAACGCGGCTGTTGCGGCGGGCATCCTCATGTACCGGATCGCATTACAATAATCTTGTCAGCACTGAAAAATCGTGATAGGTTTATAACATCGAACAACATACCGAATAGACGTTGAAAGAGCATAGTACGCGAACTACCGAACGAGTACAGGGAGCATGGGCCGAGACTGCGAGCCGATGCCTTGATCGGCGCCGAATTCACTCTCGAGTCGTGTTGGAGACAACACCGGGGTAGCATCCCGATATCGATGCTCTCAAGTGGGCCGATTTCGGCCAAGTAGGGTGGTACCGCGATTATTCGTCCCTTCAGTCATCGACTGGAGGGACTTTTTTTGTAGAGGAGGAAATAAGGATGAAAGAACAGTTAGAACAATTACAGCAAGAGGCATTGCATGAGATTCAGGCGGCTTCGTCGCAAAAAGAATTGAACGATGTCCGCATCAAATATTTAGGGAAGAAAGGTCCGATGACCGAGGTGCTTCGTGGGATGGGGAAACTTTCTCCTGAAGAACGTCCGGTCGTCGGAGAGTTGGTCAACACGGTCCGGACGACGATCCAAGACACGTTAGAGGCACGGATCGAGGAAGTGAAGGCGGTCGAACTTGAAGCGAAACTCGCGGCTGAGACAATCGACGTCACACTACCGGGTCGGACGGCGCTGCCGGGCCATACCCATTTACTTCAACAAATCGTCGATGAGATGGAAGACTTGTTCGTCGGGCTCGGCTATACAATCGCCGAAGGCCCGGAAGTCGAGACAGACCTCTACAACTTTGAGATGCTCAACTTGCCGAAAGACCATCCGGCACGTGATATGCAAGACTCGTTCTATATCACGGATGAGACGCTTCTCCGGACACACACGTCACCAGTTCAGGCCCGGACGATGCTCCAAGCCGACGGGAAGCCGATTCGAATCATCTGCCCGGGGAAAGTGTACCGCCGCGACGAAGATGACGCGACACACTCACACCAGTTCATGCAAATCGAGGGGCTTGTCGTTGATGAGCACATCTCGATGGCTGATTTGAAAGGCACGCTCGAAGTGTTCGTCAAGCAATTGTTCGGTGAGACGCGTGAAATTCGTCTTCGCCCGAGCTTCTTCCCGTTTACGGAACCGTCGGTCGAAGTTGATATCTCTTGCTTCAAATGCGGCGGTAAAGGCTGCAACGTCTGTAAGGGAACAGGCTGGATCGAGATTCTCGGAGGCGGCATGGTCCATCCACGCGTTCTCGAGATGGCTGGCTATGACGCCACGAAGATGTCTGGATTCGCATTCGGGATCGGCGTCGAACGGATGGCGATGTTAAAACATGGAGTAGACGATATCCGTCACTTCTATACAAACGATCTACGTTTCATCGAGCAATTCTAAGGGGGAACACATATGTTATTATCGAAAAAATGGTTGAATCAATATATTGATGTATCAGACTTGAGCGGGCAAGAACTCGGAGACTTGATCACGAAGAACGGAATCGAAGTCGAGAGCGTCATCAGCCGCGCTGAAGGATTGTCAGGACTCGTCGTTGGTCACGTCCTCTCGTGCGAGAAACATCCCGAAGCGGACAAGTTGAACGTGACGACGGTCGATATCGGTGCGGACAGCCCGGTGCAAATCGTCTGCGGCGCACCGAACGTCGCGACCGGACAGCACGTCATCGTGGCGACGGTCGGAGCTCGTCTCCCGGGACTCAAAATTAAGAAAGCGAAACTGCGTGGTGTCGATTCACAAGGCATGATCTGCTCGCTCGAGGAACTCGGGTTCGAGAAGAAACAAATTCGTGAAGACGAGCAGGATGGCATCCATACGTTCCGCGAACCGGTCGAAGTCGGTGCGGACGTCATCCGTCTGTTAGACCTCGACGATGAAGTGATCGAGCTCGGATTGACACCGAACCGTTCGGATTGCTTGAGCCTTTATGGAATCATTCATGAAGTTGCGGCCATCCTCGAGCGTCCATACACATTACCGACTGCTGACGTGACGACAAATGTCGCGAACACGGTCAGCGTTCGTCTCGAGACAGATAACTGTCCGTACTATGCGACACGCCGCGTCGACGGCGTCGTCATCGGTGACTCGCCGCAATGGTTGAAAAACATCTTGATCGCAGAAGGCGTCCGCCCAATCAACAACGTCGTCGATGTGACGAACTACGTCATGCTCGAGCTCGGCCAGCCGCTACATGCGTTCGATACGGCAAAACTCGGGACGACGATTGCTGTCCGTCAAGCGCATGACGGCGAAGAAATCGTCACGCTCGATGACGTGACGCGCACGCTCGATGCCTCGATGATGGTCATCACGGACGGTGAACGTCCTGTCGCCATTGCCGGCGTCATGGGCGGTGCGAACACAGAAGTTGATGCGACGACGTCGAGTATCATCCTCGAGTCGGCCTACTTCGCACCGGCATCGGTCCGGAAGACGAGCCGTACGCTCGGATTGCGTTCGGATTCGAGTGCCCGCTTTGAAAAAGGAGTCGACCCGGAACGGTTGCAACTGGCCCTCGACCGTGCCGCCGAGCTCATCGTCGAAGTGAGCGGTGGCACGATCAGCGACATCGTCGTCGCTGGGGACAAAGCTTCAGCGGCCCGGACGATTGACGTCTCGATCGCTTATATCAACCATCGACTCGGGATGGATCTCGAACAAGCGACGATCGTCCGCATTTTGGAGCGGCTCGGTCTCGACGTGACCGGAGACGAGACGTTGACGGTCCACGTACCGTCACGCCGGCCTGACTTGGAACTACCGGCCGACATCACGGAAGAAGTGGCGCGCCTCTATGGGTATGACAGTCTGCCGTCGACACTCCCGGCGTCGCGTTCAAAAGGGTACCTCCCACGAGAGAACGTGTTACGTCGCCGAGTTCGTCGTGTCCTTCAAGGGACAGGATTGTCGCAAGCGATCACGTACTCGCTCACGAGCGTCGGACACGCCGCACGCTTCAGTGGGGAAGGCTCGGACAAAGTTAACTTGGCGATGCCGATGAGCGAAGAGCGCTCAGTGCTCCGGACCTCACTCGTCCCAGGTCTCCTCGAAGCGGCGCGATACAACACGTCACGCCAACAAGCGAATGTGCGCTTGTATGAAACAGGGCGCGTCTACGTGGAAGAAGGCGAGACGTTACCACGCGAAACGGAACGCGTCGCCGGTGTATTGACGGGGCTTTGGTACGACCATCGCTCGCAAGGCACACGTGTCCCGGTCGACTATTTTGTCGCCAAAGGCATCGTCGATACGCTGTTGCATGCACTTCGCATCGACGCGACGTATGAGGCGGCGACGATTGCGGATATGCATCCGGGCCGGACTGCGAACGTCCTCGTGGACGGACGTGTCATCGGCTATGTCGGACAAGTCCATCCGGGCGTGTCAAAAGAAGCGTACGGTTTGAAAGAAGTGTACGTATTCGAGCTCGACTTGGATGTGTTGCATCAGACGGCACAACTCGTCTACGAAGATGTGCCACGTTTCCCATCGATCTCACGCGACTTGGCACTCGTCTTGAAGCGGGATATCCCGGCGGGTCAAGTCGAAGCAACGATCAAACAGGCTGCCGGACCGCTCTTGATCGACCTCGCCTTGTTCGATGTCTATGTCGGGGAGAACGTAGGAGACGATGAAAAATCGATCGCCTTCTCGCTCAAATACCAAGACCCGACGCGCACGCTTCAGGATGAAGAAGTGACCGCGTCGTATGAAGCAATCCTTGCGGCCGTTCAAGCGGCCCACGGCGCAGAAGTTCGCGCCTAACCTAAAAAAGGTGTCCACCACGTGTGGACACCTTTTTTGAGTTTACTGGACCTCGAGAGCCAAGTCGCCGAACTTCGTCCAACCGACGAGGCATGTCACTTTATACAACAGGAGCGTGATGACGGCCGGGAGGACGACACCCGTTCCGACGAAGATGAGGAACGCGTCCATTCCTTGCGCGGCAAGGATGTTGAGCGGGGCGATCAACGAGTTGAGGCCGAGCCCTGCGATCTCATATGGGACCTCGAGCGAGAAGACGAGCGTCGCGATCGGAGCGCTGATCATCGCCGCGATAAAAGGTGGCGTGACGACGCGAGGGTTTTTGACGACGTTCGGGAACTGCACTTTCGGTGTGACGAAGAACGAGGCGACCAACCCGCCCGGATCCGTTTGGCGATACGCCATGAGGGTGAAGCCGACGAACTGGGCCGTACATCCGATCAACGCGGCGGCGCTGGCGACCGGGTCGAGCTGGAGCGCGATGGCGAGTGCGGCCGATGAAGCAGGCGACATGAGCATGACGCTAAAGACGAGCGCGATGACGAGCGATGTCGCGATTGGCGATGTATTGACCGAAGCGGTGATGCTCGCACTGATCGAGTTGATGAGCGGTGTCGTGACGGCTGCTGCCCCGACTCCGACGATCCCGCCGCCGAGGACGGCTGTGACCGGGACGACCATCATGTCGAACTTCGTCTTGCCGAGGACACGTTTACCAAGCCAAACCGCAGCCGCGGCCGCGATTAAAGCACTGATCGGTTGACCAGGTACGAGCACGAGCCCGCTCTCGGTCGGTTGGAGCGCCGCACCACCGACGGTTGCCGCAATCATCGCACTGAACAAAACGAGGGTATTGCCGCCGAGCTGGTAGGCGACACCGGCACCGAGTGCCGGGGCGAGCAACGATTTCGCGACTTGCCCGATCAAGACGAGTGTCTCGATTCCGGCCATCTTCCCAATCGTTTCAATCAAGAGGCCGACCCCGAGCGTGACGAGGACGGCGCTTGCCATTCCTGCTGATATTTTGATCATCCGATCCATTGCGTACTGTTTCACTTCCATCATCTCCTCTATGTGTATCGTTCCAATAAAAAAACCTATCCAGATTGGATAGGCGCGTCGGTCAAACCATGAGCGCCTCGTCCGAAACCATCGAAACAAGGGCCCAAAAATTCGTCTCGGTCATCGAGTCGATTTTCAGTCCCTCAGTCGAATAATAATCAGTAGGCCGTGTTGTGCATGGGTTTTCATCAGTGCCAGCTCCTCCGTTTGTTAAGATTTGTCTAAGAGTAACACGATATTTTTCAATAATCAATATTTTCTGAAAATTCGTTTGAAAAAAATTGAAAACCGCTCAAAAAGAAAGACGCCCCTTGCAGGACCGTCTTTCTTTAAGATGTGCTGGCGGCGAGTGAGCCGACTTGTTGATCGATGAACGCCATCGAGATCGAATTGAAGTGATCGGGTTGGTCGACGTTGACGACGTGACCCGAGTCCGAGACGACCTGGACGCGAGCCGTCGGTTGATGTTTCGCGGTCCGTTCGACAGCTTCGAGGAACATGTAGTCCTCATCACCCATAATATAGAGAATCGGTACGTTCGTCTCGATTGACGAGAAGTGACGAAGCAACGGATTCATATTCTCGGTCATCTTAAACCAGCGGATGAACTCGCGCTGGCATAGGTTGGCCGCGTCGCGGACGAACATCATCCGTGATTTTTTATGACGTTTTTTTGGTAGCAAGATCCACGCGAACAACTGATACAGCCACATGTACGGCACGAAGCTCTGCACGAGACTGCCAAGTCGAATCAACAACGTCGAGCGGACGTTGAACTTGACGATGGCCCCACCGAGCACGACGGAAGCGATTCGTTCCGGATAGTGCTCGAACATCGCCTGGATGACGATTGTCCCGAGCGACAGGCCGACCATATGTCCTTTTTCAATCTTCAAATGATCCATGACTTCGACGACGTCTTCGACGACGACGTCGAGCGTATATGCGTTCAGCGGTTGGTTCAACGACTGTTCTTCGTTGTACGAGCCGCCGTGTCCACGGAGATCGAGCAAGAGCACGTTATATTTTTTTTTGAACGGCCGAATTTGACGATACCAATGCGACAGACTTCCACCGGCGCCATGGATGAAGATGACCCAAGGATGGTCGTCGCTTAAAGTGTACGTTTTATAATGCAACATGAACGCTATCCTCCAAAAATTTTTAAGTTCATTAAACCCTAAAATTAATATACCATATCTTCGAAGTGAGGACTATCGTTTCAGCTCACTCAAACGGATTGCTTTCTTCGTGTTGGCAAAGTGGACTTTCGCCACTTCGTTCAAACGTTCTTGACCGTAACGGATGATCAACTCGGCAGCGACTTGATCGACTTTGGCACCGGCCCCTTTCGGTAACGTGACCCCGAGTGTCGCGCTTAACTTGTCCATTTCTTTTAAGAACAAGGCCCGGGCGAGAATCGAGGCGGCGGCCACGGCGACGTGCAGTCCCTCCGCTTTCGTCGAGAAATAGACGTCGTCTTTGACGACCGCCTTTTCAGATCGCAAATGATTGTAATAGACGTTCTTTTCAGCGAACTGATCGATTAAAATCGCGTCCGGTGTCGCATCGAGCTTCTGTAATAAGGCCGACAAGGCGGCATTATGAGCGATGGCCGTCATTTTACCTTGTGTCATCGTTCGCTGCATCTTATTATACGCCGGATTGTGCAGCGTCGCTTTCTGATAGGTGATGGTAACATGTAAATCTTTGGCGATGCGGACGATCTCTGTATCGGACAACAGTTTTGAGTCTTTGACCCCGAGCTCTTTGACAAGGGCGATTTTCTCTTTCGGCACATAGGCGGCGACGACGACGAGCGGTCCGAAATAATCTCCTTTTCCGACTTCATCGCTCCCGACGACAGACCAGTCCGAAAAGCCTTCCGGTAGAACGGTTTTAGGCACACTTGGTTCTTTCTTTATACTCGTTCCCCATTTTGCGGCCTCGCTGTCGGCATCGCGTCCTTGGAACATGACTTTACCCGAATTGTAGACCGTAATCACACACTGAGGTGTTTTGGCACTGAATCGTGCATGGGGCGGTGGATTGACCGCGTGGGCCCGATAACTCGCGATAAGTTCTTCTTGGGCTGCGGTCGACAATTTGATGACTTGATTGCCCAACGTGAGCACTTCCTTTCTAACTCTAGCAAATCAATCTTACATTTTTTTTAGATATTTTGAAACCAAAGTTTCGCTCTAAACGTATAGACAAGTGAGTAAAGAAAGAAGTGAGGTGAGTCGGAGATGTGGTGGCGCGATGACACGGATGAAGATGAGGCGGGATCTCTCTATAAACATATTCTCGAGCTAGAGGCTAGGATTGCGAAGCTGATCGCCCATCAAGTCAGGGTGCGTCGCCTGCTGATGCAAGAATCGTCGGCCGCGGCGACCGAACAAATCATTGCGCTGCAAGCGGAAGTCGATCATTTTTTATCGCTATTGCGACAAGAGCGAGCGGAAGCGGTCGATCGCTACGACCGCTTGCGTCTCGAACAGACGTTAGGACGTGTGCGGCAGGTGGTCGATCAACCGACCCGGCCTTTGTCCGAATGGGACACGATCGAGCAAGCACTCGCACTCGAAGTCGAACATTTGCGTCGTGTTCTTTCCTATGAACGACAGCGTCGCGCCGAGGAGGAGTGGTAATGGAATCGTTAGATCAGCTGTATTGGTGGGTACTCATCATCGCCGGTCTCGGTACATTTTTGTACATGTTATTTTCAGATGCGTTTGATTTATTCGATGGTTGGTTCAATCCAGCGGTCATCCTGTCATTTTTAGCACTCGGTGCGGGCATCGGCCTCATTTTGAACGCGCTCGCCCATGTGTCCCCGATGATCGGGCTCGCCGTCGCACTCGTCGGATCGTTCGCGCTCACGACGCTCCTGTACTTATTCGTCCTCTTGCCGCTGTCGAACGCGGAAGAATCGATCGGCATGACCGACGAATCCCTCGTCGGCCTCATCGGTCGTTTGACGGTCCCGGTCCCGGAAGGCGGGTTTGGCGAAGTGCTCGTCGAATCGGTGACGGGATCCGTATTAAAAACGGCCAAGAGTGTCGACGGAAAAGCCATCGATACGACACAACGCGTCGTCATCATCGAAGTCGAACGAAACATTGCGGTCGTCATGGAGTATGACGAGCCGACAATCCGAAAGGAGTTTTAACGTATGAACACAGCTATTTTAGCCAGTATTATCGTCGGGGTGATCTTGCTCGCCTTGATTTTCGTCTTCGTGTTGAAGTATCGCACGGTCGGACCAGATGAGGCGCTCATCGTCACCGGCAGCTATTTAGGGAAAAAGAACGTCCATAGCGATGCGTCAGGCAATCGCGTAAAAATTATTCGCGGGGGCGGGACATTCGTCTTGCCGGTGTTCCAGCAGGCAGAGCCACTCAGTCTTCTCTCGAGCAAACTTGAAGTGACGACACCGGAAGTGTATACCGAGCAAGGTGTACCGGTCATGGCGGACGGAACGGCCATCATCAAAATCGGCGGCTCCATCAGCGAAATTGCCACGGCGGCCGAACAATTTCTCGGCAAACCGAAAATCGAACGCGAGAACGAGGCGAAAGAAGTGCTCGAAGGTCACCTGCGTTCAATCCTCGGTTCGATGACGGTCGAAGAAATCTATAAAAACCGCGACAAGTTCTCCCAAGAAGTGCAGCGCGTCGCCTCACAAGATTTGGCCAAGATGGGTCTCGTTATCGTCTCGTTCACCATCAAAGATGTCCGCGACAAGAACGGCTATCTCGAATCGCTCGGGAAACCGCGAATCGCGCAAGTGAAGCGTGATGCCGATATCGCAACGGCCGAAGCGGACAAAGAGACGCGGATCAAACAAGCAGAAGCGATGAAGGACGCGAAGAAAGCAGAACTCGAACGCGCCTCAGAAATCGCGGAAGCCGAGAAAGAGAATCAGCTTCGCATCGCCGCCTATCGCCGCGAGCAAGACGTCGCAAAGGCTCGTGCCGACCAAGCGTATGAACTAGAGGAAGCCCGCGCCAAACAAGAAGTCACGGAGCAACAGATGCAAGTCCAAATCATCGAGCGTCAAAAGCAAATCGAGCTCGAAGAGAAAGAAATCATGCGTCGCGAGAAACAATACGATTCTGAAGTGAAGAAGAAAGCCGATGCCGACCGCTACGCAATCGAGCAGTCAGCCGAAGCCGACAAGGCGCGTCAAATCGCCGCGGCCGATGCCGAGAAGTACCGCATTGAAGCAGAAGCGAAAGCCGACGCCGAACGTGTCCGTCTCGCCGGTGTGGCCGAAGCCGATTCGGAACGGGCCAAAGGGGAAGCGGAAGCCGAGATTATCCGCTTGACGGGTCTTGCCGAAGCCGAAGCGAAACAAAAGATCGCGGAAGCGTTCGAACAGTACGGACAGGCCGCCATTCTCGACATGGTCGTCAAGATGCTTCCGGATTACGCGAAACAGATTGCGGCACCGCTTGGCAATATCGACAAGATCACGGTCGTCGATACGGGTAGCGGTAAAGATGGAGGTGCCGGCAAAGTCACGGGGTATGCCACAGATTTGATGGCATCGCTGCAACAGACGCTCAAAGCGTCGTCAGGAATCGATATGAAAGACTTACTCGACAACTTTGCCGGAAAAGGCAACGTTCAACCGAGTGCGGATCGCGAATTGAGTGATTCGACATTCGCCGCGACGGAAGAATAAGTGTGAAGCCACAGATCGTCTGTGGCTTTTTTGTTTTTACACGGATTCACCTAAAATTAAAAAGAAAGGCTTCAAACTCAATCGGTTTCTGACGATAAGGAGATGTCAGACCATTAGAGAGAGGAAGTAGCTATTATGAAGAAATCACTCATTATCGGCTTGTTGGCCGCATGTGTGACTTGGTTGCCGGGTTGTCAGTCTGTCATTGACCAGCCAGAACAAACCGTTGAAACTCGCCAATCGATGGGTGTTGTCTTGTCCGATGTTGGTCTCGGGGACCAATCATTCAGTGATGCGGCGATGCGCGGCATGGGACAACTCCGTGAGACGGGGGAATGGTTCGTCGATTATCGCGAACTTGCCGAGACGGAAACATATAAAGCAGGGTTCGAACAGCTCGTCGCCGACGGACATGATGTCATCATCGGTCTCGGTTTCGCCTGTCAGACGGATTTGGAGGCGGTGGCAGCCGAACATCCAGAGCAACAGTTCGCGTTGATTGATGCGGTCTCGACGTTACCAAACGTCATGTCGGTGACGTTCCAAGAGATGGAAGGGAGCGCACTCGCCGGGGCAGTCGCGGGACTTGAGACCGAATCGAACAAAATCGGCTTTATCGGAGGCATCGACAATGAGTTGATTCAAAAGTTCGAGACCGGCTTCGAACTCGGGGCAAAGAACGTGAATGAAGATGTGACGATGCTCGTCGATTTCGCCAATGATTTCGCCTCGCCAGAAATCGGCCGCCAGTTGGCCGAGAAACAGATTGAAGCCGGAGCGGACGTGCTGTACGCCGCTGCAGGACTGACAGGGGTCGGTGTCTTAGAAGCAGCGGAACGGAACGGCGTGAAAGCGATTGGCGTCGATAGCGACCAATCGATGATCGCACCGGACGCGGTCATCACATCGATGTTGAAACAAGTCGATTTGGCCATCGTCGAGATTGCGGACCGGGTCGAAGCAGAGGCGTTCAACGCCCATGTCGAACTCGGAATCGATCAAGGCGGTGTCGGGTTGGCCGCTCTTCGTCGTGTCCAGTGGGATGACGATGAGACGAAACGGTTCGAGGCGTTTCAGAAACAGTTGATGGAGGGGATGCTAAAATGAGCTTACGGAAACGGTTTCTCTTTTCGACCGTGTTCACGGTCTTATTGATTGTCTTGATGATGGGTTATGTCTTATTGACGCTCAATCGTCTGCAGACATATAACGAGCAGTACGGCACTCAGATGATTGAACTGTCCCAGCTCGAGACGTCCCTCTTGCAGGAGCAGTCCCTTTGGACCTCGCTCGGTGAGCAGATGAGCCAATCGACGCTCACGCAGCTCGAGCGGATTCGGACGACAAACACGGAGACGTTTACGACATTGAAACAGACGTATCTTATTCCTGAATTTGCGAACCACCTCGAACGTGCGACGATGAAGTATGAGCGAATCGGAGCCGAGGTCGAGGCGGCCGAGGCCGGCGGAATCGCCGCCCGGATTCAAGCGGCGAAGCTTGAAGGGGTATTGAACGATGTGAATACGCTCCTCTTGAAAAATGGAACATTCTACGAGGCGTTACAAGCCGAGGCGGCGAGTGAGACAAAACGTCTCCTGCTCGTGTCCGTATTGTTGACGGTCTTTGTCATCGTCGCACTCAGTGTATACAACTTCTTCTTCGCCCGCTCGATCACCCACCCGCTCGAACGCAACGTCGAGGCAGCGGAAGCAATCGCGGCCGGACGATTGATCACGCTGCCGGATTCGACGCGACGTGATGAAATCGGACGCTTAGAACGAGCGATGCGGGAAATGACGATGTCGCTCCAGACGGTCATCGGTTCCATCCGTGTCACGTCGATGAAAGTGAACGATATGACAGAGACGGCGGCCGCCGAAAACGAGGCCGTGGTCAGTACGACATCGAACATCACGAATGCGGTCGATGAGATGGCGAACGGGGCCCAGTCGATTGCGACCGAACTGCAAGAGACACTTGAATCGGTCGGCATCATGGCGACCTCGTTCGAGACAAGTTTGAACCAGACGAAGCAGACGACCGAACAGACGTCTGAGATGACACGCGAAGTCGCAGCCGGCATCGAGACGTTGACGGACCAGGAAGCGATTTTAGCACGTTCGAGCGAACGTAACGCATCGCTCGTCAACCGGATGGATGATTTTGCCCGGAAAACAGAAGAAATCAAAAAAATGGCGAAGCTCGTGGAAGATGTCGCCGCCCAGACGAACTTGCTCGCCTTGAATGCGGCCATCGAGGCTGCACGGGCAGGGGAGGCAGGACGAGGTTTTGCAGTCGTCGCCAGCGAAGTGAAGAAATTGGCCGAGGAGAGTAACGTGGCGACACGTTCCATCTTTGGTGTCGTCCAGACGATCCGGGACGAGGTCGTCCGCTTGACGGACATGGTCGAAGAGTCGAGTCGGGAACAGACGGCACAGCTCGAGGCGTTCGGAATGACGAAGCAGGCGTTCAACCGAATCCATGACCGCACGGACCACGTCGCCTCGTTTGTCAGTACGATTGAACGCGAGATGGTCGCGTCGAGTTCGGAAGTGACGAACGTCTTGAAACGGGTCGAGGAAGTGAGCGGTGTAACCGAGGAACTTGCGGCGGGGAACGAAGAAGTCGCAGCCTCGATGAAAGAGCAGCAAGCGAGCTTCGATCAGATTTTCGCTTTGATGCAAGAGTTAGAAGGGCAAGCCGCGGCACTCGCTAGCCAAGTCCAACATTTTGAAGAGCACTGAGACAAGTTTCGGCTTGTCTCTTTTTTGTCGTCTCGCTATGTACAGGAAGCGGATGCTTTCGTCCGATAGGCGCGTGGAAAACGACGAGTTCGGCCTCGGCACAGATGGCAACGTTTCTTCATACTATAGAAAAGACTCGCTCGAGGAGGGGACGTATGGAGAAGTGGAAACGATATGTCGTCGTGCTGCTGATCGGACTGTTTATCGGGGTGGGCTATATGTTTTATTCGAAAGAACCGGAGACGCCGATGGTCGAACAGTTCGTTGCGACACCCGAACCGGAAGTCGAGCCGAGCGTCCCGACCGAAATCGTCGTCTATGTGACCGGGGCGGTCGAGGCACCGGACATGTATACGATGCCACAAGGGGCGCGTGTCGGTGACGTGTTGTCACTCGCTGTCTTGACGGATGAGGCCGACCCCGAACAATTGAACTTGGCCCAATTGCTCGTCGATGGAACGAAAGTGAGCGTCCCGAAAAAAGGAGAGACGGTCGTTGTGCCGGCCGCTGAAGAGGCGAGCGGGGGGACGAACGGGGTCCATGTTAACAGTGCGACGAAGGACGAACTGATGACCGTACCGGGCATCGGCCCGGCCAAAGCCGAGGCGATTCTCAATCATTTGAAACAACATGGGCCGTTCAAGTCATACGAAGAGATTGGCAACGTCAAAGGATTCGGGGAGAAGACGTTAGAAAGCATGGAAGGTTATTTATTGGTCCCGTGACATGCCGCTGTATCCACTATTGCCGATCAGCCTATTCATTGCCGGGATGTACGGGTCGGTCGCCCTCTGCCTCCTGTTGACTGTCGCCATCGCGTTCACCTGTCGCGGTCAATCCGTCTATGCGCATATCGGCGCCGTCCTGCTCGTTCTGTTCGTGTTCGTACGTCCTGACGCCGAACCGTTGCCGGAGGAGGGGCCCTATCTGTTCGCCATCGAGAGCCGGCGGGACAACGGACTATCAGCGCGGCTGTATGGACAAATCGACGGGACGGAAGGTGTGTTGACCGGTCGTGACCTCGCACTCGGTCGTCCCGGAGAGACGTGCCTCGTCACGTTCACGCACATCCCGTTCGCACCGCTGCGTAATACGGGCGGATTCAATGAGTCGGCGTGGGCGCTCGGAGCCGGTCTGACGTTCAAAGGGAGTGACGTCACCATCGAGGCGTGTCGTCCGAGTGACGGGATAGCTGGGCGGATGCTCCGCTGGAAAGAACGGCAGCTCGCGAGAATCGAGGCAACGTATCGACCAGATGTGGCGCTATATATGGAGGCGTTATTGTTTGGGGAGAGCCGATTGCTCGATGAGGACACCTCGTTCTCTTACCGGGTCACGGGTCTGCTTCATCTGCTCGTCATCTCCGGGTCACATATCGCGCTCCTCGTTTTGGCGTTCCGTTGGCTGATGCGCGGTTTGCCGTTTCGTCAGGAGACGAAGACGCAACTCATCATCGCCGCGGTCACGCTGTTCGGCTGGCTGACCGGGTTTTCGCCACCGGTCGCACGGGCCGTTCTAGTCGCCGATCTGTTGCTCGGGTTGTCGCTGTTCGGCTACCGTGTCCGTGACCCGATTCGGTTACTGAGTTGGTGTGCCGCGATGCTACTCGCCGTGCAACCTTATCTGTTCTGGAATCTAGGGTTTCAATTGACGGTCGCGATGACGCTATTTTTGCTCGTGACCCGGTCGATTTGGAAGGGGCCGTTTGGATTGGCCATCTATGCGCAATGGTTCGGTCTCATCTTCCTATGGCCCGTGCAACCAATTCTATCGATGTTGGCACCGGTATATAACGTGCTCGTCGGGCTGTTGATCTCTTGGTTCATCATCCCGATCACACTGCTCTCGTACCTCGTACCGACGGCCGAACCACTCCTCTATCCGGTCCTCGACGGGTTGAACGGGACGTTCCAACTGCACCATGACTGGCAGCCGTGGCTCCCGTTGCACGAGTTCACGTTTTGGCACGCTGTAACGCTCGCTGCCGTGCTGTGGGGTGGGTTGATCTTACTCGAATGGAAGCGCTGGACGGGCTGGGCGCTGGCCATCAGTTCCCTTTTCTTCCTTCACGTCTCGTTGGAATGGACCGAACAGCCACGCGTCACGTTTCTAGATGTCGGACAGGGCGATGCCATCGTCGTCGAGTATGGTGATGTGACCGGGGTCATCGATGTCGGCGGAGTGTTTCAAGACCCGAAGGAATCGAAACGGTCTACGTATGATCCGGGAGCGGATGTCGTCGCCCCGTACATATGGAAGCGAGGGGAGACGCGTCTCGATTTCTTGCTGCTTACCCATGCCGATCATGATCATGTCGGTGGACTGTCCGGTTTGCTCTCGTCCATCGAAGTCGATGAGGTGTGGCTCTCGGCGGAAGTAGCGGATCAAGGCAAACGAGACGAGTTACTGGCCGAGCTGGCGGCTTATCAAGTCCCGATCCGGCTCCTGTCGAGCGGGGACAGGCCGTACCCGTGGATGTGGGTCGTCGCCCCGGACGAGTCAGGAGAGGATGAGAATGCGAACTCGGTGTCACTGTTCATGAAAGTAGGGGGCCTATCGTATTTATTGACCGGGGATTTGCCGGACACGCGGGAAGAGATGATTCCGACCGTTGACGTCGATGTGTTCAAGCTCGGGCATCACGGGGCGGAGTCGTCCTCGAGTCATGAGTTGATCGAGCGGGTCGACCCGGAATGGATTGTCGTCAGTGTTGGAGCGAACAATCGCTACGGTCACCCCCACCCCGACACATTAGAGCGAATCGAAGGCAGACGGTTATTGCGGACCGATGAGGACGGTATGGTCGTCTGTGAACGAAATCGCTGTCGCGGGATTGTGACGAAGGCAGTACCGCCATGAAAAACTATGATAAACTAAAAAAGCGATTGCTCCCCCGGGCAATCGCTTTCTGACTGACTTATAAGCTCAAGAACTTGATGAGGACACCGATCGCGAAGATGGTGAAGAAAAAGCCGAACGGGACGATGAAGCCGATTGCTGAATCGATGGCATCGTTACGTTTGCACTGCACGTCGTTCTCGAACGGGTTTTCGCTTTGTGGGCGAACAGAGTTAATATGCATAGTGAGTCCCTCCTTGAAATGGTTCCGTCCTAAGTATAGCGAATCAGTGAAGGATAATCTATGTTTAGATAAGAATAAATTGTGAAAGTGGTGTGTGTTTTGAATGAACCGTGGCTGCATAACGGAAAGTTGTCGAACGTGTACGTCCTATTTGGGACAGAGAAATATTTACTAGAGACGTGGGAACGGGCGGTCATCAAAGCCGCCAACCCGTCTGGTGATCAATTTGATGTCATGCAGCTCGACTTGCACGAGACGTCACTCGATACGGCGCTTGATGAAGCGGAGACGGTACCTTTTTTCAGTGAGTATCGGACCGTCATCGTCAAACATGCCCAGTTTTTGACGGGGGCGAAAGAAAAGCAGAAACAAAACGTTGAGCGCTTGACGGAATACGTCTTACAACCGGCGCCTTACTCTGTGCTCGTCTTTGTCATTGAAGCGGAAAAACTCGATGAACGAAAAAAAGTTGTCAAACGCCTGAAAGAACGGGCCATCGTCCTCGAAGCAAAAAAACCGAGCCAATCCGAATTAATGCGTTACGTCGGCGACGAATTGAATCGTCGTGGTCAAAAGATGGAGCGGGCGACCGTCGAGCGTCTGTTGTTCCTCTGTCAGGACGATTGGGGAAAACTCGTGCGCGAGCTTGAGAAGTTACAACTTTATGCGAGTGAAGGCGCCGACATCCCGATGGAGATTGTCAACGACTTGGTCCCGCGGACGCTCGAGGATAACGTATTCCAGCTATCCGAGTTTTTAGTGGCCCGACGTGCGGATGCTGCGCTTCGGCTTGTACGGGATTTGGAGAAACAGGGGCAGGAATTGATCGGTCTGTTGTCGCTCCTCGCCCGGCAGTACCGGAATATGTATCTGGCCAAACAGTTGACGGAGAAAGGTTATGGCGAGAAGCAGATCGCCTCGAAAATCGGGGCGCATCCATATACGGTAAAACTCGCCTCACAAGCGAGCCGGAATTTCTCAGAGGCCCAGCTCGCCCGGGCGCTGACGATGATTGCCGATGCGGACGAGGCGATGAAGACGGGACGGGGCGACAAGCAAATCGTCTTTGACACACTCGTCTGCCAATTAACGTTACTGTGAGGTGAAGACATGGGATTACAGGAAGTGAGACTCGTGGACGTGATTCCGCTCCGGCATGAAGTGTTACGGCCGGGACAGGCAGTCGAGACATGTTATTTTGAAGGGGATGACGCCGAGACGACACGCCACTATGCCTGGGTCGAAGACGGTCGTGTCGTGTCGATTGCGACCGTGATGGAAGTGGGGCGTGACTTCGACGGCCAGACGGTGCCGTATCAGCTCAGAGGGATGGCAACGGACCCGGCATTTGCTGGCCAAGGAATTGGCTCGTCCTTTTTACAGGCGTTGCATGAAGCGGTCAGTGATTCGTGGTGGTGCAACGCTCGAGCGATCGCCGTCCGGTTCTATGAACGGAACGGATTGGTGACGGTCGGTGACGCGTTCGACATTCCAGGGATTGGACCCCATTATGTGATGAAATACGAAAAAACAGCCGGCTCCTAATGGAGGCGGCTGTTTCGTTTTAGTCTCTAATTAGAGAGCTGCGATGCGAGCTGCGAGACGTGATTTGTCACGACCTGCTTTGTTTTGGTGGATTAGACCTTTTGCTGCAGCCTTGTCGATTTTCTTCGTAGCGAGGACGAAAGCTTCTTGAGCCGCTTCTTTGTTACCTTCTACAACGAGAGTATCAACACGTTTTACTGCTGTACGCATTGCTGCTTTCTCTTGCGAGTTCGCTACGCGACGCTTTTCAGAAGTTTTTGCACGTTTGATTGCTGATTTGATATTTGCCATGTTATTTCACCTCCTGAAACAAGAAAGTGTATGTTCTCATTACTTCAAGTAATCATTCAACAGAACAAGCACAATTGTAGCAAACGGTTATTCGAAAAGCAACCACTTGATGATTATTCTGAAAACTATATGTGGTATTGTTGTAGTAGGTCGTACACATTAACTTAGGATTTTGATATAATGACACGGTATGCATGAGAAGGATAGGTGAACCCATATATGAACAAACAAGAATTAGAGAATCGTCAGAAGAGAATACGGAACTTTTCCATCATCGCCCACATCGACCATGGGAAGTCGACACTCGCTGACCGGATTCTCGAGAGAACTGGTGCGCTCACAGCGCGTGAAATGAAAGAACAGACGCTTGATGCGATGGATCTCGAACGGGAACGTGGGATCACAATCAAATTGAACGCCGTTAAATTGAACTATACCGCAAAAGATGGCGAAGAGTACATCCTTCATTTGATCGATACACCGGGACACGTCGACTTCACATATGAAGTGTCGCGTTCGCTCGCAGCCTGTGAAGGGGCGGTCCTTGTCGTCGATGCGGCTCAAGGGATTGAAGCTCAGACACTCGCGAACGTTTATCTCGCGCTTGATAACGACCTTGAAATCATCCCGGTCATCAACAAGATCGACTTGCCATCGGCTGACGTCGAACGCGTCCGTCAAGAAATTGAGGATGTGATCGGACTTGACGCTAGTGACGCTGTGCCGGCTTCTGCCAAGGCGGGAATCGGGATTGAAGAGATTCTCGAGCAAGTCGTCGAACTCGTTCCACCACCGACTGGTGACCCGTCGGCACCGCTCCAAGCACTTATCTTCGACTCGTATTATGACGCCTATCGTGGCGTCGTCGCCTCGATCCGAATCGTCAACGGTTCGGTCAAAGTCGGGGACAAAGTCCAAATGATGTCGACCGGCAAATCGTTCGACGTGACGGATCTCGGCGTCTCGACACCGAAACCGGTCTCGGTGAAGGAACTGAACGTCGGTGATGTCGGTACGTTATCGGCGTCAATCAAGACGGTCGGCGACGTCCGCGTCGGTGATACGATCACGCTCGCTAAAAATCCATCGACGGAACAGCTCCCGGGCTACCGGAAAATGAACCCGATGGTGTACTGTGGTCTGTATCCGATCGATGCAGCCAAATATAACGATTTACGTGAAGCGCTCGAACGGCTTCAGTTATCGGATGCGGCGCTCGAATTCGAGCCGGAGACGTCACAAGCACTTGGTTTCGGATTCCGCAGCGGATTCCTCGGCATGCTTCACATGGAAATCATTCAAGAGCGAATCGAGCGTGAGTTCGGGATCGACTTGATCACGACGGCGCCATCGGTTATCTATCACGTCACAACGACGGCCGGCGACGTCATCCATGTCGATAACCCGTCGAAAATGCCGGAACAACAAAAAGTCGAGTCGATTGAAGAGCCTTACGTCAAAGCGGCCATCATGACACCGAACGACTATGTCGGTGCCATCATGGAACTTTGTCAGAAGAAGCGCGGCAGCTTCATCGACATGCAATATATCGATACGACGCGTGTCAAAATCACGTATGACATCCCGCTCAGTGAAATCGTCTATGACTTCTTCGACCAGTTGAAGTCGAGCACGAAAGGATATGCGTCGCTTGATTACGACTTGATTGGTTATCGCCCGTCACGCCTCGTCAAGATGGATATCCTCCTCAACAACGAACTTGTCGATGCGCTCAGCTTCATCGTGCACCGCGATTTCGCCTACGAACGTGGGAAGGTCATCGTTGAGAAATTGAAGGCGCTCATTCCGCGTATGCAGTTCGAAGTGCCGATTCAGGCAGCGGTCGGAACGAAGATCGTGGCCCGTTCGACAATCAAGGCGCTCCGTAAAAACGTCCTCGCCAAATGTTACGGCGGCGATATCTCACGGAAACGTAAATTGCTCGAGAAACAAAAAGAAGGTAAAAAGCGCATGAAGATGGTTGGTTCTGTCGAAGTGCCGCAAGAAGCGTTCATGTCCGTCTTGTCGATGGACGAAGAATAATCGTTCGCCCTTATCTACGGATGAGGGCGTTTTTTTCGTATTTGGCAGGATTCGGTGGGCCAGGTACGGAATAGTCCCACTTACAGATAAATAGAGGAGGAGTGGCGGTGCCGATATATAATTTTTCAGCAGGGCCGGGCGTATTGCCAGAACCTGTCTTACGAGAAGTGCAAGCCGAGTTTCTTTCCTATAAACATGGGGTGTCCATCGTCGAGATGAGCCACCGCTCCGACACGTTCGCGACGATCGTCGAGCAGCTCGAGACGAGACTGCGGCGATTGATGCAGATTCCATACGATTACGCCGTCCTGTTCCTTCAAGGTGGGGCGACGCTTCAATTTTCAATGGTGCCGATGAACCTGCGGGAATCGGGTCGCTTCGCCTATCTCGACAGTGGGACATGGTCGAAGAAAGCGATCAATGACGCAAAACACTTCGGTGACGTCATCGTCGTCGGTAGTTCAGCGTCATCCAACTACGACGCAATCCCGGAGTGGCCGGAACATATTCAGGATGTGGATTATCTTCACGTGACGTTGAACAATACGATCGAAGGGACGCGCTATACGACGTTGCCGGATACGAACGTCCCGCTCGTCGCCGACATCTCGTCGAACATTTTAGCGGAAGCGATCGATGTACAGCGCTATGGTCTCTTGTACGCAGGTGCCCAAAAAAATATCGGTCCGGCCGGATTGACGATTGTCATCATCCGTCGTGACTTGGTCACCGAGCGCGATTTGCCGTCGTATCTGGCTTACAGCAAGCATGTCGACACGCTACTCAACACCCCGTCGACGTTCAGTTTATATGTCGCTGAGCGGGTTCTCGCTTGGGTCGAGACCGAAGGGGGCATCGACGAGATGGAACGCCGTAACGAAAAGAAGAGTAAGCTGTTATATGACGCCTTGGATACGTCACCGGTATTTCACGCGCTCGTCTCCGGCAAGGACCGGTCGCTGACGAATATCCCGTTCACGAGCGGAAATGACGCGACGGATGAAGCGTTCCGGCAGTTTGCGGAGATGCGCGGATTGATCGAGCTCGGGGGTCATCGGTCGGTCGGGGGTCTTCGAGCGAGCCTTTATAATGCGATGCCACTTGAAGGTGTGACGCGTCTCATTGACGTGATGCACGAGTTTGAACAGGAGGGACAAGATGTTTCATATAAAAACGTATAACCAAATCGCCAAAGACGGGCTAAGACGCTTCGAACCGAGCGAGTACGCCGTCAATGATGCGGAGCAAGCCGACGCCTGGATCATTCGGAGTCACGATGTCCATGGCGCGGACATCCCGCCCTATTTGCTGGCCATCGCCCGGGCCGGTGCCGGTGTGAACAACATTCCGCTCGAACGGTTGGCTCGTCAAGGCGTCGTCGTGTTTCATACACCGGGTGCGAATGCGAATGCCGTCAAGGAACTCGTGCTCGCCAGCATGCTGTTGTCGGTCCGACCGATTTTAGAAGGGGCGAACTGGGTCAACGGTCATACGTTTTCCGATCAGGCGTCGCTCGAGCAGGCGATGGAAGACGAGAAACGGCGCTTTGTCGGGTCTGAGCTAAGAGGCAAGCGAGTCGGGATCATCGGTCTCGGTGCGATCGGCGCGTCGCTCGCCAACGACTTGCTCCACCTCGGTATCGACGTCGTCGGCTACGACCCGCATTTATCGGTCGACGCGGCGTGGAACATCTCGCAACAAGTGAAGCGGGCGAAGCAGTTGAGCGAATTGCTCGCCGATGTCGATATCCTGTCGATTCATATGCCGCTCACCGATGACACGCGTCACATGATCGACGCGACGTGGTTCAAACAGATGAAACCGGGCGCCACCATCTTAAATTTCGCCCGTGGTGAGCTCGTGAACGATTCCGATTTGCTCGAGGCGCTCGATGAGAACGTGGCGACGTACATCACCGACTTCCCGAAACAGGCGCTGCTCGGACATCCGCAAGTCGTCGCCTTCCCGCATCTCGGGGCGTCGACGCACGAGTCTGAGGTGAACTGTGCGATTCAAGCCGTCGATACGCTCAAACTGTACTTAGAGACCGGTAACATCCGTAACTCGGCCAACTTCCCGAACGCGGAGCTCCCGTATGTCGGCAAGCGGCGTTTGGCCGTGCTCCATTTGAACGTCCCGAACATGGTCGGTCAAATCGCGAGCCGGCTCGCCGAAAACGGCATCAATATCGATAATATGGTCAACCGAAGCCGCAACGATGTGGCCTATACGTTGATCGACATCGACAACCATAAACATGAGACGTTATCCGTGCATGCCCTATATGACATCGAGGGTGTCATGCGCGTCCGCGAATTTTAAGGAGGAATGACCATGGTCGTATTTAAACCGTTTGCCCCGTATATGCCGAAACACCCCGAGGCGGTCGCTGCCGCCCCGTACGATATCGTCACTGTCGAACAGGCGCGTGAAGACGTCGAACAGCGTCCCGATTCTTTTCTTTCGGTCGATAAACCAGAACTGTTCAAGGCGGACATGCCACTCGACGCCTGGGGACGCAGAGCCCGTCATGAGCTCGAACGGCTCTATGAATCAGAATTGACCGAGCGGACACATGGGTTTTATGTTTACCGGCTCACCGATCAAGGGCGTGTCCAGACAGGGCTCGTCGCCACGTTCTCGGTGACCGATTATGAGGCCGGTCGCATCAAGATTCATGAACACACCCGTGCCGCGAAAGAACGCGAACGCGTCGAGCACGTATCGGCGACGAAAGCGCACACTGGCCCGATTTTGATGAGCCACGTCCCGGACGAAGGGTTGCGTCGCATCTTGGACGACGCGACGACAGGAGAGGCGTTGTTCGCCTTCAAGGACAGTGAAGGCGTCATCCATGAAGGCTATGCCGTGCCATCCAAGCATCAAGCACGCGTCATCATGCTCGGGGCCAGCATTCCGGCCATCTATATCGCCGATGGACATCACCGGGCCAAAGCCGCAGCTGTCGTCGCACGGAGCCCGATCCATGAAGGGGAATCGAAACAAGAGCGGGACCACTTCCTCGGCGTCTTGTTCCCGAGCGATGAGCTGACGATTTTGCCGTACCATCGTATTTTGAACGATGTGGCGCCAGAAGAAGTCAGAGCGTTGCTTGACGGTTTAGCTTTCTCGTATGAGATTGAATCGGTGCCTGCCTTACACGTCCCGAACGAACGGGGCACGTTCGGTTTGTCTTACCGGGGCGAGCATTTTATGCTCAAAAAACGGCAGACGACGACGGCACTCGACGTCGCGACGTTGCAACGGGATGTGCTCGAGCCGTATTTCCATGTCAAAGACGTACGGACGGACAAACGAATCGATTTCATCGGCGGCAAAGATGCCACGGCGCGCCTCGCCGACTTGGCTGAACGTGATGACGTCGTCGTGTTGACGTGTCACGCCACGGCGATGGAAGAGCTGATGCGCGTCGCCGACGAGAGCGGTCAAATGCCGCCGAAATCGACGTGGTTCGAACCGAAATTGAAGAGCGGTCTGTTCATTCATCGGTTCGATTGAACGTGCAGAGTGGCGTCCCGGCGTGAAAAGCGTTATAAATGGAAGAGAAGAAAGGGGTGGCCGCCATGGCTAAAGCCGTATATCTTCACATTCCATTTTGTGAACATATTTGTTATTACTGTGATTTCAACAAGGTGTTCTTGAAGAACCAACCGGTTGATGACTATTTAGATGCATTAGAACGAGAAATCAAACTCTCGCTCGAACAATACCCGACCGATACGATTGAGACGATCTTTATCGGCGGCGGGACACCGACCGCCCTCAATGAGGCGCAGATGAAACGACTCATGGACATGGTCGCGCGTCACTTGCTCCCGCTCGCGTCGCCGGACCTCGAATACTCTGTCGAGGCAAATCCGAACTTCGTGAGCGCCGAGAAGCTCGATACGATGAAACAAGGAGGGGTCAACCGCGTCAGTTTCGGCGTCCAGACGTTCGATGACGGTGGACTCGAACGAATCGGACGGACACACCGGGCCAATGACGTGTTCGCGACCGTGACGGAAGCGGCGAAGCGATTCGATAACATCTCGATCGACTTGATGTTCGGCTTGCCGGAACAGACGCTCGAACAGATCGAGCGCGACCTCGATTTGGCGTTCAAGCTCCCAATCCAACACGTGTCTTCCTATTCGTTGATTCTCGAGCCGCACACCGTGTTCGCGATTCAAGAGCGGAAAGGGAAGTTGCGCCTCCCGGGCGAGGACATCGAAGTCGAGATGTACTTGAAAGTGATGGAGACGCTCGAACGTCGAGGCTTGAAACAGTATGAGATTTCGAACTATAGCCTCAAAGGACGGGAGAGCCGTCATAACCAAGTGTACTGGCGCAACGAAGAGTATTATGGCTTCGGGGCCGGGGCGCACAGTTATTTGAACGGGGAGCGTCGAGCGAACATCGCGCCGATTCCGCACTATATCAAGGCGGAAGGGCTGCCGGTTCGCAATACGACGATGCTCGAGACGGTCGAGAAGATGGAAGAGGAACTGTTCCTCGGACTCCGGATGCGCCAAGGCGTGTCGTTTGCGACGTTCGAGTCGAAGTATGGTGTGTCGATGCGTTCGGTATTCGGGCATGTCTTGTCGGAACTCGAGGCAAAACGGTTGATCGAGACGACGGACACACACGTCCGCTTGACCGAATCTGGGCTCCCGCTCGCCAACGAGGCGTTCGCTGCCTTCATCGGCGAGGCACGGATGAGCGACTCACCGGAACAGACATCGATGTCATAACAAACAAGGGCGAACCCGGATTGGGTTCGCCCTTGTTTTGGTTATAAGACAAGATCGCGGTAAATCGGCATGAGCCGGCTGAACGTATCCTCGACGAGCGCTAGGAACGCGGCTTCGTTTTGCAGAATCGACGCATCGGCCGGAAGTTGACGACCGATCAAGAAGTCCGCTTTCTTCACCGTCGCGAACCGTTCTGTGATCGCCTCGATCGATTCAGCTGACGACTCCTCGACTAAGAACGCGTCTTTTTTCATATGATCCCCGGCGATATGGAAGTCCGGGAACTCTGATTTGAAGTCGATCGTCATGAGTCGACGGCCGATCGCTTCTTTGTTCGGCATCTCATAGATGAACGCGAGCCAGATGAAGACCCGGTCGTCGAATAATCCGACTTGGAAATGGGGATGCTTCTTATAGCCGCGTTTGTCATGGCCGATCGCCATCCACGTGTCTTTCGGTGGATTGACCGTCCGACGGGCATGTTTGGCGACATGCAAGTAAAGCGGGACACCGACATCGGCCTCGAGTTGGGGACCGACCTCTTCATAGATACGATGGAACAGCGGTTGAATCTCAGAGCGGATGCCTGCCATGCGGGCATCGAGTCCGTCTTGCGTGAATACGTTAAATTGTTGTGTTGTAAACATCTAATCACCTCAATTCGTATCATACCGAAACTTGAAGAAACATGCATACCGGAAGGCTCTATGGGACTGGAAAAAATGATGCGAATGAATTGACAAATATGGAGAACATGATAATATTTGAAGTGTAATTAGCACTCAGTAAATATGAGTGCTAATAAAGCGAGGCCAATCCTTCAGAGAGGAGTGACGTTGTGCTGACAGAGAGACAATTGCTCATTTTACGAGCCATCATTGATGATTATATTCAAACGGCCCAACCAGTCGGTTCGCGGACGTTATCGAAGCGGGATGACTTGTCATTCAGTTCGGCGACGATTCGGAACGACATGGCTGATTTAGAAGATATGGGTCTGATTGAAAAGCCGCATACGTCGGCCGGACGCATCCCGTCCGAAGTCGGCTATCGGTATTATGTCGACCATCTCGTCGAGACGAAAATCATCGACGAGCGGGAGACGTATCGCCTTGGCGAGCGGCTACGTGCCTCGGCCCAAGAGTCGGAAGTGCTCATCCGTCAAGCCGCCGACCTACTCTCTGACCTGACCAATTATACGACGGTGGCGCTCGGTCCGAACAGCCAGATGAATCGGCTGGCCCGGATCGATTTGATGCCGCTCGACGAAAGGCGTGGCGTTGTCTTGATCGTGACCGACCAGGGCCACGTCGAACATCGGACGGTCGTATTCGACTCTCCGATGGCGCCGGACCTGGTCGAACAGACGATCCGCTTCTTGAACGATCGTCTGAAAGGAACTCCACTCGGTCAGCTGAAGTTCCGGATCGGAGAAGAAGTGTCCAAGCTTCGACTCGCGCATCAGGAACAATTCGAGTTCATGATGCAACTCATTCAATCGACCGTCGGCGTCCAACATCCTGCTTCGCTCTACTTAGGCGGGAAGAAGAACATCTTCAACCAACCTGAGTTCCAGACGCTTGATACGTTGCGTCCGTTCCTTGAATGGATCGACGAGCAGGAGCGGTTGACCGACTGGCTCGAATCGTTGCCAAACCGCGAGATTTATGTGAGCATTGGAAGCGAGAATGGCATCGTCGCGCTTCAAAATTGTAGCGTCATCACGTCCGACTATACGCTCGACGGTCAGACGTTCGGGACGATCGCGATGATCGGACCGACCCGGATGGATTATCGACACGGGGTTCAGATGATGGGACAAATCATTGAGGCGCTCAGGCGAACGAAATTAGAAGAGTGATGGAAAGGAGCCTCATTATGACAACTGACAAACAGAATGGGCCAGAGCCAGAAGAAGTGCTCGAAGAAAAAGATTTTGATCCGAAACAGACGGAAACAGTCGAAGCTGAAGAGGTTTCAAATGATGAGTTTGTGGAAGAAACTTCTGAGGGGACGGATTTACAAAAAGAAATCGACGCGCTCAAGGCGAGCGAGCTCCGCATCCGTGCGGATTTTGACAACTTCCGACGCCGGACGAACGAAGAGAACGCGAAACGCGTGAAATTCGCGTCGCAGACGGTCGTCGAGAAATTGATCCCGCTCATCGACAACTTTGAGCGTGCGCTCCAAGTCGAAGCGAATTCGGACGACGCCAAGCAGATTCAAGCCGGTGTCGACATGATTCACCGCCAATTGCTCGACGTCTTGAACGGTGAGAACGTCGAAGCGATCGAAGCGGTCGGACAGCCGTTTGACCCGAACTATCATCAAGCGGTCATGCAAGAGCCGAGCGATGAGTTCGAATCAGGGATCGTGACGATGGAGCTTCAAAAAGGATACACGATGCACGGGCGCGTCATTCGTCCGAGCATGGTAAAAGTCTCAGAATAACATTACTTAATTAGATGGAGGAATAGACAATGGGTAAAATTATCGGAATTGACTTAGGGACAACGAACTCATGTGTGGCAGTGATGGAAGGTGGCGAAGCGGTCGTCATCTCGAACGCGGAAGGGAACCGTACGACACCATCTGTCGTCGCCTTCAAAGGGGAAGAACGTCAAGTCGGAGAAGTCGCGAAACGTCAAGCGATCACAAACCCGAACACGATCCAGTCGATCAAACGTCACATGGGTACGGCTCATACAGTAGAAGTCGATGGCAAGAAGTTCACGCCGCAAGAAATTTCGGCGATTATCTTACAAAAATTGAAAAAAGATGCAGAAGACTACCTCGGTGAGTCAGTAACAGAAGCGGTCATCACTGTTCCTGCCTACTTCAACGATGCCGAGCGTCAAGCGACGAAAGACGCAGGGAAAATCGCTGGACTTGATGTCAAGCGGATCATCAACGAGCCGACGGCAGCAGCACTCGCTTACGGACTCGACAAAGGTGAAGACCACACAATCTTGATTTATGACCTCGGTGGCGGTACGTTCGACGTGTCGATCCTCGAACTTGGCGATGGTGTCTTCGAAGTTGTGGCTACTGCAGGGGACAACCGTCTCGGCGGTGACGACTTTGACCAAAAAGTCATCGACTACCTCGTAGCTGAATTCAAAAAAGAGAACGGCATCGACCTCGCACAAGACAAGATGGCGCTCCAACGTCTAAAAGACGCAGCTGAAAAAGCGAAGAAAGACCTTTCAGGCGTGACAAGCGCACACATCAGCCTTCCGTTCATCACGGCCGGAGCTGCTGGTCCGCTTCACCTTGAAACGACGCTCACGCGTGCGAAATTCGATGAGTTGACAGCCGACCTCGTCGAGCGCACGATGGAACCGACACGCCGTGCCTTGAAAGACTCTGGGCTCACACCATCTGACCTCGACAAGATCATCCTCGTCGGTGGTTCGACACGTATCCCAGCGGTCCAAAAAGCAATTCACGACTTCACGAAAAAAGAGCCGTTCAAAGGTGTCAACCCGGATGAAGTTGTTGCTCTCGGTGCAGCCATCCAAGGTGGTGTCCTCGCTGGTGACGTCAAAGACGTCGTCCTTCTCGACGTGACTCCGCTCTCGCTCGGTATCGAGACGATGGGTGGCGTGATGACGAAGTTGATTGACCGTAACACGACGATCCCGACTTCGAAATCACAAGTCTTCTCGACGGCAGCTGACAACCAGCCGGCCGTAGACATCCACGTCCTCCAAGGGGAACGCCCGATGGCGCCGGATAACAAGACGCTCGGCCGCTTCCAATTGACGGACATCCCGCCGGCACCACGCGGTGTGCCGCAAATCGAAGTCAAATTCGACATCGATGCGAACGGAATCGTTCACGTATCGGCGAAAGACCTCGGTACGAACAAAGAGCAGTCGATCACGATCCAATCGTCTTCAGGTATCGATGAGGCTGAAATCGAGCGCATGGTAAAAGAAGCGGAAGCGAACGCAGAAGCGGACAAACAGCGTAAAGAAGAAGCCGAACTCCGCAACGAAACGGACCAACTCGTCTTCGCGACAGACAAAGCGATCAAAGACCTTGGCGACAAAGTCGATGCGGCTGACAAAGAACGTGCTGAAGCGGCGAAAGAAAAAGCCAAGTCAGCACTCGAAGGCACAGACCTCGAAGCAATCCGTACGGCGAAAGACGAATTGTCAAACGTCGTTCAAGAATTGACGCAAAAAGTATATGCGAACATGGCTGAAGAGCAAGGTGCTGAAGGTGCCGAGACACAGACGGAAGCGAAAGACGACAACGTCGTCGACGCGGAGTTTGAAGACCTCGACGATCGTAAATAAGGCAACCGATAGATAGGAGAGCGCCAAAGCAGGTTTCTGCTTTGGCTCTTTCCATGTTAAGGTAGATTCGGTAGAATCTTAGTTTAGACAGTGTAGAGGAGAGAGTAACGTGGCGAAACGAGATTATTATGAAGTGCTTGGCCTGGATAAATCGGCCTCGGCACAAGACATCAAGCGGGCATATCGTAAGCTCGCACGACAATATCACCCAGACATCAACCAAGAGCCGGATGCGGCCGATAAATTTAAAGAGCTCGGAGAAGCGTATGAAGTGCTGTCAGACGAGCAGAAACGGGCCCAGTATGACCGCTTCGGTTTTGAAGGGGCCAGCCAATTCGGTGGCGGTGGCGACTTCCAAGGTGGCTTTGGTGACATCTTTGACATGTTCTTCGGTGGCGGCGGACGTCGTCAAGACCCGAACGCTCCACGTCGCGGCGAAGATTATCAATACGTCGTCGATCTCGATTTCATGGAGAGCGTGACCGGTAAGACGGAAACAATCGACCTCGAGATCGAAGTGGAATGTGACACGTGCATGGGCAGCGGTGCCAAACCAGGGACGAAACCAGAGACGTGTGGCCGTTGTGGCGGTAGCGGCGTCGAGACGGTTGAACAGAACACGATTCTCGGGCGGATGGTCAACCAGCGGACGTGTAGCCAATGTCACGGCAGCGGGAAGACGATCAAAGAAAAATGTGAAACGTGCCATGGTTCTGGCCACGTCAAGAAACAGAAGCAAGTCGAAGTCAAGATTCCAGCCGGGATTGACAACGGCCAACAAATCCGTCTCTCCGGTAAAGGCGGCCCAGGTTATAACGGCGGGCCAGCCGGTGACCTATACATCGTCGTCCGCGTCCGGGCCCACGAGATCTTTGAACGGGTCGACCAACACATCACGATGGAGATGCCGGTCACATACGCACAAGCAGCACTCGGTGCCGAGCTAGAAGTGCCAACCGTCCACGGCAAGGTGAGCCTAAAAGTACCAGCCGGCACGCAGACCGGGTCGAAATTCCGCTTGCGCGGCAAAGGGATGCCGAGCGTCCGCGGCGGCGGCAACGGCGACCAGTACGTCAATATTGTCGTCATGACGCCGACGAACATGACCGACCGTCAAAAAGAACTGCTTCGTGAGTTCGAAGAGATTAGCGGGGAAGCAGGCGTCGAAGAACAGCACGGCCTGTTCCAAAAAATGAAGAAGTTTTTTAGCCAGTAAAAGGAGCGTGTGAAACGATGAAATGGTCTGAAATTTGTGTCCACACGACACAGCAGGCAGTCGAAGCCGTATCGAACTTATTACATGAAGTGGGGGCACAAGGGGTCGTCATCGAGGACGTCGAGGACTACGACCAGATGATGGCCGAAGACCATTTCGGAGAGATTTGGGACGTTTCGGGACGCGAATCGTATCCGACGTCCGGCGTCTACGTGAAAGCGTACGTCCCGGCGTCGGGTGATTTCCAAGACACCCTCGCCGCGTTCAAAAAAGAAGTGGACGGGTTGCGTCATATGCTCGACATCGGCACCGGCGAAGTGACGGTCGTCGAGATGGACGAAGAGGACTGGGCCCATTCGTGGAAGCAATACTACAAGCCCGTCAAAATCTCGCAACATCTCACGATCGTCCCGCTCTGGGAAGATTATGAGCCGCAACCTGAAGAGAACGTCATCTTGCTTGACCCGGGCATGGCGTTCGGGACGGGCACGCATCCGACGACGATGCTGTGTATTCAAGCAATCGAGAATTATATTGAGCCGGGTGACCGCTTGATCGATGTCGGTACCGGATCCGGTGTACTCGCCATCGCCGCGGCGAAGCTTGGCGCCGAACGTGTCGAGGCGCTTGATTTGGATGCGGTCGCCGTCGAATCGGCGCGTCAAAACGTCGAGACGAATGATGCCCAAGACGTCGTCGACGTGAAGACGGGAGATCTGCTGAAAGGGATGACGGGCGAGTACGACCTCGTCGTCGCCAACATTTTGGCCGACGTCATCATGCTGTTCATCGATGACGCGTACGCACGCGTCAAGTCGGGCGGTTACTTCATCACGTCGGGCATCATCGGACAGAAGCGCGCCGAAGTGACGGAAGCGCTCAAGGCGTCTGGATTCGCGATTGAAGAGACACGGGTCATGGAAGATTGGGTCGCCATCATCGCGAAGAAAGGGTAAGCCATGCAACGATACTTTTTACAACGTGAAGCGTTTGGAAGCGATCTCGTCGAATTGCCGTCCGACGTCGTGCATCACATCGGCACAGTGCTTCGGGGAGGTCCTGGGTATCAACTCGTGCTCTTGGACGGGACCGGATTTGAATACGTGGCCGAAGTGGTGACGCTCGATAAGAAGTCCGGTACGGCACGCGTCGTCGAGAAGCGGGAAGCGACGACCGAACTGCCGGTTGACGTGACGCTCGCCTACGCGATCCCGAAAGGGGATAAAGTCGAACTCGTTGCCCAAAAAGGCACCGAGCTCGGTATGCATCATCTGTTGGTGTTCGAGTCGAAGCGCTCGGTCGCCAAATGGGACGCCAAGAAGGTGCCGAAAAAGCTGGAACGGCTCCAAAAAATCATGCAGGAGGCGGCCGAACAGTCGTACCGCGCCGTCGTCCCGACATGTGCTTATCTCACCCCAAAAGAGCTAACGGCTCGTTTCAATGCATATGATGCGGTCGTTCTCGCGTACGAAGAGGTGGCCAAACACGGAGAGGGTTCCGCGTTTGCGACGGTGTTGACATCCGCTCGACCGGGCTCGAAGCTCCTGCTTCTCGTTGGTCCAGAAGGCGGCTTCGATGAAGCGGAAGTGGCCGGTTGGATCGAGGCGGGTGCCGTACCTTGTGCGTTCGGTCCGCGTATCTTGCGTTCGGAAACGGCTCCGCTCTATGCGCTCTCAGCTATTTCCTTCGCCCTTGAATTGAATTGATACACCATACAGATAGCTCTCGCACATGCGAGAGCTATCTTTTGTGGAAAGATAAAGGGCTCGCATCCAAGACGCGAGCCCTTCCACTTATTTTTTGACGAGTGTGATCGTCTTCGTCGTCACGTTACCGGCGAGGTCGGTCGCCTCGAACGTGAACGTGTTCTCACCTGACGTCACAGGAAGTGTGACCGTCTGTGTTTTCGCGAATGAACGCATCTCATACGGGGCTTTCAGCGCCTGGCTGAATTTCAAGTCACCGTTGACGACGAGTTTCACTTCGTCGAAGTTGTCTTTCACCGTCACAGCGACGTCGACCGACGTTTGTTTTTTACCGATCTTTTTCGGCAGTTTTCCAAGTTCGATGCTGGCTGGTGTCGTATCCACGAAAATCGCGCGTTGGAAGTTGGCGACGTTGCCTGCCGCATCTTCCGCGACGAACCGCAACTTATGGACACCGTCCGCGAACGTCCGCGTCGTGTTGAAGACGTGTTCTTTCTTCGCATCGTCCCATGTGAGCGGCACGTCAACACCGTCGACTTGGAACGACTGGATCGCAGATGCGTCTTGAATCGTTCCAGCGACCGGGACGACCGATGTCGCGTATGGCGTCAAAGCGAGCGGGGCGTTCACGAACACGCCAGGCTTATCCGCGTCTGTCGAGTAAGCGACCGTCTTCGTTGTGCTGTTGCCGGCGTGATCGACGACGCGAACGCTGACTTGATCGGCGTCACTGACGCCTGTGAACGTATAGGCTTTGCCATCAGTTTGCTTGGCGACAGATTTCCCGTTCAAGAAGTACTCGACCGAATGGATTCCAGAGAATTCATCTTTCGCTTGGACGGCCAAGCTGTCCCCTTGCCATTTCGTCGTGAACGTCGGATCCGTATAATCGACTTTGACCGGGAAGCGAAGCGTCTGTGCTTGTTTCTTCATGTAGTCGATGCTGCCTTCGATTTCATAGAAGTATTTGCCGGCCGGGGCTGGTTTGCCGTTCAACTGACCATCCCATGTGTAAGCGGCCGAGTAGTAATAAGGCGTGTTGGCACCGCCGTCAAAGTAGTTTTTACGAAGCTCTTCATCTTGGAACAACGTCCGGACGACATTACCTGACTCGTCGACGATGCGATACTTGACGTCCTTGGCGTTACGGAGCAACGAGAACACCGGAACGGCAGCATCTTTCGAGCCATCTTTGTCTGGTGAGAAGGCGATCGCGTCGGCATCGACAGACTTGTCAAGGTTCGAACCGAGATAGTTTCCTGTCTGGTCGACCATGCCTGATACTTCATAGAACGAGCCGTCTTCATAGATGGAGGCATCGAAGATCGGTGCCTTGCCCCAGTCTCCTTCGAAACCGACGAACGGTACGACGAGTGACGGGTTGCCCTCAGGACCGTTGACGTCCGTCAAGCGGACGAATCCATCGACGAAGTAACCGTTCTCGAAGACGTCTTTCGCCGGTACGAGGCCGTCGAGCGTTTTCGGATTGAGCACTTTCGCTTTCGAGACGTCGAGCGCGATTTTCAATTCAACTTTTTGATTTGGTTTCACTTTGACCGTGTGAACTTTTTTGCCATTCACCGTCACTTTTGCATTCTCGAGTGCTTGTGCTTCCATCGCGTTCTGAACGAGTCCAGCTGTCTGTTCGATGGCGAGGTCGGTCTGGAGTGACGAAGACACGTTATACGACACGGCCTTATCCGACAAGTTCTCGACGACGAGTGTGAACGTGGCTTTGCTGCGGTTCAATTCCTTGAGCGCGACTTTTGCTTCTTTCGTTTTCTTCTCGTACGCGATCGCTGGTGTCGAAACGGCAGCATGCAATTGCATGAGACCTGCTCCACCGCGACGTGGCGTGTACGGAAGGTTTTGTTGCAACTGTTTGTTGAGCGGTCCGATATCCGTGACAGCTTTTGACGTGTTGATAAGCAAGTTCTTCGCCATCGTGACACGTGCCGTGCCTGTCAAGTTGAAGTCGCGGTCAACGCGTTCGAGGACGAGGGCGGCTCCACCGGCAACGTGTGGTGCAGCCATCGATGTACCGCTCATCAAGCCGTACTGGTTATCGTTCAACGTCGAGAAGATCTGTCCGCCTGGTGCCGAGATCTCTGGTTTGAAGTCAAGGTTTGGCGTCATGCCCCATGATGTGAAGTTCGAGAGCTGACCGGCCGCACCGTTGACGACGCTGAGTCGATCGCCGGCAAAGCCGATTGTCATCTGTTCGCCCGCAAGGAGACGTTGTTGCAAGGCGTTTCCGTCCTTGATGCTGAGCGAGGCCATCGGGACTTGCGGGTTTGACAAGGCCATACTCACGTAGTCGCCGTGACCGACAGCACCGCGGACGATGACACCGGCCGCGCCGTTCGCTTCGGCCGTCTGCTGAATGTTCGAATAGAAGTAACTGCCGTCACGGACGGCGAGGACGATTTTCCCTTTGACATCTTTTCCGACGTACTGGCTCGGTTGCCCGTCGCCGACGTAAACGAGTTCATAGTCTCCTTGTGTAAAGGCGGGACCGTCTTGTTTTTTCCAACCGATTTTATCGGTGTTGTCGCCTGACTTGACCGAGAACGCGTCCAATTGGATTTGATCGTTCTCAAGCGATGCAACCGATGTCGATGCCGAGCTGACACTCGGGGCACCGACGACGCCCGTGTCCGGGTTGTTGGCGTATGGAAGGTCATAACCGTTCCCGAAGTAGGCCGAGTTCCCAGCCGAAATCGACATGAAGACACCGTTGTCGACGGCACGTTGGACGGCTTGTTGTTCCGGTGAGTCGGCGTCGACGAATCCGGCCGTTGATCCGAGACTCATGTTGATGACGTCCGCCCCAAGTTTGATGGCGTCATCGATGGCTTTAATGTAAATATCGCCATATGTCGAAGCGTAGTTCGGGTCGTTACTAAATACTTTGAGCCCAAGCACTTGTGCCTCAGGAGCGACACCTTTCAATCCACCCGCGGCTTCATCACCGTTAGCAGCGACGGTACCGGAGACGTGCATGCCGTGCATCGAGGCGCCAGGCGAATCGTCACGGATGTCATCGTTCTCATCATAATAGTTATAGGCATAAGGGACTTTCTCGTTTATGTAGGCTCCTGGCATGCCGAACGTGCTGACGGCCGTCTCGACTTCGGTTTGCGATAACTCAGCCTTCGAATCATCCGTAAGACGGAAGTCGCGATGGTCGGCGTCGACGCCTGTATCGATGACGGCGACGATCGTGCCTTCGCCCGTGAAGCCATAGTCGCCCCACGTCTGTTGCGATTGGACCATGCCGTTGCTCGTGACCATATCCGGTTTGACTTCTGGACGTTCGTACTCATTGACGACGTGGACGTGCGCAACTTCAGGTAACGCCTCGACTTTTTTGACATCTGTCGCTGTGAGCATCGTACTGAACCCGTTGAAGACGGTTGTGAACTCTTCAAGCGTCACGGCTTTAACGCCTTTTTTCGAGATGGCCGCTTTTGCTTTCTTTTGTTCGGCTTTGACGACCTTTTGGGCGCCATCTTTCTCGGTCTTCGTCAATTCATTGAATTTCTTGCCTTTCTTTTTCGCTTGATCGATTGCCGGGGCACCGACGAGTTCGACGACGACACGTAACTTCTCGTGTTTGTCCGTCGTGTTCACGCTTTGTTTGACGGACGGTTTGGCCAAGACCGGTTCGGCACCGAGACCGAGCAGGCCAGGGGTCAACGCGAGACATGTCGCGAGGGAGACGTTCAAATAAAATTTTGGTTGTGGCAATTTAGTATCCTCCAATCGTTTTTTGAAAAAATAAATCCATTTGTGGAAAATGATAGCGGATTTAAATCTAAAAATCCTCCTGTTTTTTAAACGGAAGGGTAATGAATTTTAACAAATTAAAAGATTCTGACAATTACTTTGGACCTATGTGCTCAAATTGGCATATAGGTCTTTTTCCAGTGTAGGCCTCCAATTCTCAAAAAAATGAAGTCTCTAAAACGAAATGAACAATTTACTTGAGATTTCTAGCGTAAGTTGATACAGTCTGTAGTAGATAAATCATATAAAACTTATCGATATAGTCGGAATAAAGATGATGGGGTGACAGAATGGGATTACAGTTCATGGACATTTTTAAGGAGTGGGCGTCGGAATATGACGCGGCCGTGACCGGACACGACGAACAATATCGCGAAGTATTCGCGGGGTACGAGACGATGCTCGGCGAGGTCGTCGACCAGTTAGAAGGCCGAGTGATGGAGTTCGGGATTGGGACGGGGAACTTAAGCGCAAGAATTCTAGAGAGGCACGACCTCATCCCTGTCGAACCGTCGCCAGAGATGCGGGCCGTCGCGGCTGAGAAGTTACAGCTCGATATCATTGACGGTGATTTTCTCAACTATCCGACGGACAAGTCCGTCGATACGATCGTGTCGTCGTATGCGTTCCATCATTTGACGGATGACGAGAAACGGACGGCGATTCGAAGTTACGTCGAACACCTCGACGCCCCGCGCTTCGTCTTGCTTGATACGATGTTCGCCTCGCAAACAGCGAAACGGGGCATCTTGGACTGGGCCGAAGCGAACGGCTATACCGATTTACTCGAGGATTTGAATCGAGAGTTTTATCCGTATACCCAGACGATTCAAGCGATGCTCGAAGCAAACGGCTATACGGTTACGCTCACGCAAAAAAATAAATTCGTCTGGCTCGTCGTGGCCACGAAACAATCAGGAGGAACTCAATCATGAAAAGTTATAAAGTCGAGAGCTTCAATTTAGACCATACAAAAGTACAAGCGCCTTACGTCCGTTTAGCCGGAGTGAAGAAAGGGACGGCCGATACGATTTATAAATATGACATTCGCTTCATTCAACCGAACGAAGGGCTCATGCCAATGCGGGCCGTCCACTCGCTCGAGCATTTGATCGCCGAGAACAGCCGCAGCCATTCGAATCAAATCATCGACGTCTCGCCGATGGGTTGCCAGACAGGCTTCTATTGGACGATGTTGAACGATGGGGATTACGAAGCGATGCTCGACCTCGTCGAAGCGACACTCCGCGACGCAGCAAATGCGACGGAGTTGCCGGCACAAAACCCAATTCAATGCGGGAGCGCGAACCATCACGATTTCGAAGGCGCGAAGAAGCTCGCGGCCGATATGCTTGCCAAGCGTGACGAGTGGCACATCATCTTCAAGGACGAAGCGTAAATGATTGTCCATAGCGTCTATGAATTGATTGGTGAGACGCCTCTGCTTGAGTTACGGACGTTGCCGGTACCTGCGGGCGTCAAAGTATACGGCAAGCTCGAGATGATGAATCCGGGCGGTAGCGTCAAGGACCGGCTCGGTCTGCAATTGATTGAACGGGCGCTTGAACGTGGACAACTTGAACGCGGGGGAACGGTCGTCGAACCGACGGCTGGGAACACCGGAATCGGGCTCGCGCTCGCCTGTCAACGACACGGCATCAAGTTGATGACCGTCACCCCGGAGAAGTTCAGTCAAGAGAAGCAGGCGCTCATGACGCTTTTCGGGGCGACCGTCGTCAACACGCCGACCGAACTTGGGATGAAAGGCGCCATCGCGCGGGCGAAAGAACTCGCCATCGAACATGACGCCTATGTGCCGGAACAGTTCTCGAACCCGGATAACCCGGACGCCTACGTCGACACGCTCGCGCTCGAGCTTCAGGCCGACCTTCCGAACATCGATGTGTTCATCGCCGGAGCCGGCTCAGGGGGGACGTTTACCGGTGTCGCGAGCAAATTGCGGCCGAACGGGACGAAGGCGATCGTCGTCGAACCGGTTGGGTCGATTATGAACGGGGGAGCTCCTGGCCCCCATAAGACAGAAGGAATTGGGGTCGAGGCGTGGCCGGCGTTCTTGCCGCACGACCTCGTCGACGGGATTTACACGATTACGGACGAAGAGGCGTTTTATTATGTCGCTCATCTCGCTAAACAAGAAGGCTTGCTCGTCGGAAGTTCATCCGGAGCGGCCATCGCGGCATGTGTTCAAGAAGCGGCGAAGATGACGGAAGGTGTCATCGTCACGATTTTACCGGACAGTGTCGAACGGTATTTAAGTCAAGGAATAGTCAAGGAGGCAGAATATGCGTACAAAAACAGCACTCATTCATGGCGGTAAAACGACGGATCCGTTAACGGGAGCCGTCACGCCACCGATTTATCAGACGAGCACGTACAAGCAAGACGGCATCGGCAATCTCCGGGACGGATATGAGTATTCGCGGACGGCCAACCCGACGCGGACGGCACTCGAGACGCTCATCGCCGATATCGAGGGCGGTGCTCGTGGATTCGCGTTCGGCTCCGGGATGGCAGCCATCTCGACGATTTTAATGTTAATGAAATCAGGGGACCACGTCATCGTCGGTTCTGACGTATATGGGGGAACGTACCGTGTATTCAATCGAGTATTTCAATCACTTGGCTTGGAGGCATCTTTTGTCGATACGGCCGATACGCAAGCGGTCCGTGAAGCGCTCCAACCGAACACGAAAATGATTTACGTCGAGACACCGACAAACCCGCTGTTGAACGTGACCGACATGCGCCTGATTCGCGCCATCGCTGACGAGGCGGACGTCCTGTTCGTCGTCGACAACACGTTCATGACCCCGTACTTCCAAAATCCGATTGAATTGGGGGCGGACTACGTGCTTCATAGCGCCACGAAATATTTGGGTGGCCATAGCGACGTCGTCGCTGGTCTCGTCGTCGCTCGGACGGAAGAACTCGGAGAGCGTCTCGCATTCCTTCAAAATTCAGTCGGCGCGGTACTCGGGCCGCAAGACAGCTTCCTCGTCGTCCGTGGCATCAAGACGCTCGCGGTCCGTATGGAAGCGATCGAGTCAAACGCGCTCGCGCTCGTCGACTACTTGACGAAGCATGAAGCCGTCAGCCGTGTCCTACATCCGAGTGTCGGCAGCGAAGAAGCGAAGCGGGTCCACTTGTCGCAGGCACGCGGCTTCGGTGGGATGATCGCCTTCGATGTCGGTTCAGCCGAAGCGGCCGAACTCGTCGTCGCGAAGACGAAGTTCTTCACGCTCGCCGAGAGTCTCGGCGCGGTCGAGAGCTTGATTAGCGTCCCGGCCCGGATGACGCATGCGTCAATCCCGGCGGAACGCCGTCTCGAGCTCGGAATTACGGACGGACTCGTCCGCATCTCCGTCGGTCTCGAAGATGTACAAGATTTGATTGAAGATTTGGAGCAAGCGCTCGCGACCGTGGCGACGATTCCGAACTAACATTCATAGTGATGCGAGGTGCGCTTGCGAGCGCACCTCTTTTGTCGTGGGCATGGCGAAAGAATTCGCTTGAATGTCCTAATCGCATCGACTACACTGACGATAATTGATTACGAGAGCGGGTGAACGGAGTGAACAAAGGCGTCATGCCGACGGTCGGAGCCTACGTCATGTGGGGCGTCCTACCGATTTATTGGAAGTTTTTACAGGAGATACCGAGCGGACAAATCTTGGCCCATCGAATCGTCTGGTCGTTTCTCTTCATCTTACTCGTCTTGAAATGGACGAAGCAGTGGACCGAGTTCAACTATGCGCTCCGGCACCGGGCGACGCGGAACGCCTTCATGTTGAACGGCTTCATCGTCAGCGCCAACTGGTTCGTGTACATATGGGCGGTCAATCACGGCTATATCATCGAGGCGTCACTTGGCTATTACATCAATCCGCTCGTCAGCATGGTGTTAGGTGTGCTTGTTTTTCGGGAATCATTAAACCGAGTCCAATGGCTCGCGGTGACGGTGGCGGCGATCGGTGTGCTCGTTTTGACGTTCGGGTATGGGTCGTTCCCGTGGATCGCCTTCATTCTGGCCAGTACGTTCGGATTTTACGGCATGGTGAAGAAACGCCGACCGCTTGCCTCGACGGTCAGTCTCGGGATTGAGACGCTCGCGGTCGTGCCGGTCGCTATCATTTTCTTAGGTTGGCAGACGTCACAGGGCGGATTGACGATGACGACCGAACCGGTCATTTGGGTCGCCTTGATCGGGACAGGCGTGATGACGGCGTTGCCGCTTCTTTTGTTCGGGTACGGGGCGCAACATATCCCGTTCACGCTTGTCGGGTTTCTTCAATTCATCGCACCGACGCTCAGTCTCGCGATCGGGGTCATCCTCTATAATGAGCCGTTCACGGGTTATCACATTTTTGCGTTCACGTGCATCTGGATTGCGATTTTCTTCTTTAGTTGGAACAGCTGGATTCAGACACGAAAACGTCGTCAACTCGTCTGAATTGAAAGCTGTTACATTTCAAGAAAACATGATAATATGTTAGATGTCAGACCTATATGTCAGACCGATACATCAGAGGAGGAATTTTACGATGGAATTAGCACGTTATATCGACCACACAGCCTTGAAGGCAGAAACAACGAAAGATCAAGTCACGAAACTTTGTGCCGAGGCGCTCGAATACAAATTCGCAAGCGTCTGTGTCAACCCGACATGGGTGAAGTACGCGGCGGAACAACTCAAATCAGATGACGACGTCAAAGTATGTACGGTCATCGGGTTCCCACTCGGAGCCAACACGCCAGAAGTGAAAGCGTTCGAAACAAAAGACGCGATTGCCAACGGTGCAGATGAAATTGACATGGTCATCAACATCGGCGCCATGAAAGACGGCGACTTCGATCTCGTCGAACGCGATATCCGCGCTGTCGTCGAAGCGGCAAACGGGACGCTCGTCAAAGTCATCTTTGAGACGTGCCTCCTTACAAAAGAAGAAATCAAAAAAGCGGCTGAACTTTCAGTCAAAGCAGGTGCAGACTTCGTGAAAACGTCGACTGGCTTCTCAACAGGCGGCGCGACGGTAGAAGATATCCGCCTCATGCGTGAGACGGTCGGACCAGATCTCGGTGTCAAAGCTTCAGGCGGCGTACGTGATTTCGAAGGCGCACAAGCGATGATCGATGCCGGCGCGACGCGCATCGGCGCATCAGCTGGAATCGCCATCGTCACAGGCGGACGTTCAGATAGCGACTATTAATAACTAGTGGTTGACCGCACGACTTACTTTCACTATAATATGTTATGACGTGTGAAACACGTTTCCTTAGTCGTGTAATTCGGAGGGAGGGAAAACTAGTGGAAACTCGTGTCCGTAAAAACGAATCGCTTGAAGACGCTCTTCGTCGTTTCAAACGCGGTGTTTCGAAAGATGGCACTCTTGCCGAAGTTCGCAAACGTCGTCACTACGAAAAGCCAAGCGTAAAACGCAAATTGAAATCAGAAGCTGCGCGTAAGCGTAAGAAATTCTAATTTCAGTTTCATTTGTAGAGAGGGTGTTAGCTCATGAGTCTTCAAGAACGCTTGACGGACGACATGAAGCAAGCCATGCGCGCAAAACAGAAAGATCGTCTTACGACGATCCGAATGGTCAAAGCGTCGCTCCAAAATGAGGCCATCAAATTTGGTCGACAAGATCTTACTGAGGAAGAGGAACTCACGGTGCTCAACCGAGAGATGAAACAGCGCAGAGACTCCCTCCGAGAATTCGAAAGCGCTGGTCGTGAAGACCTTGCATCTAAAGTAGCTGACGAGATTGTCGTACTAGAGGCCTATATGCCTGAACAACTTTCTGAAGATGAAGTCACGGCGATCGTGAAAGCAGCTATTGCTCAAACGAATGCCACAGGCCCGTCAGATATGGGTAAGGTGATGGGCGTCGTCATGCCTCAAGTTAAAGGCAAGGCAGACGGTGGTCTTGTGAACCGCATTGTCAAACAACAATTGACGAATTAATGAAAGAGACAGGAGCTTTTGGGTCAAACCAAAAGTTTCTGTCTTTTTTTGCGTATTCTGAAACCACAAGCAAACTTGTTTCGTATACACTAGAGATAAGAGGTAGCTTGTGAACTCGGAAGGGGGTTGCAATACGATGACATTTGGTCTCGGAGTGATTCTGACGGTGTTTTTTGTCGGGATCGTCCTTCTAGGAATTGAAGTGTTCGTTGCCGGTTTTGGATTTTTCGGCGTGCTAGGGATCGGGGCGGTCGTCGCCAGTTTGATTATGGCGGGCGCCACGATCGGGCAACTATGGTTGTCGCTCGGTTTAGCCACGGCCATCGTCGCTGGACTCGGATTTTGGGCATATCGTCGCCTGCAGTCCAATCGTTCGCTCATGTATAAAGGGTTGATTTTGACCGATTCGACGTCATCAGACAAAGGGTATCTGTCACACGATGACCGCAAACGGTTGCTCGGGAAAGTCGGGGTCACATTGACGCCGCTGCGCCCGGCGGGTACCGCTGAGATTGACGGAGAACGGATTGATGTCGTGACAGAAGGTAGCTATCTCGATTCGCAAACGAAAATTCAGGTGTATAAAGTCGATTCAGGGCGCGTTGTCGTCCGTAGCTTTATAGAGCCGAAGGAGGATGTAACAGAATGACACCAGAACTATTGACCACGTTACTCATCTCAGGTGGAGGATTGATTGCGCTCGCCGTATTCTTCACGTTCGTCCCGGTCGGGCTGTGGATCAGCTCGTTCGCCGCTGGCGTCCACGTCTCGATTTTCACATTGATCGGGATGCGACTCCGTCGCGTCGTCCCATCGAAAATCGTCAACCCGCTCATCAAAGCGGTCAAAGCCGGTATTGGCTTAAATACGAACCAGCTCGAGAGTCACTTCTTGGCTGGGGGTAACGTTGACCGTGTCGTCAACGCCTTGATTGCGGCCCACCGTGCCGATATCGAATTGTCGTTTGAACGTGCCGCAGCAATCGACCTTGCCGGCCGAAACGTGTTAGAGGCTGTTCAAATGTCCGTCAACCCGAAAGTCATCGAAACGCCGTTCATCGCCGGTGTGGCCATGGACGGGATTGAAGTGAAAGCGAAAGCCCGGATCACGGTTCGTGCCAACATCGACCGTCTTGTCGGGGGTGCCGGAGAAGAAACGATTATCGCCCGTGTAGGTGAAGGGGTCGTCTCGACGATCGGTTCGCAACATAACCATAAACACGTTTTGGAAAATCCGGATATGATTTCACGTACCGTATTGACGAAAGGTCTTGATTCAGGGACCGCGTTTGAAATCTTGTCCATCGATATCGCCGACATTGATATCGGTAAAAACATCGGAGCGGTCCTTCAGACAGACCAAGCCGAGGCTGATAAGAAAATCGCGCAAGCGAAAGCGGAGGAACGCCGCGCGATGGCGATCGCCCGTGAGCAAGAGATGAAGTCATCAGTCGAAGAGATGCGCGCGAAAGTTGTCGCAGCCGAGGCTGAAGTCCCGCTTGCGATGGCAGATGCGCTTCGCCACGGTAAGCTCGGTGTCATGGACTACGTCAACTACTTGAACGTCCAAGCCGATACAGAAATGCGTAAAGCGATCGGTCACCCAGTCGAATCTGACAAAGAGTGATCGGGATGGATGGACTTTGGGTACTACTCCTCGCCGCATTCGGGATCGCTTCGGCGGTCATGAAGCGGATGGAGAAATCATCTTCTACTGGAGAACGGCCGCCGAGTACGGATTTGAAACGCTATCTCGATACGGTCGGTGACATGATGAAAGAAGTCGAGGCGACATTTGACGAGCCGCGCGATGGCAAGGAAAAACCGACGCCGCAAAAACTGCGTCGTCGTGTCGCTGCCCCAGCTGAATCAAGAGAGTCTCAACCGCCGCGTCGGCGGGAAGAATTACCGCACGTGAGTGCGCAGTTCGAACAGACGGTCAAGATTCCGCCGATTTCGGAGGCAACCGAGTCGCGGCCGCAACCGCAACCGCGCATGTCGATGAAGCAAGTTCGGCAAGCTGTCGTTTGGAGTGAAATTTTGCAGCCGCCGGTGTCGAAACGCCGTCGCTAAGCCTGAAGCAGTGACATTGAGTCACTGCTTCTTTTTGTGGCCAAAACGGACGGTCTTTCTTTCACGAACGGCTTGATAGTGCTAAAGTAAAGAAGGAACAATCTACTGATGGGGAGGAGAAACAACCATTGATTATGACTGATAAGATACCGTTCGTCATGGAACATGCGAACGAAGCACAGGCACTCCTCGGGCCGAAAGACGAGGTCTTTCACGCTATCGAGGCAGAACTCGCGGTCGCACTCACTCCTCGTGGAGAAGAATTGATCATTCAGGCCGATACTGCTGACACACTTGAATTGACGAAAACCGTCATCAAGACGCTACAACAGCTTGTCAAAAAAGGGGCTCGCTTGAACGAGAGTGATGCCATCAGCGTGATTCAACATATCAAGGTCGGCAAAGGCGATGAACTGCTCGAGCATTATGAGCGGGTCGTCTTCACGACGAACAAAGGCAAACCGATCCGGGCGAAGACAGTCGGACAAAGCCGCTACGTTCGTGCCATTGAAAAACGCGATCTTGTCTTCGGAATCGGGCCGGCCGGGACCGGAAAGACCTATCTGGCCGTCGTTTTGGCAGCACGGGCATTGAAAGAAGGACAAGTCAAACGTATTATTTTGACGCGTCCAGCCGTCGAAGCAGGGGAAAACTTGGGTTTCTTGCCAGGTGACTTGAAAGAGAAAGTCGATCCATACTTACGTCCGCTCTATGACGCCTTGTTTGACGTCTATGGCGTCGAGCAGACGAATCGGTTGCTCGAACGTGGCACAATCGAAGTCGCCCCGCTCGCCTATATGCGAGGACGCACGCTTGAAGATGCGTTCGTCATTTTAGATGAGGCGCAGAACACGACGAAAGAGCAGATGAAAATGTTCTTGACGCGACTCGGTTTCGGGTCGAAAATGGTCGTCACCGGCGACTTGACGCAAGTGGATTTACCTAAAGGGAAGGCGTCAGGTCTTCAAGAGGCGTTACACCTGCTCGAGCGAGTCGAAGGGATTCATTTCGAACACTTCACGTCGTCCGATGTCGTTCGACATCCGCTCGTCAAGAAAATTATTAACGCCTATAGTACCGAACTCACATAACAAAAAGGGGGGGCACTGATGCAGCAAGCACGTCATTGGACGGTCGCGACAATCTCCGTCCTCTTTTTTCTCATTCTAGGCGCGATTCTCTATTTTACGGTGCGCCCATCGATTATTAGCGTCGAACCGCTCGGGATTGCCGAACAGGATATCCGCTCGCCCATCACGGTCGAGGACCGAACGGCGACGGAACGGTTGCAACAAGAAGCCGTCAATGGCGTCGGTAGTCAATTTTCGCTCCGACGCGAGTTTGCCGATCAACAAATCGCCAAAGTCGAGCAATTGTTCGCGGCGTTCGAGGAGACGGGAGAAGAGACCGAACTCTCGGATATTAAGAACCGGTTGAACTCGACCGAAGTGAATGGCTTTCTCGGTGACGACGAGTTGAATCTGTTGCTCGAGGCGACTGAGAACACGCGTCGTACGGTCGAAGACGTCACCGTGACGGCGCTCCAAGAAGTAATGGGCAACCGCATCGAGACGAGCTCACAGTCGATCTCAGAAGCGAGAGACCGGGCCGAGACGCTCGTCGACCAATCCCCGCTCTCACTCGAGTTCCGGGCCATCGCCAACAGCCTGAGCGATCAATTGATCGTCCCGAACTACGTGTTCGACTCTGAGGCGACGCGCGAGAAAGAACAACAGGCGCTCGACGCGGTCGAGCCGGTCATCATCCAAGAAGGACAATTGCTCGTCAATCAAGGCGAGGTCGTGACACGTGAGATTTATCGGAAGCTCGAATTGACCGGTGCGATCGACCCGAACCGTTCGTTCGCACCGCTGTTCGGGGCTTACTTACTGAGCGGACTGTTGACGACCGGATTTCTGTTCATGTTGATCCGGTCGAAGATTCAACAGTTGTTGCTTCGTCCTAAAATTTTGATTACCGTGTACGGGTTGTTACTGCTTCAACTCGGCATCTTTTTCGGGGTCGGCTATATCGGCATCGAGTTTACGACGTACGCATACGTGCTCGCCCCGACGGCGTTCGTTGTCCTCTTGCTCCGTATCCTTGTCGATGAGCGGGTCGCGCTCGCCTCGGCACTCATTACGATGATCGCCGGATCGATCGTGGCGAGTTTCGGGCAAAACACGAGCTTCATGACGGTCGTCTATTTTGCGACCGGTAGTTTCCTGGCTGTCTTCCTCGTCGAACCAAAGATTCAGCGGAAACGGTTATTCTTGTCAGGTGTCTTGCTCGGCATCATCAACATCATTATGGTGCTCGCGCTCTTGTTCCTGCGTAACACGGTAGTGACATGGGAGATGGTCGCGTATCTGTCAGGCTTCGCGATCACGAGTGCCCTGTTATCAATCGTGCTCACGTTCGGCTTCCTGCCGTTCCTCGAGCCGTGGTTCGGCGTCTTGTCATCGGGTCGCTTAATCGAATTGATGAGCCCGACGCACCCGCTGTTGCGGAAATTGTTGATGGAGGCACCGGGTACGTATCATCACAGCATGATGGTCGCCAACCTGGCTGAATCGGCTTGCGAGGCGATCGGCGCCGACGGACTGCTCGCACGGGTCGCTAGTTATTACCATGATCTTGGGAAGACCGAGCGGCCGCTCCACTTCATCGAGAACCAACAGAGCGGCGTCAACCCGCACGACCGGCTCACGCCGGAAGAATCGGCCGACATCATCATGGCCCATCCGTATGACGGTGCTGATCTGTTGCGCCGCTACAAGCTACCGAAAGAAATCATCGATATCGCCGAGCAACATCACGGCACGTCATTGTTGAAGTTCTTTTATGTGAAAGCGAAAGAGACACGAGATGTCACTGAGTCGCGCTTCCGTTACCCGGGACCGAAACCGCAGACACGCGAGGCGGCGGTCGTCATGATCGTCGATTCGATTGAGGCGGCGGTAAGGTCACAGAAGCAGCCGACACCAGAACGGATCCGGCAGCTCGTCAGCGCGATCATCCGTGACAAGTTGCAAGACGGACAGTTCGAAGACTGCGAGTTGACGACGAAAGAAGTATGGCGGGTCGGGGAGAGCGCGTGTGAGACGTTGACCGGCTTGTTCCATGAACGGATCGAGTACCCAGAACTGAAGAAAGAAGGCGAATTACATGCAAATCATTTCGAACGATGAGCACGGGTTGTTGACCGATGCTCAAGTCGAGCTCGTCGAATCTATTTTGATGCACGCAGCGCTCGAAGAGGACATTGAAGAACCGAGCGAACTGTCGGTCACCTTTTTGACGAACGACGAGATTCAAGCAATCAATCGGGAATGGCGCGGGAAAGATGCGCCGACCGACGTGATCAGTTTTGCTTTTGACGAGATGGGCGAAGAAGAGATGGATTTCATGCTCGATGAAGACGAGCCTCGTCTCCTTGGCGATTTACTCATCTCGGTCGAGCGTTGCCGCGAACAGGCGGCCGACTATGGCCACTCGTTCGAACGAGAACTCGGATTTTTGGCCATTCATGGCTTCTTACATCTCCTCGGCTATGATCACATGACGCCTGAGGAAGAAGCGGAGATGACGGCGCGCCAAGAACAAGTGCTCGCTCACTTCGAGCTGAAACGAGGCGAAGTGTGAAACCGTTCTGGTTCGCCGTGCACGGCATCGTGCACGCAGTGCGGACCGAACGCAACATGCTGATTCATCTCGCATCGAGCCTGCTCGTCGTCGTATTTGCCTGGTGGCTCCCAACGACGAAACTCGAGAACTTGATTCTGTTCGGTTGGGTCGTACTCGTCATCGCGCTCGAGCTGATGAACACGGCAGTCGAGCGCACGGTCGACCTCGTCACGAAAGACATCAAACCGTTAGCGAAGCAAGCGAAAGACGTCGCAGCCGGATCAGTGCTCGTTGCCGCCATCGGGGCCGCCATCACGGCACTTTTCATTTTTGGCCCTTATGTAATCGACAAATTCGTTATATGATTGAACGTATTGGAAATTTAGAAAGCAGGTGCACTATGTATCAAGAAGATTTTAAATCAGGGTTTGTGTCCATCATCGGTCGTCCAAACGTCGGGAAATCGACGTTCTTGAATCGGGTCATCGGACAAAAGATTGCCATCATGTCAGACAAGCCGCAGACGACGCGCAACAAGGTCCAAGGTGTATATACGACGGATGATTCGCAAATCATCTTTATCGACACGCCAGGGATTCATAAGCCGAAACACCGCCTCGGCGATTTCATGATGAAAGTCGCGACGAACGCACTCCGTGAAGTCGACGCGATCCTCTTCATGGTCAACGTCACGGAACCGCGCGGCGCCGGCGATGAGTTCATCATCGAGAAGTTAAAAGGGCTCGATACGCCAATCATCCTCGTCATGAACAAAATCGATTTGATTCATCCGGACGAGATTCCGGCTGTCATCGAGCAGTATACGAACCAACTCGATTTCGCGGCGTACGTCCCGATCTCGGCACTTCAAGGCAATAACGTCGAACCGCTCCTTAAAGAAATCAAAAAGTTGCTCCCGGAAGGACCGATGTATTACCCGGCCGACCAAGTGACAGACCACCCGGAACGGTTCATCATCTCTGAATTGATTCGCGAGAAAGTGCTCCATAAGACGCGTGATGAAGTGCCGCACTCAATCGCGGTCGCCATCGAATCGATCAAGAAACGGGAAAACTCGGAAATGATTGATGTCGAGGCCGTAATCATGGTCGAGCGTGATTCGCAAAAAGGAATCGTCATCGGCAAAAAAGGTGCGATGCTCCGCGAAATCGGGACAGAAGCACGCCACGACATCGAGGCGCTCCTCGGGACAAAAGTGTATTTGAACCTATGGGTGAAAGTGCAAAAAGATTGGCGTAACAAGATGGGCCAACTCCGCGACCTCGGTTTCCGCGACGACGAGTATTAAGCCATGTTGCAAAAGGTCACGGGAATCGTCATTCGGACGGTCAATTACGGGGAGTCGAACAAAGTCGTCACGTTGTTCACCGAAGAACTCGGGAAAGTCGCCGTCATGGCGCGCGGTGCGAAAAAGCCGGGCAGTCGCTTGCATGCGTCGAGCCAGCCTTTCGTCGAGGCGGTGTATATTTTCCCGGCGAGCCGTGGCCTCGGTCAACTGAAGTCGTCGGATGTGATCACGTCCTATCCGGAAATCCGGAAAGACGTCGAGCGCATGGCGTACGCCATGTACTGGCTCGAGCTCGTCGACCGCACCGTCGAGGACCGGGTGCCGAACCGCCCGCTCTATCGCATCTTGAACGACGCCCTGCAGGCGCTCAATGCAGGGATGGACCCGGATGTGATCACGCACCACTTTGAACTGCGCATTTTGCACTTGCTCGGGGTCGCACCCGTTTTGACCGGGTGCATCCGTTGCAACGATGTGACCGACCCGATGTATTTTTCAGTGGCGGCCGGTGGTTTTCTTTGCTCGCGTCACCAAGAAGAAGGGTCGGCCCGCATGAGCGAACGTCTAGCGAAGCTCCTCTATTTGATGAGCCGACACGAGCTGTCCGAATTCAGTAACGTCCCGCTCACAAAAGAGACGCGGATTCTGCTCAGGCAGCTGTTCGACGCCTATATGGAATCATACAGTGGCTTGCGGCTGAAGACGAAACGTGTCCTCGATCAAATGCAGCGCCTTTACTTGAACGACGATTGACTTTTTCGACAAGATTCGATACCATAATCTACGATTAGACAAATGAAATAGCGTGCGCAATGAAGGAAACGAGTAGCTTTTACGCCATGGGTACAGCGAGTTCGGGGAGGTGGGAGCCGAACGCCAGGGGGAAGTGAATGGCAATTCCGGAGCGCCCACAATCCAAAGAGTGGCCTCATCTCGAGGCAAGTAGGGTGGAACCGCGGGTAATCCCGTCCCTATGTGCATGGCACATAGGGGCGTTTTTTGTCGTTTCAATACTTTTGGAGGTGTCACATATGAAGCACATGACCGTGCAAGAAATTATTTTGACGTTACAAAATTTCTGGGCGTCGAAAGGCTGCTTGACAATGCAAGCGTATGACGTTGAGAAAGGGGCCGGTACGATGAACCCGATGACGTTCTTACGGAGTCTCGGACCAGAGCCGTGGAACGTCTGTTACACGGAGCCATCACGTCGTCCGGCGGATGGACGGTACGGTGAAAACCCGAACCGTTTGTATCAGCATCATCAGTTCCAAGTCATCATGAAGCCGTCACCGAGCAACATCCAAGAGCTTTACTTAGAAAGTTTAGAGTTGATCGGAATCAACCCGCTCGAGCACGATATCCGTTTCGTCGAAGACAACTGGGAAAACCCGACGTTCGGCGCGGCCGGTCTAGGTTGGGAAGTTTGGTTGAACGGGATGGAGATCACCCAGTTCACGTATTTCCAACAAGTCGGTGGCATCGAGTGTGACCCGATCGCCGTCGAGATCACATACGGTCTCGAACGTCTCGCGTCGTACATCCAAGAAGTCGAGAGCGTGTTTGACCTCGTCTGGACGGACGGATTCAAGTATGGGGACATCTTCTACCAGCCCGAGTATGAACACTCAAAATATACGTTCGAACTTTCAGACGTCGACATGTTGTTCACGTTGTTCGATACGTACGAAAAAGAAGCGAAGCGTGCCCTTGACGAGAACCTCGTCTTCCCGGCTTACGACTATATCCTCAAATGTTCGCATACGTTCAACCTACTCGATGCGAAAGGCGCCATCTCGGTGACGGAACGGACCGGTTTCATCCAACGTGTCCGCAACATGTCCCGTGCGTGTGCTGCCAAATTTATCGAAGAGCGGGAACGTCTCGGTTTCCCACTTTTGAACCAAGAGAAAGCAGGTGCCCTTGATGCGTGACCTTTTATTAGAAATCGGACTTGAAGAATTACCAGCGCAATATGTCCTCCGTTCGGAGAAACAATTGGCAGAGCGTGTGACCGCCTTCTTGACGGACGCCCGTGTCCAGTTCGGGACATTGACCGTCTATTCAACACCGCGCCGTCTCGCCGTTCTTGTCAAAGACGTCGAAGAGAAGCAACAAGACTTGACGGAGACGCTTCGCGGACCGGCGAAAAAGATCGCTCAAGACGCTGAAGGAAACTGGTCGAAAGCAGCCGCTGGGTTTGCCCGTGGCCGCGGTCTCTCGGTCGACGACTTGTACTTCGCTGAAGAGAAAGGTGTCGAGTACGTGTTCGCAGACCGTCACGAGTCAGGACAGGCGACGAGCACGCTGCTTCCGGCACTCGAAGACGTCGTCCGTGGTATGACGTTCCCTAAAAACATGAAGTGGGGCACGAGCAGTCTCCGCTACATGCGTCCGATTCGTTGGCTCGTCGCGTTGTTCGGTGCCGAGCAAATCGATTTTGAAATCGAAGGCGTAAAGACAGGAAACGTGACACGTGGTCACCGCTTCTTGAGTAAAGGTGACGTCACGATCGCCGAGCCGGCCGCCTACGCCGAGACGCTCGAACGCGAATTCGTCGTCGCGTCATATGAAGACCGTAAGGCCCGCATCGAACGTCAAATCGACGAGTTGGCTTCTGAGCAAGGGTGGACGGTTCCGCTCGACGCGTCGTTGCTCGAGGAAGTGACGAACCTCGTCGAATGGCCGACTGCGCTGTTCGGTGAATTCGATGCAAGCTATCTCGAACTTCCGGAAGAAGTATTGATCACGACGATGAAAGAACATCAACGCTATTTCCCGGTCTATATCGGTGAAACGCTTAAAAACTATTTCGTGACCGTCCGTAACGGGAACGCGGACCATCTTCAAAACGTTGCCAAAGGGAACGAGAAGGTCATCCGGGCTCGCTTGGCAGATGCCGTCTTCTTCTATGAGGAAGACCAAAAGACGAAGATTGACGATCAACTCGTCCGTCTCGACCGCATCGTCTTCCATGAGAAGTTGGGGACGACGGGAGACAAGGTCCGTCGGGTGGAACAACTCGCCGGAACGCTGGCGCCATTGTTCAATGCGGATGCAGCCAAAGTGGCGCGTGCTGGTGCCATCCATAAGTTCGACCTCGTCAGCCAAATGGTGTATGAGTTCACAGAACTCCAAGGGGTGATGGGTGAGAAGTATGCGCTCCAACAAGGTGAGGACAAAGAAGTGGCCGCAGCCATCCGTGAACACTATATGCCACGCTTTGCGGGCGACGCGTCACCATCGACGCCAACGGGTGCGGTTCTCGCACTCGCCGATAAATTGGATTCGATCGCTGCATTCTTCGGAATCGGCATGATTCCGAGCGGTTCGCAAGACCCGTTCGCGCTTCGTCGTCAAGCCCAAGGGGTCGTCCAAATTCTAGCGGATTGGAAGATTGCGCTCCCACTCGACAAATTACTTTCACAAGTTGTCGATTCGCAACTTCAGGCAGGACTTTATGATGCCGATAAAGAACAAGTCAAGGCGCAACTAAAAGACTTCTTCATGCTTCGCCTGAAGTATCGTCTCCAAGAACGGCAAGTCCGTTATGACGTCATCGACGCCGTATTGACGACAGAGCTCGCCATCAACCGGCTCGATGCCCGAGCGGATGCGGTTCAAGCCATGCTCGCAAACGATGCGAAACTACTCATTGAGCAATTGACGCGTGTCGTCAATATCGCCAAGAAAGGTGAGGCTGGAGAGGTCGATCCGGCATTGTTCGAAAACAAAGAAGAGAACGAACTCCATGTCGCCATCGAAACGACGCTACCAGAAACGGAGCGAGCCGTCGCGGATGGGGATTATCATCAAGCGATCGCGTCATTGCGCGTATTGGAACAACCGATTAGCGCTTATTTTGAAAATACAATGGTCATGAGCGACGTTGAAGCGATTCGCGAGAACCGTCTGCGCGAGATAAAACGACTCGCCATGACAATCGAGAGCGTCGCCGACTTTAGCGCGCTCGTACTCTGACCAAACTTGAGGGGGTTGGCTATGCAGCTGAATGAGCGCCAACAGAAGATCGTTGAGATCGTCAGGGTCAACGGACCGATCACGGGTGAGCAGATCGCGCAAGAGCTGTCGCTCACTCGCGCCACGCTCCGCCCGGACCTGGCCATCTTGACGATGACTGGAATACTAGAAGCCCGGCCACGTGTCGGCTACACGTTCGTCGGCAAACGAAACTCATCCCTGCTTCGGGAAAAATTGGATTCATTGACGGTCGGCGACTTCATGTCGTCCGCGAAAGTCGTCAGTGACGAGATGACGGTGTATGACGCCGTCGTGACCTTGTTTTTAGAAGACGTCGGTTCGCTGTTCGTCGTCGGCAAGGACAATGAGCTCGTCGGTGTCTTGTCACGTAAAGACTTACTTCGGGCCGCCATCGGCAATCAAGACTTGGATCAATTGCCGGTCAACGTCATCATGACCCGCATGCCGAACATCACGGTGTGCGAGAAGAGTGAGACGTTGATTCGGGCCGGGATGAAGCTGATCGAGAAACAAATCGATGCCATGCCAGTCGTCGAAGAGAAAGACGGCAAGCTGATTGTGCACGGTCGCATGACGAAGACGAACATGACGAAAGTATTGATCGCACTCGCCAACGATGAGTCGTTCTGAGGAGGAATCTGGTTTGACACTGACACAAAAACAACTCGTATTTGTCGTGAGCGATTCGGTCGGGGAGACGTGTGAACTCGTCGTCCGCGCCGCGAGCATCCAGTTTCACGAGAATGCGATTGAGACGCTTAGAATTCCGTTCGTGGAAGATGAACAGACGATTCACGATGTCGTGACACAAGCGCGTGCCCAAGGAGCGGTCATCGCCTTCACGTTGGTCAACGAAGAGCATCGGGCCCTCCTCGTCCAACTCGGACGAGCGCATGACGTGAAGACTGTCGACTTGCTCGGCGACTTACTCGACGTGCTCGCCGGTCAACTCGGAGAGAGTCCGCGCGAGAAACCGGGACTCATCTATCGTCTCGATGAGGATTACTTCCGGAAAATCGAAGCGATGGAGTTCGCGGTCAAGTACGACGACGGACGTGACCCAAGAGGCTTGAAAAAAGCTGATATCGTCCTCGTCGGCGTATCACGCACATCCAAGACGCCACTCTCACAATATTTGGCGTTGAAGCGGTATAAGGTCGCCAACGTACCGCTCGTGCCGGAATCACGCCCGCCGGAAGAACTGTTCGATTTGCCGCCTGACAAGTGCGTCGGGTTGATCATCTCGCCGGATAAGTTGATTTCGATTCGGATGGAACGGTTGAAGTCGCTCGGTTTGAAACCGGAGGCCGACTACGCCCAACTCGAACGCATCAATCGTGAACTCGAGTATGCCCGAGGGATTTACGAACGAATCGGTTGCGAGGTCATCGACGTGACGAACAAAGCCGTCGAAGAGACGGCAGGCATCATTTTACGGATGCTCGACCAATCGAAAGACGATTGAGTACTCGGATTAGTAATCGACTGGTGTTAACGGTATAATAGAGTACTGACATTACAGTGAAACGGAACGTGGTGAACGTTCCGTTTCGTTGCGAGTTTGGATAGGGAGTGGTCGAGTTGCCGCGAATACCGGATGAAGTCATTGCGGAAGTGAAACAAGCCACAGATATCGTTGATTTAATCAGTGAACGCGTTGAATTGAAGAAGCAAGGCCATCGCCTCGTCGGTCTCTGTCCGTTCCACTCGGAGAACAGTCCATCGTTCTCCGTGTCCCCGGAAAAAGGGATGTACCATTGTTTCGGGTGCGGCGCCGGCGGGAACGTGTTCACGTTCGTTATGGAGACGGAAGGACTATCGTTTCCAGAGACGATTGAACGTCTCGCGACGCGGGCGAACATCGCCATCGAGGGCGGGGTGTCTGGCGATGAGGAGTTGTCACGAGACCAAGTCATTCGTAAACAGATGCGCGATGCCCATCGTGTCGTGGCGGATTTGTATCATGAAGTGTTGATGAAGACCGAAGCGGGCGAAGTCGGATTGACGTATTTGCAAGCGCGCGGTCTACAGGAGACGACGATCGGACAGTATAAGATCGGTTATGCGCCTGATCATCGCCGTTTTACCGTTGATTCACTGGAACGAAGAGGTTTCGACCTCGAGGTCATGGTGGAGGCGGGGTTGATTTCTAAGTCGAGGTCCGGTGAATATTTTGACCGGTTTGAAGGCAGAGTCGTCTTTCCGATTGCGGATCGAGACGGCACCATCGTCGGATTTAGCGGACGGGCGATCGATGAGCGACAGCCAAAGTACGTCAACACGGCGGATACGCCCTTGTTCAACAAGAGTGAACTCCTCTTCGGCTTTTCACAGGCACGGGCCACGATGCGAAAGCAAAAACGGGTCGTGCTCGTGGAAGGGAACGTCGACGTCTTGCAAGTCGCGCAAGCCGGGACGAAGGAAGTCGTCGCGTCGCTCGGGACGGCGTTTTCGACGCAGCATGCCCGTGCGTTAGCACGCATGGTCGAAGAAGTGATCATCTGTTATGACGGTGATACGGCCGGACAGGAAGCGACGATGAAAGTCGTCCGCTTGCTCGAGGGCTATCCGCTCGATGTCCAGGTGCTGATGTTACCTGAGAAGACCGACCCGGATGATTATATTCGGACGAACGGGGCGGAGCAGTGGCACAGACTTGTCGAATCGGAGCGTTTATCCGTCCTCGATTTCATGAACCGGACGCTACGGCGTGGGAAAAATATGAATCGAGAAGGAGAACGGATTCGTTTTATTGAATCTATGCTTGTGGAAATCAGTAAAACGGACAATTCGATTCGACGTGATTTATATGTGAGAAAGTTGGCCGACGAATTTGAGATTCCAGTCGAGACATTGTTGTCACGGATGCCCTCGACAAGACCGAAAGAAATCGCACCCCAACGAGTGCCGGAGGCTGAACCGGTTCGCCGGCGTTCATCTAAGACGAATGAACCGCGTTATGTCAAAGCCGAAAAGCTGTTGCTTCGGGCCATGCTGAGTGGTCCGGAGCGGGTCCGCTTCGTCAGGGACCGCCTCGGGCTAGCCTATCAGGACGAAGTGCATCGCATGCTGGCGACGGCCCTCTATGAGATCGTCTCGGAGGACATGACGCATGAAGAATTCGAACAAGTGGCGCCCCCGTTCATGGAGCGCTATTGTGACCAACGTCCGGACTATGCGAATCGGTATGCCGAGATTCGGCTCATGTCCGCACCGGACGAACTGACCGAAGAGGTTTTAGATGAATACATTAAGGTCATAAACAGTTATGAGGAACAGCGTCAAATCGAACGAGCGAAAAGGGAAATCGGACAAGATGCCGAAAGTATAGTAGACCAGGCATCCAAGTTACAAGAATTGATTACCCGGAGTCGTCGTCTTCGTGAACGATGAACGTGAAGGAAGTTTGGAAGGAGTTGAACTGCTAGATGGCAGAGAAGAAAAAAGAGGATTTATTTAACGCCATAGACGAACTCGAGAAATTAGGTAAGAAAAAAGGCGTCGTATCCATGCAAGCAATCCAAGATCGCCTCAGCCATTTCGAGGTGGATTCGGACTTTATCGATAACTTCATTGAAGACTTAGAAGGTAAAGATATCCGCGTCACAGAAGATGCGGCCGATGCCGAAGAAACACCAACCAAAAAAGAGGACGAAGAGGTCGATTTGAACGACTTGTCCGTCCCGCCAGGTATTAAGATCAACGACCCGGTCCGCATGTATTTGAAAGAGATCGGCCGCGTCGATCTCCTCAGTGCGAAAGATGAGACCGAACTCGCGAAACGGATTGAACAAGGGGACGAAGAGGCGAAGAAACGTCTTGCCGAAGCCAACCTCCGTCTCGTCGTCTCAATCGCGAAACGTTATGTCGGGCGCGGTATGCTCTTCCTTGACTTGATTCAAGAAGGAAACATGGGCCTCATTAAAGCCGTCGAGAAGTTCGACTACATGAAAGGGTTCAAGTTCTCGACGTACGCGACGTGGTGGATTCGTCAAGCAATCACTCGCGCCATTGCCGACCAAGCTCGGACAATCCGGATCCCGGTCCACATGGTCGAGACGATCAACAAGTTGATTCGTGTTCAACGTCAACTGTTGCAAGACCTCGGGCGCGAACCGGCACCTGAAGAAATCGCCAAAGAGATGGAACTCACACCTGAAAAAGTGCGTGAGATCTTGAAAATCGCCCAAGAGCCTGTCTCGCTCGAGACACCGATTGGGGAAGAGGATGATTCGCACCTCGGCGACTTCATCGAAGACCAAGATGCGATGGCACCCCAAGACGCCGCTGCCTATGAGCTACTCAAAGAACAGCTCGAAGACGTGCTCGACACGCTCACGGACCGCGAAGAAAACGTGCTCCGTCTCCGTTTCGGTCTCGATGATGGCCGTACGCGCACGCTCGAAGAAGTCGGGAAAGTGTTCGGCGTCACCCGCGAGCGGATTCGTCAAATCGAGGCGAAGGCGCTCCGGAAGCTCCGTCACCCGAGCCGTTCGAAACGCTTGAAAGACTTCCTTGATTAATTGTGTTTTTGAATAAAATGTGAAGTTTTAGAAGAAAGGAAGGAAAATGAGTGATTTTCCTTCCTTCTTTATTATTTTTTGAGTAAAATAGTGATGGGTAGAAATTTGGAATGAACATGAGGGGGAAATACAATGCGTAATCCATTGTTACCGTTTGCAGCGATCGCGATCGTCGCAATCATTGCCATGGTCTCATTATCGTATTTTGGCGTGAACCAAGCTCAGCAGGCTGCTGAAGGTCCGTCGGTCACTGAGATGAACCCGGAAGACTTGTATGCGGCGAAAGGCTGCACAGGTTGCCACGGTGGAAATCTCGAAGGTGGCGTCGGTCCTGCGTTGACAGGCGTCGGCGAACGTTTATCGGCGGAAGAGATCACAAACATCATCGTCAACGGTAAAGGTGCAATGCCAGCCGGTCTCGCGACTGCCGAAGAAGCAGACGTACTCGCGACTTGGTTGCTCGAACAATAAGGGTGAAACGTACTCCTTCTGGGGTACGTTTTTTATTGTCCTGGATATAAATATTCGTTACCCTAATAGTGAAGAAGTAGAAAAAGGAGTTGTCCCTATGCAAGAACAAGTGACGTTAGACCGCCGACTGAAGCAAGTCGTCGATTTCATTCCGAAAGGCAGTGTAGTGGCGGACATCGGCTCTGACCACGCCTACGTGCCATGCTATCTCGTTCAGCAAGGCATCGTCGACCGCGCCATCGCAGGCGAAGTGAACCGTGGACCGATGGAAGCGGCCAAAGCTCAAGTCGAGCTCATCGGAGCGACCGAAAACATCGACGTCCGTCTCGGTGACGGGCTCGCCGTCCTCGAAGCAGATGAGGCGACATGCATCTCAATTTGCGGGATGGGCGGAAGTTTGATTCGGTCGATTTTAGAGAGCGGCCGTGACAAGTTAGGTGCCGTCGAACGGCTCGTCCTGCAACCGAACGTGGATGGACAACATGTCCGCGAATGGTTGCTCGACGCAGGATTCGTCCTAGTCGCGGAATCAATCGTTGAAGAGAATGACAAAGTATACGAGATTCTCGTCGGAGAACGTGGCACGGAGACGTGCTATAGCCTAGATGACACAGAACGCGCGTGGCAGCTCATGTTCGGACCGTACTTGCTCACGACACGCCCAGAGGCGTTCAAAATGAAATGGGGCCGCGAGGCGGACAAGCTCGATTATGTGCTCGGTCAGATGGCGGCAGGTGCCCAAACCGAAGCGCTCATCCGCAAACAGGAGGAGTTCAAGACGTTGCGTGACAAAATGAGAGAGGTGAGCAACTGATGGCGAACGGAAATCATGTCATTCAATTGTTTGAGGAGTTCGCCCCGAAACATCTCGCGGTCGAGGGCGATAAAATTGGTCTTCAAATCGGTACGTTGAATAAACCGGTACGACGAGTCATGGTGACGCTAGACGTGCTCGAGTCGGTCGTTGATGAAGCAATCGAGCGAGACGTCGACTTGATTATCGCCCATCACCCACCCATTTTCAGCGCGCTTGCGCAAGTGAACGATCGCAGTGCCGCTGGCCGGATCGTTATGAAATGCATTCGGCATGACATTGCCGTCTATGTCGCCCATACGAACTTGGACGTCTGTCAGGGCGGGGTCAACGACTGGATGAGTCAGGCACTCGGGTTGGTCGATCCGACGGTGCTCATTCCAACGTATGAAGAACCGGTGTATAAACTGTCCGTCTTCGTCCCGACGACGCATCGGCAAGCCGTGTCGGAGGCGCTCGGCCGGGCCGGAGCCGGTCGTCTCGGAGATTATGAGGACTGTCAGTTCACCGTCTCGGGAGAAGGTCAGTTCACACCACTCGAAGGGTCGGACCCGTATCTAGGCCAACACGGCAAGACGGAACATGTCGAGGAAGTGAAAATCGAGACGATTGTCACGGAGAGCCAAAAGAAAAGAGTGCTTAAGGCGATGACGGACGCGCATCCATACGAAGAGGTGGCCTACGATTTGATTCGTGACGACATTGACGGGCCCGTGTTCGGCCTCGGTCGTATCGGACGTCTCGAGGTGCCTCTCACACTCGCCGCGTTCGCAGAACACGTCAAGACGAGCTTTGACGTCGAAGCCGTCCGTGTCGTCGGCGATCCGAACCGGATCATCGAGAAAGTGGCGGTGCTCGGCGGGGACGGGAATAAATACGTATCGGCAGCCCATTTCAAAGGTGCGGATGCGTACGTGACGGGCGACCTGTACTTCCATGTGGCCCACGATGCAATGGCGCTCGGACTTTCTGTCGTCGACCCGGGTCATCACGTGGAGAGCGTGATGAAGCAAGGCGTCGTCGACGTGATGCGCGAGAAGTGTGAACGTGCGAAACTCGATGTCGAATTGTTTGTTTCGGAAGCCGATACAAACCCGTTCCGCTTCTACTGATGATTAAACGAAAAACCCCCGTCCTCGGTAGAGGACGGGGGTTCATGTCATTTACGGAGCGCCTTCACTTTCGGAAGAATGCTGCGCAGTTCAAGATATGGCGTCTTATCGTGCGTGCTCAAATCGAGCGGGTCATATTGGGTCAAGAAGTCGATGACTTTTTTTGTGATTGGTGTCGGTGTCGACGCGCCTGACGTGACGGCGACCGTTTCGACACCTTCGAGCCAATCCAGGTCGAGTTCGCTCAAGTCGCCGATGCGGTAGGCGTTCGTGCCTGCAATCTCTTTCGATACCTGGGCTAAACGGTTCGAGTTGTTCGACTTCGGGTCACCGACGACGATCAATAGTTCACAGTCACCGGCTTGTTCAGCGACAGCTTCTTGCCGGACTTGGGTCGCGTTACAGATTTCGTTGTGGACCTCGACATGAGGATACCGTTCTTGAATCATCTCAATCAAGGCCGAGACGTCCCATTGGCTCATCGTCGTCTGGTTCGTGACGAGAATTTTTGCATCATACAGGTGAGCCGGGAGCGCCTCGAAGTCACTCTCGTATTGGACGAGATGAACTTTTCCTGGAGCGACGCCCATCGCGCCTTCCGGTTCCGGGTGGCCATGCTTGCCGATGTAGATGACTTCATAACCGACAGCTGTCTTTTCGCGAATCAAATCGTGGGTGACCAGTACATCCGGGCACGAGGCATCGACAATCGTCAAGCCTTTCTCAATGGCACGCTTACGCACGAGCGGCGAGATGCCGTGGGCGGTAAAGACGACCGTTCCACGATCAATTGTCTCGAGCGCTTTCATTCGATCCTCACCGTCGACCGTCTTGACGCCGAGTTCCTCGAATGCTTGGGTGACATGACGGTTATGGACAATCATGCCAAGTATATGGATAGGACGCGGTAAATCTGGGTTGGCCACAGCTTCGTTGGCGAGCTTCATGGCATCGACGACGCCGTAGCAATATCCGCGTGGACTAATTTTTTTAACTTTCATTTTGTAAGGAACGCTCCTTTCGCGATGCTTTCATACGTATTAGTCTAACATTGTTTCGAAAATACGAAAAGATTTCCGTGTATTCATGCTATAATCTTAAGGTTAGAAAGGAGGGACACCGTGGAACGCCTAAGAACATTGCTTGAAGTTCGAAAATCGTACTTCTTTCAGATTACATTTATTATCTTCATTATACTAGGACTTGTCATCTCTTCATTAGCCTTCTCTGCCGACCGCGTGACGGTGTCCCGCGCGGAAGAACTGGCGAAAGAACAATTCGACTACGCGATTGACGGGAGTATCGAAAACCTGGAGACGCGACTCGGTAAACTATACGAAGACTTGGTCTATCTCGGTGCTTACGTCGGGAATGAGACGTATATCGAAGAGCGGATCCGCACCGGTTATTTGAATCAGCGGACGAGCTTCACCTCGATTTTTTATTACGATTTAGAAGGCGATGCGTTCACGTGGTACTCGCAACGCCAAGTACCGGCGCTGACGCTCAAGAGTGATCCGAAATTTAAAGAGGTGCTCACCGGCGGCAGGAACGACTTGTTTATGAGTGACCCGATTTCGATTTCGGGTGACGTTGGGACATATTTATACGTACCGGTGCTTGAAGACAACCGGATGATCGGGATGTTCGGCGGTAGTATCAGCGTGCTCAATTCAGATTTATATCGTCGGATGCTCGAATCGGCAAATGATGACATGATTCTCTACTTGTTGAATGAACGGGGCGAAGTATTGTCGACCTCGTTCAATCTCGTCACGGACGCAGAACGGCGTTTGTCCCGGTCCATCATCGAAGCGACGGACGCCTACGACGTCCGTTCGGTGTTCAGCACGAAAGACGATGTCCTCATGTTTGAGCCCGATGCGCGTGTCAACGGATGGAGCGTCCTCGCAAAGCATAGTACCGATTCGGTCTACGAAGCGGTGTACGCGACGCGTTGGCAATACTTGATGATTACGCTCGTGACATTCTTCTTGAGTATCATGGTCGGTCTACTGTTGTCGAAGACGTTGACAAGTCCGCTGCTCGAACTTGTGCAAAACATCAAGAAACAACAGTCGCTCGAACCGATCCAACTCGAACGGACCGGCTCCAAAGAAGTCGAGACGTTGCTCGATACGTATAACGATTATTCCCGCCGCATGGAGACGGCCCGACGCGAACAGCTCAGTCAACAGCAACTATTGTTGCAGCAAGAGAAGCTCGCCTCGCTCGGACAGCTCGCGGCAGGGATTGCCCACGAGATTCGCAATCCGCTCACGCCGGTCCAAATCACGTTGCAGATGGTGAAAGAAGGACACAGTAGCAGCGACATGCTCGATCTCGCGCTTTCAGAACTTGATCGGGCCAACCATTTGATCACGACGATGCTCACGCTCGCGAAGCCCGACCAGGCGAAGCTACAAGAAGAGTGGCTCGACATGACCGAGTTTGCGAAACGCCTCGAATTCTTGCTCGACGCCGAATGCTATAAGCGGGTCACGAACTGGGAGTTGAACGTCCCGAACGACATGCCGCCGTTTTACTGTTCGAACGACATGCTCGTCCAAATCATCTATAACTTGTTCAAAAACGCGGTCGAGGCCGTCGATACGAAAGGTGCCGACGGCGTCGTGACGGTCACGATTCAATTTACGGAACGGGACTACCACTTCTTGATCGAAGACAATGGGATCGGGATGACCGAATCTCAAGTCAAGTCGGTCGGGTCCGCGTTTTATACAACGAAAGAGAACGGCAACGGCTTAGGGATCTACATGATTCGGGAATACTTGAAAGCCGTGAACGGTCACATGGAAATTGAAAGTGTTGAAGGAGAAGGTACGGCCATGATGATTAAAATCCCAAGGCGGTCGCATCCATGACGAAAGGGTTCAAACATTACTGGCTTTGGCTTCCGATCGTCTGGGCGCTATCGATTCTATTGATTACGTCAATCCAATTACCGGAACGGGCGAGAGAAAATAATGAAGTCGGTTTCGTATTCGTCAGTGAAAAGCATGAGCATGCCAATAAACTGTTGGCCGCGTTCGTCCGGACGGCGAATCAAAAAGGCTTTATCCCTGTCCCGACGACGAGTGAGGATTCCCGTGTCGTGGAGAAAGAAAAATTGGACGCGCTGATCGACCGCGGGGTCGAAGCGATTTTCGTGACAACGCTCGATGAAGCATTCATTCGGCCATCGCTCGAACGGGCCGAACGGGAGGGTATTCCGATTATCGCCATCGATCGGATGATCGACCATGACAGCGTCTTGACGTCGGTCATGTCCGATAACGTCGAGATCGGCCGGATGGCAGCGAACCATATCGCCGCCCAACACGCCGGGCTCGACCGTCCGATTCGTGTCGTCGAAGTGAGAGGGACCGCCAAAGTTCGTTCGACGATCGATCGGAGCCTCGGGTTGACGGAATATGACAAGGCCAACGACAACCTGCAAGTCGTCGCCTCGATCACGGGTAATTACGACACGTTCCAAGCCGAGATCGAGATGTCTCGGTGGCTCGATGCCGGTATTCCGTTCGATGCCGTCTTTTCTCACAATGATGACAATACGTTCGGTGTCGTCCGGGCCCTCGAAAGCCATGGCCTCAGTGACAAAACGCTCGTATCGGTCGACGGTGTGACCGGCATTTATCCGCTGATTCATAGCGGGAAAGTCGATGCGACCGTCGTCCAATCACCGAACGAAATGATCGAGGTCGGATTCAAGGCGCTCGAACATCATTTGAACGGCAAGAAAATTGCGTCACACTACTATTCGTCGAGCTATTTGTACGAGGGGCTCGCAAAAGATTAATTGACAAATGATTAGATTCCGCTATGCTAGGAAAAGTGGAAAGAAACAGGAGGTGTATCGATTGAACAGCTTCCAACAGTTCAAATTGTTACCGTTTATCGTCGATGCCTTGACAGAAAAGCGCATCACAGTACCGACGGACATTCAAGCCCGGATCATTCCGGCTGCGATGAATGGCCGCGATATCATTGGGAAATCACAAACCGGGACGGGGAAGACGCTTGCGTTCCTCTTACCTATTTTAGAAGCAATCGATCCGAAAGAAGAATCGGTCCAAGCCATCGTCGTCGCACCGACGCGCGAACTCGCATGGCAGATTCACGAAGAGTTGAAAACGCTCCTCGTCAAACAGCCGGACTACATTAAAACAAGTCTGATTGTCGGAGGAACTGACCGGGAACGACAAATCGACAAGATGAAAAACCCACCACAACTGATCATCGGGACACCAGGTCGTCTACTAGACTTGATGAAAGTCCAAGCGTTATTCCCGCACAAAGTCACGCATTTCGTCGTCGATGAAGCCGACCAAATGCTCGACATGGGCTTCTTGCCTGAAGTCGACCGCATCGCGCAGTCGTTGCCAGAGAAACTTCAAACGATGGTCTTCTCAGCGACGATTCCTGAGAAGCTACAACCGTTCTTGAAGAAATATTTGCATGACCCGCGTTACGCGGAAGCGAGTGAAGAGCACCGCGTCGTTCCGAAAATCAAGCATCACGTCATCCCGGTCCGTCACCGGGACCGCAAGGCATTGACGGTTGACATCGCAAAAGCAATCAACCCGTTCGTCTGTCTCGTGTTCACGAACACGAAACAAGATGCGGATGAGTTGGAGACGTCGTTCCGCGAGGCGGGACTCAACGTCGGCACGCTTCATGGGGACATGCAAGCCCGTCGCCGGAAGCAAGCGATCAAAGACATCAACGACGCGAAATATCAGTTCGTGATTGCTACCGACTTGGCGGCGCGCGGCATCGATATTAAAGGTGTGTCGCACATCATCAACTTCGGCATTCCGAAAGACCTCGACTTCTATACGCACCGTGTCGGCCGGACGGGCCGCGCTGGTGAGACTGGCGAAGCGTACACGCTGTATGAAGATCACGAGAACGGTCCAATCAATCGACTCGAAGAGCGTGGATTCACGTTCAAGCACGTCGATTTGAAGAACGGATCGCTTCAAGAGATCAAGACACGCAAACGCCGCACGACCGACCGGAAGATGAAAGTCTCGCAAACGGCGCACAGCCGGATGGCGGGCGAAATCAAGAAGGCGAAGAAAAAGGTCAAACCTGGTTACAAGAAGAAGTTCAAGTATAAATTGAAAGAGACTGCCTCACGTGAGCATATGCAGAGCCAACGTAAGGAACGTCGCGAAGTTCGTAAAAAGAACCGACGCTAAGCAAAAGAAGAATCGACTTCGTGGAGTCGATTCTTCTTTTTGTGTACACTAAGGACAGATGAGAATGAAGGAGAAATGACTATGTTAAAAATTGGTTCCCACGTTTCTGTATCCGGTAAGAAAATGTTGCTCGCTGGCAGTGAAGAAGCCGTCTCATACGGCGCTAACACGATGATGGTATATACGGGTGCGCCCCAAAACACACGGCGCAAGCCAATCGAGGATTTGAATATCGAGGCGGCGCTCGCCCATATGGCGGCGCACGACATCGACGAGATCGTCGTCCATGCCCCGTATATCATTAACTTGGGCAACACGACGAAACCGGAGACGTTCGAACTCGCCGTCTCGTTTTTGGCCGCCGAAATCAAACGGGCCGAAGCGCTCCAAGTCGCACGTCACGTCGTCCTTCACCCGGGCGCGCATGTCGGTGCAGGGGAAGACGTCGGCTTGGCCCGCATCATCGAAGGCTTGAACGAGGTGCTCACCGGTGACGAGACCGTGAAAATCGCACTTGAGACGATGGCTGGAAAAGGCAGCGAACTCGGCAAGACGTTCGAAGAACTGGCAACGATCATCGACGGGGTGACGCACAACGACCGGCTCTCGGTCTGTTTCGACACATGTCACGTTCATGACGCGGGTTATGACCTCGTCGGCGATTTGGACGGTGTCATTGAACAGTTCGACCAAATCGTCGGACTGGACCGTCTCGGCGTCATCCACGTCAACGATTCGAAGAACGTGCGCGGCGCGAAAAAAGACCGTCACGAGAATATCGGCTATGGCGAAATCGGCTTCGACACGTTGAACCGGATCATCCACCACGAGGCGTTCACCCACTTGCCAAAAATTTTGGAGACGCCGTATATCCCGATCAGTGAGAAAACGAAAGTGGCACCGTACAAACAAGAGATCGAGATGTTCCGGGCGAACCGATTCGATGTCGAATGGCGCGAACAGTTCACGCTCGCGCACCAGTAAGATGAACATCATCCGAATCGATCCGAACGAGTATGATGTCTGGTCCGCGCTCCCGATCTACTTTCAGGAAGCGAGCCCGTTCTATGTGGAAGGCCGGCTCGAAGAGGGGACAGCTTGGATTGAGATTCTCGGATACGGTATCGTGGCTGAAGTCGAAGTCATGCTCGTCGAGATGACCAAGCGCCCGGCCGACCGCTATTGGCGGACGGAGGCGGTACCAGAGGCGAAGGCGTATAGCCTCGTCGACGTGGTCGGTCTTGATTTCCATCATCCGTTGCTTCAATCAGGTATGTACGAGGAAGACACGGACGCCGTCATCCGTACCAAATGGGAGCAAGGGTACCGCGTCCCGTCTGCCAAGTGGACCCGGGAGACGTTCACTGCTCACTTGACCGAAGAGCAGGCAGTGTCACAGCTCGCCCCGACGGCCATCTGTGAAGCGTGCGGGGATGACATGAACCGTTTCGGGCCGACCGGGATTCGTTTGATGGAGTATCATCTCGAAGCAGGGAGCGGCACGTGGCTCTGCCCGACGTGTCACAAAGCGAGACATTATAATCTATAAAAAAAACGAAGCCCGCGGGCTTCGTTTTTTGAATTAAAAGGGCCAGTTCGCGAGTGCGAATTGATATACTTTCATCCCAAGAAACACACCGAAGATGCCGATGACGCCTGGTAAGACCGGCGGGGCAGGGAGCGGCAACTTCAAGGCCGTGAAAATCATGCCACAAATGAGACCGGCAAGCAATGACAATAGGATTTCTTGCATGAATGATTCCTCCATAATCGAAATGAAAACGCTTTATTAACAGGTGACCGAATTCATTATACAATGTTCATTCTCGTTTGAGAAGTCTAACATCAGTCATCTGTCATTTTCTCGTTTTCAGCTCGTAAGCGAAGGACTTCCCGTTCAGCCCAGTTCGACGGTTCGCGCTCAAACACGCTCGGAATGTTGTTCCAGCGACCGCCCGTATATTGATGGATGATGATTTGTGATTGAATCTGCTCTTGTCCGGCCTCTTGTTTTATATAGACGTAACTCCCGTCAGCACGTTGGATTCGGGCTTTCACGTTATCGACGAGTTGCAGGGCGAGCATGTCTTTAATGTAGGATTTATGGCTCGCGTCGAGGATCGGGAAGAGAATCTCGATTCGTTTCCGCATGTTGCGCGTCATCCAATCGGCTGATGAGCAATATAAATCTTCTTTCCCATTTTGATAGAAATAGAAGATACGCGAGTGCTCCAAATACCGGTCGATGATGGAGATGACCCGGATATTATCGGAGATGCCTTTGATTCCGGGACGCAAACAACAGATGCCGCGGACAATTAAATCGATTTTGACCCCAGCCTGTGAGGCGTCATATAGTTTCGTAATAATCGGTTTGTCGGTAATCGAGTTCATTTTGGCGACGATGCGGCCGTTTCCGTATTTCTCATGCAGTTTAATCTCTTCGTCAATCTTTTGAAGGAAGAAATCATGCATGTCGTCTGGTGACGTTTCAAACTTGTGCCATGATGGGCGTTCACCGTAACCGGAAAGCCAATTGAAGAAGTTGGTCGCATCTTCGGCGAGCTCTTCGTTCGTCGTCAACAAACCGATATCCGTGTACAATTTGGCGGTCGAGTCGTTATAATTACCGGTGCCGAGATGGAGGAAGCGCTGTAAGACCCCGCCCTCTAAAATCCGGACGACGAGTGTGATTTTCGAGTGAGTCTTTAGTTCTTTATAACCATAAATGACGTGGGCGCCGGCCTTTTCAAGTTGTTTCGCCCATTGGATGTTCTTCTCCTCATCGAATCGGGCCTTCAATTCGACGAGGACGGTCACTTGCTTCCCGCTCTCAGCGGCGTCGGTTAACGCTTTGATAATCGGTGAGTCGCCGGAGACTCGGTAAAGCGTCTGTTTGATGGCGAGTACGTTCGGATCTTTGGCAGCTTGAGCGATAAAGCGGACGATCGGATCGAACGAATGGTACGGGTGATGGAGCAAGTAATCGCGTTTGAGGAGCGCTTGGAACAAGTCTTTCCCCGGCTCAAGTCCTTCTGGGACGAACGGGATGAGCGTCTCGTTAATCATGTCGTCATACTCGATGCCAATCTTGTTATACACTCCAAACAGGAACGTTAAATCGATTGGGCCGTCGACGAGGAAGATGTCGCGCTCGTGCAAATCGAGCACGTCCTGTAGCATGAACAATAGCTGTTTACTGAGCGACCGTTGCTGAACCTCAAGGCGAATCGCGACACCATAACGCCGTTTCTTCAACTCTTTTTCAATCTGTTTCAGAACGTCGCGGCTGCCTTCCTCGTGAAACGGCATATCGGCGTTTCGTGTAATTCGGAACGGCATCGTCGACTCGACTTCAAATCCTTTGAACAACGAGTCGATGAACTGAATGATGACGTCCTCGAGCAAAATCAAATCGGTATGGTCCTCGTCCTCTGTCGGCAATTCGAGATAACGCGGCAACACGGCAGGTACCTGGACGAGGGCGAGCCGTTTTTTGCCTTCATCGGTCGAGGCGATCTCGACGGCGATATTGAGTGATTTGGACAACAGCATCGGGAACGGTCGATAAGCGTCGACGGCAATCGGCGTCAACACCGGGAAGACGTGAGTCCGGAAGTATAACTTGACGAAGTCGAGCTGTTCTTTGTTCAAATGTTTCGGGCGTAGGAAGCGGACGTTCTCCGAGGCGAGCTGTTTGACGATTTTCTTATATGTCGCGTACTGGACCTCCACGAGTTCCTGAGCTTTGATAGAGATGGCTTTGATTTGCTGTTTCGGTGTCAATCCGGCCTTGTCTTCCGGACGGTTGAAGCCGGCGAGCACTTCATCTTTCAATCCGCCGAAACGGACCATGTAAAACTCGTCGAGGTTCGAACTGAAGATGCCGAGAAACTTCAACCGTTCCATGAGTGGGTTGCGTGCGTCCATCGCTTCTTGGAGGACGCGTTCGTTGAAGCTCAGCCAACTGAGCTCGCGGTTATTGAAATGTTCGGGTAAGTAGATGGTCATGAATCTCTCTCCTCTACACGTAACTCGATGGTTTGGTCGATGGCACGTTCCAAATGTTTTTTATGACGGATGCCGCGCTGGACTTCAAAACGCGGCGAGCTGTGCGTATGAAGCGTGAAGACGAGCCCGTCGTCTGTCGAGTCGACGTCGATGTCCTCGACGACTTGACGTTCGGTCAAATCGAGCGCATCGACGAGTTTGACGATCGAGCCGAGCAGCTCTAAGCTCTTCAACATCTTCGAGTCGAACCATTCCGGGAAGCCCTCGATGTGTTGTTCGAGCAGGCGGCGCGATTTATATGACGTCACCAAGGCGAGTGCGAGCCGGTCCTCATTGTTCATCCCTTTAAAGTCGTTCGTCGTGATCAAGTGGAACGTATGGTCACTCTTGTTGTTATGGTCGATGTATTCCCCGACGTAGGCGAGGCGACAGGCCCCTTCTAACAGGCCGGGTTCGAACGGTTTCGGTTTGATCGTCTTTGTTTCAATCAGGCCGGTATAAATTTGACGGGCCAAGTGAATCAAATGTTTGTGCCGGATTGGGTCGACGTCATACTGTTTCTCGAAGTGACGGAAACTTTCCTCTTTGACGTCGCCGAAGCGGACACGGTTGTTTTCTTTTAAGTAATATTCGTAGAATAATCCCTCGCGCAACCCGTTGTTGCTCATCATGAACTCGGGCACTTTCAAATATTTCGCCAGTTCATCGATGGCGGTCACAGCCGGGGCGATGATATCGATTCGGTCTTTCGACAATCCGTCAAGCCGGCCCAACTGTTTACTCGACATATCGATGAGCTCATCGACGACTTCATGCAAGCGGTCAGCTCCGATCGTGTATTGATGGATGCCTTCGAGCGGGAACAACGACAGCGACTGTTCGACCCGGACGAGGTTTCGAGCGGTCCCTCCGACTCCGACGAGCGGAATGCCGTGCGGCACGAGCCAGTCGATGTCTTTGAACGACTTCTTCAAAAACGACGTCAGTTGCTTGCGCTCGTCTTTTGAGAGCGTGTCACCTTTCATGAAGTCTTCAGTCAACGTGACGGCGCCGAATGGAAAACTGTGATAGAAGACGAGTTCACGGTCTTTGAAGTACGTCACTTCCATCGAACCGCCGCCGATGTCGACCGAATAGCCATCCTCGATATACGTCGAATTGACGATGGCTGAATAGCCGTAAAAGGCTTCTTCATAATCGCTCAACAGTCGAATCCTCATCCCTGTCGCTTGTCGCACTTCCTCTAAGATGGCTTCAGAATTGCTGGCGTTACGGATGGCGGCTGTCGCGACCGGCAGTACTTCTTTCACTCCATGATGATCGTTCAACCTGCGGAAATGGTTGAGCGTCTCGATGAGCGCCTCGATGCCGGACTCGGACAGTTCATTGTCGTCGGTAATATGACTCGATAACCGGGCCACTTCTTTTACGTTCAGCCGTTCGAAATATTGGCCGTGCCCGTTCACTTCAAAGATGACGTTTCGAATCGAGTTCGATCCGATATCGATGACTGCTAGCTTTTTCTCCACGGAAAAACCCCCTCTGCGTTATCTCTAGTGTACACCGAAGATCCTGAAAAGACATATGCATTTCATACGGACGGACCGACCATCCTCTCTCATCGCCTCATACTTGAAGCCTCGCCTGATATTCTGTATAATACAGACGCCAAGCAAGTAGAAATGATTACGATTTATAACACGAGAGAAGGGTAACTTATGACGACATCCGTCGTAAAATTAAATCATGTTTCCTATCACTACGATGGGACCGCCGCGCTACAGGACGTGTCCATCGATATCAAACAAGGCGACTTCGTTGCTGTCGTCGGGGAGAACGGATCCGGGAAATCGACATTGATTCGAACGATTCTCGGACTGTTATCCCCACAAACCGGGACAGTGGAACTGTTTGGACGCCCTCAAGGCCAGTTCAAAGACAAGTCCCGTATCAGTTACGTTTCCCAAAAAGCGGCATCGTTTAACTCGGGTTTTCCGGTGACGGTCGAGGAAGTCGTTGCCATGGGCCGCTATGGACGGCTCGGTTTGTTCAAGCGTTTGAACATCGAGGATAAGGCGGCCATTCAAAATGCCCTTGAGACAGTCAACATGTGGCAGTTCCGGCATCGGAAGATCGGTAGCTTGTCTGGTGGGCAACAACAGCGTGTCTTTATCGCCCGGGCCATCGTCAATCAGCCGGACCTGCTGATCTTGGATGAGCCGACGGTCGGCGTCGACCAGAAGCATTTGCGCGACTTCTACGAAGTGCTTCATCTGTTGCGTGAACATACGACATGTACGTTCATTCTGGTCACCCATGACTTGAACGTCGTCACCGACCTCGTCACGAAAGTCGTCCATCTCGACCACGGACGGATGGCGTGCAACTGTGGATTGAAAGAATATAGTGAACTCGGCGAATTGACCGCGATCAAGCCATATCCGGTCAAAGTGCTCGTCCATGAAGGTACGTCATGATTGCGAATCTGTTTACGTACAGCTTTTTACGTTATGCGTTCATCGCAGCCGTCGTCATCGGGTTCACCGCACCGCTCATCGGCTCATTTGTCGTCGTCAGACGGATGAGCCTGATTGCCGACGCGCTATCCCACATGACGCTTGCCGGAATATCGTTCAGTCTATTTCTCGGACAGTACGTTTTACTGTTCAACGAGTTGAACCCGCTTTACCTCGGGACGCTCGTATCCGTCCTCGCAGCACTCGGGCTGAACTGGCTTCGCGGGAAATATGTGCACTTCCAAGAGTTGTCGATTCCCATCATGATGTCGGCAGGGATGGGGCTTAGTGCCATCTTCATCTCGCTATCGCGTGGATTTTCAATTGATTTATCGACGCTGTTGTTCGGATCGATTTCTGCGGTCAGTCTGTCGGATATTTGGTTGATTTTGGCGGTGGCCGGTATCACCTTGCTCGTCATCGTCATGTTTTATAAACAGCTGTTGTTCTTGTCGTTCGATGAGGAACAAGCCAAAGTGTCCGGCTTGCCGAGCACGATGTTGCATGTGTTGTTCATGTTCGTCGTCGCACTCGTCATCGCCGTCAGCATGCGCATTGTCGGTACGCTTCTCGTATCGAGTCTCATTACGCTGCCGGTCGCGGCTGCACTCCGGTTCACAAACAGCTTTAAACAGACGATTCTTTGGTCGATCGTCTTCGGTGAGGTCGCGACAATCGGTGGGCTCGTGCTCGCCTATGAACTTGATGTCGCCCCAGGCGGTGTCATCGTTTTGCTCGCCGTCTTGATTTTGGCCGTCGTCATGTTGGCTGAGCGATTCGGGATCGCTCGGAAAAAGGAGGTTCGCTATGAAGGAAACTGAACAGTTGGCCCGCTTGCAGTCCTCGTCTCTCAAAGTGACGCCGAAACGGATCGAGATGTTTGCCTTTCTCGCAGCGGAAGAACGCTATGTCAGTGCGAAAGACGTCCTCGATTATATGCGCTCAAAGCATCCGACGATGAGTTTTGACACGGTGTACCGCAACTTGAAATCGTTCGCCGAAGAAGGTCTGCTCGAGGCGACCGAGTTGAACGGAGAAAAAGCGTTCCGTGTCACCTGCGGATCGAATCATCACCATCACCATCTCATTTGTCGAGGTTGTGGCAAGACGAAGTTGCTCGAACTCTGTCCGATGCGCTACGTCGAGACGCTCGACCCTGATTTTGAAGTCGTCGATCATAAATTCGAAATTTATGGGTATTGTAAACAATGTAAGTGACCAAAAAGGGATTGTTCATGCAATCCCTTTTTTGTCGAATCACGAAAGGGGGAGTCGGAATGATTTATACGGCAGCTGAAATCAAGCAGGCCGACGAGACAGCGCTCCGACATGGCATGCCGGCTGACGTCTTGATGGAGCGGGCGGCCTCGGCCTTGGCGGCACGTCTTACCTTCAAATTGAGAACGTCCGTCCTCATCGTCTGTGGAGCGGGCAACAATGGGGGAGACGGTTGGGTCGTGGCGCGCGAATTGGCGCAACGAGGTCATGCCGTCACTGTCTATGCCCCGTTCGGTGAACCGAAATCGACAGAAGGCAGCAGGCATGCACAGTATGCGCGACAGTTTGTCACGGTCAGCGATGAGCCGCAAGACGCCGATCACGTCATCGATGCATTGTTCGGAGTCGGTTTCCATGGTCCGGTCACGGGTAAGGCCCGTGACGTGATCACATGGATACGCAAGCAACAAGCACCCGTCGTGGCAATCGATGTCCCGTCCGGAGTCCCGAGTGACGACGCAATCAACTTTGACGGTCACGCCGTTGAGGCGGAGATGACGTTTTCGCTCCACGGCTATAAGCGAAGCGCGTTTTTAAAACGGACTGCGCCGTATTACGGCAAGGTCGAGGTCGTTGAGATCGGACTGCCGCATACGTCAAGATGGCGCGTGCTGACGGAATCAGACTTTGACCGTAACCTACTCGAACGGGATTCCTATAGTCATAAAAATACGTATGGGCACGGTCGCTTGATTGGCGGAAGTCGTCATTTGATCGGCGCCCCGTTCTTGGCGGCGCGGTCGGCGCTCCGGACGGGAGTCGGTCTGCTCGATCTGGCCATCCCGTATGAGGCGCTCGCGCTCGCCTCGAGTTTGCCGGAGGCAATGTATTACGACATCGACGAGTTACCGGACAAGGACTACGCTGCCACGGCGATCGGTCCTGGCCTCATCGATGACGAGCGTCTCAAGCGAGTGTGGACACTCATCAGCAACGTGAGCGCGCCACTCATCGTCGATGCCGGAGCGCTGACGAAAGAGCGCCTCGAGGCATCTGGCCCGCTCACGCTGACTCCGCATCCGGGTGAACTGGCGCGCTTGATCGATAAATCAGTCGACGAAATCGAAGCGAATCGATTTCAGGTTGCCTCAGAATTTGCGATGACGCACGGGGTCCATCTCATCTTGAAAGGGACGTTTACCCTCATCGTCAATCCGGATGGTACCGGGGCGGTCAATACGGTCGAGGCTTCAGCGCTCGCGAAAGGTGGTAGTGGGGACGTGTTGACGGGGATGTTGCTCGCGTTATGGGCGAGAACGGACCGCTTACAAACCGACAAGTCACCGAATGAGCAAGCGGTTCTCTGGCATGCGCTCGCGGCGAGAAAGGCGAGCGAACAGGTTCATCCGGCGAGCGTGCTCGCGACCGATGTCATCGAAGCGATCGGACGCATCTAAAAAAGAGGAACCCACTCGGGATTCCTCTTTTTTAGTTTAGATGGTGATCGAATTCGTCGTCTCGATGTGACGCACGATGTGTTGGGCCTCGCTCCACGTGGAGATCCGTTTCACGCCGGTCGGCAACGGCTTACGATTATACGGGGCGTCGAACAACAGCACCGGAATCGACGTTTGTTCATGGATGGAGATCGCGTTCTCATAGCGGTCTTCCATAAACAAGTCGAGGTCGAGCTGTTTGACGACACCGACCTTGTCATGACTCCCCGTCATGATGAGGGAGTCGAGTGGGAGTTCATGCTGTCGAATCCACTCCTCGGTGACGGCGCGCACGGCCTCGCTCCGAGCCGTGACGTAATGGAGGCGGTGCGACTTGCGCATATTCCATAAGACGGCGTTCACTTCGGAATGCGGAAGTGAGCGACGATAAATCGCTTCCTCATGACCTTGTTCAATCATGAAGCGCCAAAACGCTTCTTGTGTCATATCTGTATAAGTATGCAACTCGTATTCGGTCGCCTGATGATAATCGATGGCGTATCCGAGCGCATCGTTCATATAATGAAAACAACTTTGCGGATCCGTGACGGTTCCGTCGAGGTCAATTCCAATGTGCATATTCGTCCCTCCTTGCTCATAACCCTTATTGTACCAAAAGCCCGCTCGGTTGCAACCGAGCGGGCAAAGGATTAGTTAGATTGGTTGGCGAGCTCTTGCTCTTCAAGTTCACGTGCGGCCAATTTTTCGGCGACGATGGCGTCGATTTCTTTTTTCAATTCTTCGACCATCGTGGCTTCCGGTACTTTCCGGATGATTTTCCCATGACGGAAGAGAAGGCCTTCGTTGCGGGCGCCGGCGATACCGATATCAGCTTCACGGGCTTCCCCTGGTCCGTTTACTGCACAGCCGAGAACGGCAACTTTAATGTTGACGTTGATGTTTTGGATATACTCCTCGACTTCTTTGGCGATCGAAATCAAGTCGATCTCAATGCGTCCACATGTTGGGCATGAGATGAGTGTCGCTGCGTTAGCCGCAAGACCGAACGATTTGAGCACTTCTTTGGCGACTTTGATTTCTTCGACCGGGTCGTCAGATAGTGAGACACGGACCGTCGAACCGATACCGAGCGAAAGGATTGCCCCGAGGCCGGCAGCAGACTTGAGTGATCCTGAGAAGAGCGGGCCTGATTCCGTGATTCCGACGTGGAGCGGGTAATCAAACGTCTTGGCTGCGAGCGTATATGCTTCGAGGGCGAGGTTTACGTCAGATGCCTTAAGCGAGATGATCGTGTTATAGAAACCGAGATCTTCCAAAATCTTGACGTGGTGCATGGCACTCTCGACCATTCCTTGAGCCGTCGGATAACCGTACTTTTCAAGGAACTGCTTTTCGAGTGAGCCGGCGTTGACACCGATGCGAATCGGGATGCCTTTCGCTTTAGCGGCGTTGACGACCGCTTCGACTTTCTCGCGACGACCGATGTTACCCGGGTTGATGCGGATCTTATCGACACCGCTCTCGATGGCTTTGAGCGCCAATTTGTAGTCGAAGTGAATATCGACGACGAGCGGGATGTTGATGCGGCTCTTGATTTCAGCGAGGGCGTCAGCCGCACGCTCGTCAGGACAAGCGACGCGGACGACTTGGCAACCCGCTTCTTCGAGACGTAAAATCTCAGCGACGGTTGCTTCGACGTCATGAGTTTTTGTTGTCGTCATTGACTGGATGACGACTTCATTGGATCCACCGATGATGAGGTTGCCGACACGGATCGGACGGGTTAATGAACGATGCAAAATTTCTGACATATACGTAATCTCCTTCTTTTGGAAAGGTTCCAATCGATTTCAGATGAGTGGTTTCCTTATTATCATAACGAAATGTTTGTGAAAAAGCACCCAGCAAGCGCTTGATCGGTGTGCTCTTACAAAACGCTAACGTTATCTTAACAGATGCTTCATAATTTTCCACCGTCTCAGGACCGATATATTCAAAGAAATGACGTCTGAAAAGGTGGAATGTATGATGTTGGAACGATTGAAACGAATATGGAGTAGGAAGCAACAGGCGGAGAAGACGATGAGCCATCGCTTGCTATGGACGTTGATGCCGGTCATGCTCGTCCTGTTTTTAACCGTGTTCGGCTGGTTCGCTTTGAAAGCGGAGCAGTTGTTGACGAACGAGGTTGAGAAACGGCTACATCGGGAAGCGACCGTCGTTCGAGAAACGGTCAAGACGACGTATGGGGCGTACGTCGCGAATGAAAAAGTGTTGACTCGGGCTTTGAAGTCGATGTATATGCAACAAGCTTCCATTCTATCGGCGGATGGTCTAGAAGCGAGTCAATATTTATTGCGCGACACACAAGTCGAGCAATTGAGCGGTCGACAAGTCGAGGAGCGGTTTATGAATCGTATGACCGACATCATATCGAACGATGTGAGTGTCAGCGAACAAAAAGACGTGTTTATCGTTACGGCACCGATTCCCGAGTTGAAAGCCCATTATGCGATTGTCGTCATGAAACAGTCGGTGCTCGGCACGATGTGGAATTTAAGAGAACTTGTTTTCGTCGCAATCACGGTCATGCTCGTTATGATGATTGGCTTATTCTCGTTCATGATTCGGCGTGAAATCAAGCCGTTGACGGCATTTGCGGTCCGGCTTCGCGAATCAGTCGCCACGCGTTCGTTCTCAGAGGTTGAACTTCACGCAAAATCGTTTGAAATGCGAAGTTTGGAACGAGAGTACAACACGTTTATCGGGCTATGGAAACGTTCGTTGTTGACGATGCTCGAGACCTCGACCGCTTTTGAATCGAGTCTACCGGTCTTTATGCGACAACTTGAAGCGAATCAAGAGCAAGTGACGGGGTTCAAACAAGTTGCCGCGACCGTCGCGTCGACGAGTCAGTCTTATCAGTCGTTCACGAACGAATCGACGCACCGCTTTTCAGATTTGGCGGGACACGTCCGTTCGCTCGAACAAGAGATCGGTTCGGTTGATCAGCGGGCTGAGGCGTTGAAACAGACGATTAAGACAGAGATTGAATCATTCTCGACTGTCAAAGGAGCCAGCGAGCGATTCGCAAGAAAAGCGAGTGCGGTTCAGAACCGGTTGCTAGAAAGTGAAGCGACGTCTGAACAGGCGGATGACGCACTTCAGAAGATTTTGTCTGTCGCGGCTGCGACGAAGATGTTGGCACTCAATGCCTCGATTGAAGCGGCACGGGCTGGAGAACACGGCAAAGGATTTTCCGTCGTCGCCCATGAGGTCGGCCAGTTGGCGAAAGTAACGAACGAATCGACACTGTCGGCCGTGGCTGCCATCGAAGCCATTCGATTGGAGCGGGACGAGATTTTCAATGAGATGAAACGCTTCGAAGAAGATATCTTTTATTTAGGCGAGACGTTGCGCCGGGTTGAAGGCGGGATTGAAACCATTGACCAGGAAATGAGAAGACAAATGACGCAGTTCCAATCCATCACCGAGCAAACGACGGCCACCGGACATCAATTACTACATATGGCGGAAGCAAATGAGCAATTAAAAGAAGTCGGCGTGGCACTCGAACGCAAATTAGACGAATTATATGAAGGCGTCGAGGGTTGGTCGGACGTGCAACAGACGTTACAAGGCGCTGGGGTCGACTTAGGCAAGCAAAGTCAACGGCTTCAAACCGTATTATCTGATTTGGCACCGACGTTATAACGATAGAAAGCCGGTTCAACGCAAACGTGCGTTGTCCGGCTTGTTTGATGACTTCGATTTGACGGGGATATGACGCAACGGAACAATCAAATAGACGAGGGATAAGAGAACTCCGACCCAAGTCAACGAAGGAGCGATGTGGTACAAGACAATCAGGGAAAGGACTGGAACAAGTGTCATCGCGACTGCGTACGGCCAAGCCTGGCGATACGGCCATGTTCGTTTCGTGAGCCATCTCGTGACGAGTTGGACGAGGATGGCGCTGAACGCGACGAACCCCATATAGAAGAAGAAGATGGCGAAGCCGTGTAAAAAGAGCCACATCGGCCAAAAGAAATCGGGTTGTAATACGATGTAATCGAGCACCGTGACGGTCAACGTCAATATTAGACTCGCCAACATATAGGCGTGGAGCGGTGCCAAGCGGAGACGTAACGCTTGCTTGGACGGGTAAAGGCTATGGCGGATAAACTGAATCGTTGTCTTGAACATAAAAAGGAACTCCAATCTGTTATAGTACAAAACTAGAAAAACAAACAAAAATCATACAGTGGTTTAATAAAACCTTAACATTAAACTTGTTTACATCGAATGGCTGATGCGGGCATAATGAGTAGGGCAATAAAAACCAAGCAAACACAACTAATTCACAATCAAAAGGAGTACAAAAATCGTGGAATACAATTTGCAAGAAATGTTATTCATGTTTTTTGGAGGATTAGGGATCTTCCTCTTCGGTATCAAATCGATGGGAGACGGCCTCCAAAAGTCAGCAGGTAACCGTCTGCGCGACATCCTTGATAAGTATACATCGAATCCGTTCCTCGGGGTACTAGCCGGGATTATTGTAACGGTCTTAATTCAATCATCGTCAGGTACGACGGTCATCACGGTCGGTCTCGTCAGTGCCGGCTTCATGACACTTCGTCAAGCAATCGGGGTCATCATGGGAGCAAACATCGGTACGACGGTGACGGCGTTCATCATCGGTTTCGACGTCGGTGCCTACGCGTTGCCGATTATCGCGATTGGTGCAATTCTCCTGTTCTTCTTTAAAAAAGAGAAGTTGCAACATTTAGGTCAAATCTTCTTCGGATTCGGGATGCTGTTTTATGGTCTTGAACTCATGGGAGGCGGGATGAAGCCGCTCCGTTCAAGCGAATACTTCATCGACTTGACGCAATCGATGAGTGACAACCCGTTCCTCGGTGTCATCGTCGGTACGGTCTTCACGGTCATCGTCCAGTCGTCTTCTGCGACAATCGGAATTTTGCAAGAGTTGTATGCCGGTGGATCAATCGACTTGGACGCGGCACTTCCGGTATTATTCGGAGACAACATCGGGACAACGATTACAGCGGTACTCGCTTCAATCGGTGCTTCGGTCGCAGCGCGTCGTGCGGCAGCAGCCCACGTCATCTTTAACTTGATCGGAACAACGATCTTCATGATTTTGTTGATTCCGTTCACACAATATATTTACTGGATCACAAATCTTTTAGCAATCGAAGACAAGATGCAAATCGCTTTCGCTCACGGGACGTTCAACGTCGTCAACACGTTCATCCAGTTCTGGTTCATCGGAACGATCGCATGGATCGTGACGAAATTCGTACCAGGTGAAGATTCAATCGTCGATACGAAAGCACAGCACTTGGATCCAATCTTCATCCAACAGTCGCCATCAATTGCTGTCGAGCAAGCTAAATATGAAGTCATCCGCATGGGCGATTTCGCGAAACTTGGTCTCGATGAAGCACGCAAATATATGGCAACTGGTGATAAGAAACATGCTGAGAAGTCGGCGCACATCGAAGACGCGCTCAACTCACTCAACTCAAAAATCACGGATTACCTCGTGAAGCTTGCCGCTGTCGATTTGACAGAACAAGAATCACAAGAACACAAGACACTCATGCATGCGATCAATGATATTGAACGAATCGGTGATCACGTCGAGAACATCATCGAGTTGATCGACTATAAGACGGCAACGCGCGTCAATCTCTCGGCCGACGCTCAAAAAGAGTTGACGGAGATGTACGATTTGACTCGTTCCACGCTTGAGAAGTCGCTTCAAACGCTTGCGAGCGGCGATATGGTCGAAGCGCGTCAAGTCATCGAGATGGAAGCGAAACTCGACATGTTGGAACGTCAATTCCGTAAAAATCACGTCGTCCGCTTGAACACAGGCGAGTGTGACGGTCAAGCGGGGATGTTCTTCGTCGATATGCTCTCGAACTTGGAGCGCATCGGTGACCACGCGATGAACATCACAGAAATCACGCTTGAAGATGCAAACGAAGGAATCGTTTAATCAAACGGTCCCTCTGGCTCGGTTGAGCCAGAGGGACTTTTTGTATAGATGTGACTTTTGATTGACAGTCACGCCTGCATTCAGTATATTATTACTGTATAACAACGTGGCGGTGTAGCTCAGCTGGCTAGAGCGTACGGTTCATACCCGTGAGGTCGTGGGTTCGACTCCCTCCGCCGCTACCAATTAGGACCCTTAGCTCAGCTGGTTAGAGCAGACGGCTCATAACCGTCCGGTCGTAGGTTCAAGTCCTACAGGGTCCATTTGTGAACAGCTTTCAGATGAAAGCTGTTTTTTTGTTTTCATTTTTAGTTTTCAAATCCGAAGTCCTGGGTAAATATCCGTTAGCATTTTGTTTTTTGAAAAATATGAAATGAGGCGAAGCGAGATGGAACGAAATCATACGATGATGCAATTTTTTGAATGGCACGTCCCGGCTGACCAGAAGCATTGGAAGCGATTGAAAGAACGGGCTTCCGAGTTGAATGAAGCTGGAATCACCGCATTATGGTTGCCGCCGGTCACGAAAGGCCAGAGCGACGAGGATACGGGATATGGCGTGTACGATTTGTATGATTTAGGAGAGTTTGACCAAAAAGGAACCGTCGCGACTAAATACGGGACGAAACAAGAACTGCTCGAGGCGACAAAATACGCACAAGAGCTCGGCATGCAGATTTATATGGATGTCGTCTTGAACCACAAAGCCGGTGCCGATGCGACCGAGAAGTTCGATGTGCTCGAGGTCGACCCGGAGGACCGTACGAACGTACTTTCAGAAGAGCCGTTCGAGATCGAAGGATGGACGAAATTCGATTTTGAAGGCCGCAAAGATAAATATTCTTCATTTAAATGGAACTTCCATCATTTCAACGGGACGGATTATGACGCTGCGAACGACAAGAGCGGCATCTTCTTCATCATGGGTGAGAATAAGAAGTGGAACGATAACGTCGACGACGAGTTCGGCGTCTATGACTATTTGATGTTCGCCAATATCGACTATCATCACCCAGAAGTGAAGGAAGAAGTACTCAGCTGGGGAAAATGGTTTATCGAAGAGACGAAGTGTGACGGGTTCCGACTCGACGCGATTAAACACATCAACTATGATTTCGTCAAAGAGTTCAGTCAGACGATGAAAGCTGAAAAAGGTGAGAACTTCTATTTGGTCGGTGAGTTTTGGAAGTCAGAGCTCGAGGCATGCCGTGAGTTCCTCGACAACATTGACTATCATGTCGACTTGTTCGACGTGCCGCTCCATTACAACTTGCAACGCGCCTCAATCGAAGGAGAATCGTTCGATATGCGGACCATCTTTGACGACACGCTCGTCCAGTCCCACCCGCTCCATTCGGTGACGTTCGTCGACAACCACGATTCACAGCCGGAAGAGGCGCTCGAGTCATGGGTCGAGGATTGGTTCAAACAGATTGCTTACGGGTTGATCTTGCTTCGCCAAGACGGTTATCCGTGTGTGTTCTACGGTGACTATTACGGGATCAACGGTCCGCATCCGGCCGAAGGGAAAAAACCGGCGATCGATCCGCTTCTTTATGCCCGTCGTGAAAAGGCATACGGCCAGCAAGATGACTACTTCGATGACGAGCACGTCATCGGTTGGGTCCGTCACGGCAGTGAAGAGATCGAGCGCTCAGGATGTGCTGTTGTGATTTCAAACAGCGAAGCGGCTGAGAAGCAGATGTTCGTCGGGAAACAACGAGCCGGTGAGAAATGGGTCGATTTGACGCAGACCGTCGATGAGGTCATCGAGATTGACGAAGACGGAAAAGGGGTATTTAAAGTGGCGGCAGGGTCGATTTCCGTATGGGCGTTGCCGGAACAAGACGTCGAGTGAGGCATTACAATTGAGTCAGCCGTCACAAATCTGTTACATTTAAAACGAACGTTGTTCAAAACAATTTTAAGGGGGATTTTAGTTATGGCTAAATTTGAATTACCACAACTTGATTACGCATACGATGCACTTGAACCACACATTGACGCACGCACGATGGAAATCCACCACACGAAACACCACAACACTTACGTCACGAACGTGAACAATGCACTCGAAGGAAAAGATGTGGAATACTCTTCGCTCGAAGACTTGCTCCAAAAAATCGATTCGCTTCCTGCTGACATTCAAACAGCGGTCCGCAACAACGGTGGCGGTCACTGGAACCACTCATTCTTCTGGAAATTGTTGAAGAAAAACGAGAACGGCGCACCGACAGGCGAACTCGCTTCTGCCATCGATGAGGCGTTCGGTAGCTTTGATGCCTTCAAAGATGAGTTCACGAAAGCAGCAACAACTCGCTTCGGCTCTGGTTGGGCTTGGCTCGTCGTGAAAAATGGTAAGCTCGAAGTCACATCGACACCAAACCAAGATTCACCGATCATGGAAGGCGTTCAGCCAATCCTCGGTCTTGACGTTTGGGAGCATGCGTACTACTTGAACTACCAAAACCGTCGTCCGGATTACATCCAAGCGTTCTTCCATGTCATCGACTGGGATTACGTCGCGAAGCTCTACGCAGACGCAAAATAATGCCACTGTCCCGGGATTCTATTGAATCTCGGGATTTTTTCTACATTTCATTATTTTGTAAACAAATTATGATATAGTGAAAATCGAGTCTAAAAATAGAAATATCATCGACATATATGTCACCTATACTTATAGAAAGAACGAGTCAGGAAGGAGACAACTGAATTGGCCAGACACCGTGTGAAAGTGCCGAAGAAACGGCGCAACCACCTGCCCTTGCGATTGAACTTATTGTTTTTCATCGTGTTCATCTTGTTCGCGACGCTCATTTTTCGTTTAGGCGTCGTTCAAATCGTCAACGGCGAGTTGATCGCCCGTGAAGTGCAAAAGACGGAATCGAGCAAAATCAAATACGAGGTGCCGCGTGGCAAGATTTACGACCGGAACGGGCAAGTGCTCGCCGATACTATCTCAAACTATTCGGTCATGTACCGTCGTTCGCAAGTGACAAAGACGGAAGAACGGCTCGATGTCGCCATCAAGCTCGCTGAGATCGTCGACGTCCCAGAGAAAGACCGCAAAGTGACGGAGCGGGACCGCAAGGATTATTGGATCGCCATCGATCCTGAGCGCTCGCAAGAACGCGTCCAAAAGCTATTGGCCGATCTCCCGGAAGAAGAGCGGGCCGCCTTGTCGAACCAAGACGTCGACCAACTGCTGCTCGATTCGATCACAGATGCGGAAATCACGTTCGATGATGCGACCGAGGAAATCATCGCCATCAAACATAACATGGAGTCGGGTTACGCCCTCGACCCGCAAGTCATCAAAATCGGGGCATCTCCGAAAGAGATGGCACTGATTGAAGAAAACTTGGAACTGCTCCCTGGCGTCAGCGTCGAACCGTATTATCAGCGGGATTATCCGTTCGGTGAGACGTTCCAAAGTTTCCTCGGAAGTTATCGTCAAATCCCGGCCGAGCAACGCGCCTCATATCAAGCGAAAGGCTATGGCTTGAACGACCGCGTCGGCACATCTTATCTCGAACAACAGTATGAGGACGTGCTACGCGGAACCCCGGCCTATGACGTCTTTACAACGTATAAAGGGGAACCGGTCGGAGAACCGACTCGTGTCAGCGGGAACCCAGGGAAAGATATCATCTTGTCGACCGACATCGAGTTCCAAAAAGAAATCGATGAGATTTTGAAGAAAGCGATTCGAGCCGGCCGTTCGGGAAGCCCACACTTTGACCGTGCTTTCGTCGTCGTCATGAACCCGCGGACGGGTGAACTGCTCGCCCTATCGGGACAAGAGCTCGACTATGAAACGAACGAATTCAAAGATGTCTCGACCGGGACGGTCCTGCGAGCGAGTCAAATCGGCTCGACGATCAAGGGAGCGACGGTCGCTTTCGGCCTTGAAGAAGAAGTCATCCAACCGGGTGAATACATTTATGACACGCCGATTCGCATCGGCTCGTCACTCAAGTCGTCGTACCGAAACATGGGGAACATCAACGACCTTGATGCCCTCGCTTTGTCATCGAACATTTATATGTTCCAAATTGCCCTGCGGCTCGCCGATTATTACTCGACCGGCCAAATCGTCGGCGACAACGTGACCGAGGCGTTCAATACGATGGAACATTACTACAAACAGTTTGGGCTCGGAATCGAGACAGGGATCGACCTCCCGTACGAATCAATCGGATTCCGTAGTGTACCGGACCGTGTCACGCTCCTCATGGACATGTCGATCGGTCAGTTCATCTCGTACACGCCGATTCAATTGGCGCAGTATACGTCGACGCTCGCGAACGGCGGCTACCGGATTCAACCGCACCTATTGAAAGAAATCATCGAACCGGGTTCGCTCGACGAGTCGAACAAGCAAGTCGTCAGCACGTTCCAACCGAATGCGCTCAATAAAGTCGACATCCGTGATGAATTCATTCAACGGGCGCGCCAAGGCTTCCGACAAGGGGTCGAGAGCGGAACGTCTCGTATCCTGCAACAGACAGGAATCACGGCGGCCGGTAAGACCGGTACCGCTCAAGCGATCGCAGAAGGGCCGGATGGTCAAGCGAAGCGCAACGCGAACGGGGAACCGATCAAGACGCTCAACTCGAACCACGTCGGCTGGGCGCCGTATGATGACCCGGAAATCGCCTGGGCCATCATCATGCCAGGGCTCGAGGCGGAAGGGATCAACACCCGTGTCGCGCACGACATCATGAAGGCGTACTTTGATTTAGAAGACGTCCAAGCACAGCTCCAGTAAAGAAGTCACTTCGGTGGCTTCTTTTTTTGTCTTTACAATTCTTTTACGTTCCGTTTATTTCTCGTTAATAGTAGTTTATTAGGATGTTAATTGTAGGACAGAGCAAGGAAGCTACAACACAAATCAAAGCAAACTCAAGGAGGACGTCAGAAATGTCTTGGATGAAAAAATCAGCTTTAGTCGCTTCACTCACTTCGGTGGCCATCATCGGTGCCGCGTGTGGAAACAATGAAGAAGGAAACGGCGCAGCCGAAGGTGAAGGACTTTCAGGTAAAGTCGTCATGGATGGTTCGTCTACCGTATTCCCAATCATGGAAGCTGTAGCGGAAGAATACTCAGCTGAACAGCCAGACGTTGAAGTGACGGTCGGGGTTTCAGGAACAGGTGGCGGATTCAAACGTTTCGTCACTGGTGAGACAGACTTCTCGAACGCATCACGTGAAATCAAAGAAGAAGAAGCGGCTGAAGCCGAGAAGAATGGCGTTGAGTACACACAACTCGCTGTAGCGCTTGACGGTCTCTCGCTCGTCGTCAACCCAGAGAATGATTGGGCCCAAGATATCACGATTGATGAATTGAACAAAATGTGGACTGATCCGAACGTAAAGACATGGAAGGACGTCCGTTCAGATTGGCCGGATGAAGAAATCTCATTCTTCTCACCTGGTAAAGATTCAGGAACGTATGACTTCTTCAACGAAGCAGTCCTTGAAGATACAGACATCCGCGAAGACGCACAATTGTCAGAAGACGATAACGTTCTCGTAACAGGTGTTGCCGGTACGAAAGGTGCGATCGGATTCTTCGGATATGCGTATTACATTGAAAACAAAGATACGCTTCGCGCATTGAACGTCGAAGGCATTGAACCGACGACTGACACAATCAATGATCTTTCATACCCGCTCTCACGTGAAATCTACACATACGTGAACAACGCGTCGTTGAAAGATAAGCCGCAAGTCGCTGACTACACGCGCTTCTTGAATGAAAATGCAGCAGCCCTTTCAGAAGAAGTCGGATATGTCGGTATGGAACAAGCACGATACGATGAGAACGCTGAAGTGATCGACGAAATCGCTGGCGAGTAATAGCGCAGAAGGCAGAAGGTGAGAGTCGCTCTCGCCTTCTCGCCGTGCTTTCTAGTATGAAGAGGTAGGGAGCGATACACGAGATGAATCAACCAAACAAAGGGCTGTCAATTCGAGAGATGATTGAAGCCAATAAGAAAAAGAAATATAGTACGACGAACGTGTTTGATAAAGTCATGCCGTTCTTATTATTCTTGAGCGCATTCGTTTCGGTCGTCACGACGGTCGGCATCGCGTTCACACTCGGTTTTGAACTGTTCAAGTTTTTCGAGCGCGTACCGGTCGCCGAGTTTTTAGGCTCGACCGAATGGTACCCGCTTAGTGCCGATCAACGGTTCGGCGTCTGGGCCCTCGTCATGGGAACACTCCAGATCACCGTCATTGCCATGATTGTCGCTGTCCCGCTCGGTTTGGCATCGGCGATTTATTTGAGCGAGTACGCATCTGAGCGTGCCCGCACCATTTTGAAGCCGATTCTTGAAGTGCTCGCTGGCGTTCCAACGATTGTCTTCGGATTCTTCGCTTTGTCGTTCGTTACACCGATTTTGCAAGCGTTGATTCCGGGGCTTCAAATCTATAACGCACTCAGCCCGGGGATCGTTGTCGGAATCATGATTATTCCGATGATCGCTTCTATTTCGGAAGACTCGATGAGCGCCGTACCGAAAAAGATTCGGGATGGAGCCCTCGGTCTTGGCGCGACACGTCTCGAAGTCGCCATCAAAGTCGTCATGCCAGCCGCGCTCTCAGGGATTATCGCCTCGATCGTCCTCGGGATGAGCCGTGCCATCGGTGAGACGATGATCGTAACGATCGCTGGTGGGTCGCAGCCGAACTTCGAGTTCAACCCGCTCAACGCGATTCAAACGATGACGGCGTATATTGTCCAAATCGCCAAAGGTGATGCAGGATACGGGACAATCGAATACTACAGTATCTATGCGGTTGGTGCGCTATTGTTCGTCTTCACCCTTGTGATGAACCTATTCGCGAACTGGGTGACGCGCCGCTTCAGAGAGGAGTACTAATATGGCATTGCCGAACAGTGAGTTCAAGAATACGAAGAACTTGATGGATCGTGATTCGGTTTCACAACGAATCAAACGCCGTCTTCAATTGAATGAGATTTTTAAATATCTCTTCTTAGCGGGGCTCGTTTTCGCCCTGCTCGTCTTGTCGACGTTGATTTATGACGTCGTTTCTAAAGGTGGCGGCTGGGTGAATTTGGATTTTCTCCGCAACTTCCCATCCCGTCGTCCTGAACAGGCCGGGCTGTACCCTGCCTTGATTGGGACGTTTTGGTTGATGCTTCTCATCGTCCCGATGGTGTTTGTCATCGGTGTCGGTGCCGCGATTTATCTTGAAGAGTACGCACCGAAGAACCGCATCACGTCGTTTATCGAAGTGAACATTTCGAACTTGGCCGGCGTGCCGTCAATCGTGTTCGGTTTGCTCGGATTGACCATTTTTGTACGTGTCATGGAACTCGGGAATTCGATTATGGCCGGAGCCTTGACGCTCGGACTGATGAGTCTACCGATTGTCATCGTCGCGTCGCAAGAAGCGCTCCGCTCGGTCAAAATGGAGTTGCGTCACGCATCGCTCGCGCTCGGAGCCTCGAAATGGCAGACGACGTTCAACGTCGTCTTGCCGTCGGCGATTCCAGGGATTATCACAGGGATCATCTTGGCCGTATCACGTGCGATTGGCGAGACGGCTCCATTGATCATGGTCGGAGCGGCGACGTTTATTTCGACGACGCCGAGCAGCGTGTTCTCGGACTTCACAGCGCTCCCGATTCAAATCTATAACTGGACGAGCCGTCCGCAAGCGGAATTCCAAAACTTGGCCGCTGCCGGTATCATCGTTTTGATGACGATGTTGATCATCATGAACTCGGCCGCCATCTATATCCGTAACAAATATACGAACCGACATTAAGTCGTAGCAGTAAACGAGGAGGACTTTCGAGATGATGAAACAAAAAGAACTCAAAGGAGATCATGAAGTGAATACAACGACGACCCAACCGAACGAAACGGTGATGCAGAAAGACAGTGCCTATGTCGTGAACAACTTGAACTTATGGTATGGTGACGATCAGGCGTTGATTGACGTCAATCTCGACATCAAGCAAAACGAAGTGACGGCCATCATCGGTCCGTCGGGTTGCGGGAAGTCGACGTTCATCAAGACGTTGAACCGGATGGTCGAGCTCGTGCCTTCGGTGCGTACGAACGGTGAGATTCTTTATCACGGCCGCAACATCTTTGACCGCGACTATCGGGTCGAAGATCTTCGGACGTCGGTCGGTATGGTATTCCAACAGCCGAACCCGTTCCCGAAATCAGTGTATGACAACGTGGCATACGGGCCGCGCACACACGGAATCAAAAACAAGAAAGTGCTCGATGAAATTGTCGAACGTTCGCTTCGCGGCGCGGCGATCTGGGATGAAGTGAAAGATCGTTTGAACGAGAACGCCTATGGCCTCTCGGGTGGTCAACAACAACGTCTCTGTATCGCGCGTACGCTCGCCATCGAACCGGACGTCATCCTCATGGATGAACCGACGTCAGCGCTTGACCCGATTTCGACGCTTAAAGTCGAAGAGCTCGTCCAAGAGTTGAAAGAGCAGTACTCGATCATCATCGTCACACACAACATGCAACAAGCGGCTCGTGTATCGGATAAGACGGCGTTCTTCTTGAACGGAGAAGTTGTCGAGTTCGATGCGACCGACAAAATCTTCTCGAATCCAACTGATAAACGGACTGAAGATTATATTTCTGGCCGGTTTGGTTAAGAAGGGGAGACAATCATGGCACAAAATCGCACATTCTTTGATATGAAGTTAAACGAATTAGAAGATAAAGTCGTTCGCTTGGCAAACTTGACGATGCGCCAAACGGCGACCGCCATCGAGGTGCTCGAGAAACGTGACCTCGAGCTCGCCCAGACGGTCATCGACAACGATAATGAGCTTGACGACCTCGAGCTCGAAATCAACGACGAGGCCATTCTATTGATCGCGAAACAGCAACCGGTCGCAACCGACCTCCGCCGCTTGATCGTGACGATGAAATCGGCGACGGACCTTGAGCGGATTGCGGACTATGCGACGAACATCGCCAAAGCCGTCGGCCGTATCGAGCACGTCCCGTACGTCCTCGACATCAAACCGCTCAAACAGATGGCCGAGCAGTTGATCGACATGCTCGAGCTCGCGACGCGCGCTTACCGGAAGGGTGAGGTCAGCCGGGTGCGTGAATTGAATGAGATGGATAAAGTCATCGATGATTTGAACTTACAGACAATCAAACAATACATGGGATTCGTTCCGAACATGACGGTTGGGACGAACGACGTGTATGAGTTTTCGAACATCGCCCGTTATTTAGAACGGATGGGTGATCACGTGACCAATTTCGGAGAACATCTCATTTTCCTTGAAAAAGGGAAACATTATGATTTAAATCAGTGACAAGAGTGGTAAAGAACAACAGACCAGTTGTTCTTTACTTTTTTTGTGCAGGAATTCACGGATAAGGAGCGAATAGTAGAACACATGGATTTTTTTTAGGAAGGGAGCCACACATATATGGAAGAGAAAATCGTTTCCTTGAAACAACAAGGACTGACGTTAAAACAGATTGCAGAACAATTAGATATGCCAATCGGGAAAGTTCAATACGCTTGGCGTAAATGGCGTTCCCAACACGGGGAGCCGGCGAAGCCGGTAGCCGCACCAAAACGAAAGACTGAAGGGAAGAAAGCAATGACATCTAAATCGAAGCAAGTACCCGCCTCGTCTGTGAAGCAGGTCGCTTCGACGCTGCAACACGAGGAGCCTGCCCAATCACCGCTTCTTGACAAAGGTCCAGAAGGGTTCTGGAAGCTCCCGGACCGCTACGATCAAGATTTGATGCATGCGGTCGTCCAATCACCGAACGCCGTCTACGTCTTCTGGGAAGTGTCGGACAGCGTCAAAGAGACGCTCTCGATGCAATTTATGCGTCCGTGGGAAGACTTGCCGAAAGCGTTCCGCATCCTTGACATCACATTGCTTGATTACGCGAGCGGGCATGCGAACCGGGCGTATACGTTCGAATTGCCGGAGATGACGAACAGTTGGTTCGTCCGTCCGCTCGACCCGAATACGACATACGTCTTTGAGTTTGGGATTCGGACGATGGAAGGGGAATTCCTGCCGTTGCTCGCATCGTCACCGATTGATACGCCACGGGCAGAGCCGGCCGGGCACGGTCGTTTCGCCGAACCGGTGCGACGCTGGCAATACGGGGAAGTCGAGGCTCCTGAACTACTCGACACGTTACCAAAATATTCCGCATATCGATTCGTGCGCTGAGGAGGATTTTTTAGATGAAACCAGGTTATTTTTCACTCGTCCTTCATGCCCACCTTCCGTACGTAAGACATGAAGAGAAACACCGCCTAGAAGAGAGATGGGTGTATGAAGCCATCTCCGAGACATATATCCCGATTCTTTGGCAAGTCGACCGTCTACAAAAACCGCTCCATTGGACGGTCAGCATCTCACCGCCCGTCGTCGAGATGCTCGCCGACCCGCTCGTCCAGGACCGTTACGTGGAACATTTAGATGAGATGCTCGAATTGATTGAGATCGAGCTCGCCGAAGGACGGAGCGAACAGGAAGTTGAGACGCTCCATTTTTATCGCGGGCGCTACAACGATTTGAAAACAACGTTCCTGCATTGGGAAAAGAACTTGAACCATGCGTTCCGTACATATCGTGAGCAAGGGTTCATCGATATGGTCACGTGTACGGCGACGCACGGCTTCAACCCACACTTGTTCACTGAGCAGGCGGCTCGCGCTGAAATCCGGACGGGACTGAACTGTTTCGAACGTCATTACGGGTTCCGTCCGACCGGCATTTGGTTACCGGAATGCGCCTACACACCAGGTGTCGACCGTATCCTTTATGAAGAAGGGATTCGCTATACGTTCGTCGATGAGCACGCCTTGCTCGAAGCTGATCCGACGCCGGAGAAAGGCATTGGCGCTCCGGTCTACTCGCCACATGGCGTCGCCTTGTTCCCGCGTGACCAAATCATCTCCGGAAAAATCTGGAGCTCGATGATCGGGTATCCGGGCCATCCGGACTATCGCGAGTTTTATCGTGACCTCGCCTACGATCGCGACTGGGAGTATATTGAAAAGTTCATGCATCCGGAAGGAATTCGCTTCGATACGGGCTTGAAGATGCACCGCATCACGGGCGACTCGGATGAGAAAGACTATTATGTCCGCGCCTGGGCCGAACATCAAATCGACAACCACGCCCTCGATTTCGCACAGACGCTCGAAGGGCATCTCGAGGCCCACGGTGGACAGATGTTCCCGCCGTTCCTCGTGACGGCACCGTTCGATGCTGAGCTGTTCGGACACTGGTGGTTTGAAGGACCCGAGTTCCTCGGGAAAGTCGCCGAACGGCTCGAAGAGTTTGGCATCGAGACAATCACGCCAGCCTTGTTCCTCGAGCGTCACTTCCAAGACCTCGAGACGGTCCACGTATCGATGAACACGTGGGGACGTAAAGGGTACGGCGACGTCTGGATCAACGAACGTAACGAATGGATGCTACGTCACTTACACATGATGGAGACGCAACTCGTCAAAGACGTGGCCGACTATCGCCACAAGTCGCCACTCGTCGACCGGACACTGATCCAACTCATTCGCCATTACGTACTCGCTGTGTCGAGTGACTGGGCGTTTATCCTCGACGGGCAGACTACGGCCCAATATGCGGCAGAACGGTTCCGCGAGCATACGCGATTGTTCGCCGAGCTCGAGACGGCACTTTATCAAGACAAGCTATCGGACGAGTTGCTCGCTGAACATTATCGCGCGTATCCGTTCCTTGACGATGTGGACATCGACATCGACACGTTCTTGTCGCCACACGACTATTATGTGACTACGGAGCGTGGCCAAGAGGACGAGGCAATCCTCGTCTTGACGCCTGAATATACAGGCAACGTCGTCGGGGACCTCGGTCGTCGCGTCATCGACGAGGTCGAGGCACGAGCAGCGGACGGGGAGACAGTGTACGTCTTGACACCGTTCAAAGAAGGGTTGCCGGAATATGAACGCCACAACCGTGTTCACGTGTACCGCGTTCGCCTGACGAGCCCGTTCTTGGAGCATGTGATGAACCAAGTTGCGGCTCAAAACGTGGCCTACGTCAAACTTGCACATGAGCTTGTCTCGAAAGTCACCTTCAAAGCGATCCATCAATTCGATTGGATGACGATTACAGCGGCACGTTCACTTGCGAAAGCACTACAAGTTCCGTTATACTCAACTATGTTGTCATTTGAAACGACTCGCAATCCGCATGGACACGGCGGACTGTTCGACGCAATCCATCGAATCGAGAGCAGCCTCCTCGCTGAAGCCGATACGGTCTTTATTTGCGAACAACTGTCGACCGAGGAAGTCGGAATGCGCTATCCGATTGGCGATAACGTAAAAACCTGCCTGCCGCTCGATGCTTCGCCATACGGGCAGAAACGTTTGAAAAAGAACACGAAATAACCTTGCTTTTTCAAATAAAACTTGGTAGGATAATTGAGTATGCTTAGACTGTAAAGCAAAAGCACTTGATACAACATCAGTAAGATGGGAGTGAAAGAAATGCGCGTTAAAATCACACTAGCTTGCACAGAAACAGGCGATCGCACGTACATCACGAAGAAAAACAAACGTAACAACCCAGAGCGCCTCGAATTGCGCAAATACAACCCACGTCTCCGTCGTCACACGCTTTACCGCGAAGTGAAATAATGAGACTGGCCGTCACTCATGTGGCGGCCTTTTTTTGAACAAGGGGGAATTGAAGTGATTGAAAAGAAACTACTCCGGCAAAATGTACATCGTCAAATCCGTGAACTCGACGACCGACCGGACCGGGACCGCGTCATCATACATACATTGACCGAACTGAAAGCGTGGCGAGAGGCAGACACGGTGGCCGTCACGCTCGCCCTCGATTTGGAGATTGATACGTTGCCACTCATTCGCTTAGCTTGGCAGGCAGGAAAATCGGTGTTCGTGCCGAAAGTTACAAAACAGGGACTTACGTTCCATGAAATTCATTCGTTCGAAGACCTTGAGCCGGGCGTCATGGGTATTTTAGAGCCGACGACGGCCGCGACGACGCGGACGATTGACGTCTGTATCGTCCCGGGACGTGTCTTTGACCGGTCCGGGTATCGGATTGGCTGGGGTGGGGGGTATTACGACCGTTTTTTAGCGACGTATGAAGGTGTCACCATCTCGTTAGCCTATGACGTCCAACTGCTCGATGACATCCCGGTCGAGCCACACGACATTCCTGTCGACTTTATCGTGACGGAAAGGGAAACGGTTCTATGCTCGCCATCTTTCTCGTAACTTGTCTGGTAGCCTTCGCCGGCTATCGTCTGCGCTCACTGACCCGTTCTGGGGCTGTCTTGACGGTCGTGACGGGTACGGTCATTGGGTACGGATTTGGTTGGTTCGGGCTCTATTTGCTCGGTGTCTTCTTTTCGACGTCATCGCTCGCCTCGAAATACCGTTCCCGCGACAAAGAGCCTGTCGATGAAATCGTTGAAAAATCGGGACCTCGTGACTTCGCTCAAGTGCTCGCCAACGGTGGTATCGGGATGGCGACGGCGCTCGGCATGTTGCTTACACCGAACGATGCCTGGTTATTCGCGTACATCGCTTCGATTGCGGCGGCGACGAGCGACACATGGGGCTCCGAGTTCGGGGTGCTCGCCAAACAAAAACCGCGCTCCATTTTGACGTTCCGCGAAGTGGAACCGGGAACGAGTGGCGGGGTGTCTCCGTTCGGGACGTTCATGTCGGTCGCGGGGGCAACGGTCATTATCGTCGCTTCGTTGCCATTTATCGATATCAGCTTACGGTTCGCCGGCTTGTTGATTGTTCTCGGGTTGACCGGAAGCGTTGTCGACACTCTCCTTGGGGCGACAGTTCAACGCAAGTTTCGTTGTCGTGTATGCGGTAAGCTGACCGAGAAGAAAGTCCATCATCACGAGCCGACGACTTACGTTTCAGGCTGGAGCTTTCTCGGCAATGACGCCATCAACTTTTTGGCGATCGCCTCGGCGGCGGCGATTAGTTTCCTCTTGCTGCGATGAGGGTAGTACAGTCAGTGAAGATGTTTCAAATGAATGTGAATATTGTCACAATATTGCCAAACTGAAAACGGTTTCCCTTGTAGTGAGTATTTGTGAATGATGTTACAATCTTTATGTAACAGACAAAACAAAAACATGAAACAGATTGTTCGAAGGGTGGAGAATCAATATGGAAACATTAAATCATGCTAAAGTAACACGCGTCGCGCTCGTCGGGGCCGGAGCGGTCGGTGCCAGCTTTGCTTACCAATTGACGACAGCTAGTCTCTGTGAGGAACTTGTGATCATCGATATCAACAAATCGAAGGCTGAAGGGGAAGCAATGGACTTGAATCACGGTGTCTCGTTCGCCTCTTCACCGATGCGCGTCTGGGCAGGAGACTACACAGACTGTGGTGCAGCAGATATCGTCGTCATCACTGCCGGCGCACCGCAAAAACCAGGTGAAACACGTCTCGACCTCGTCGAAAAGAACGCCAAAATCATGAAGTCGATGATTGGGGACATCATGGCATCTGGTTTTGATGGCATCATCATCATCGCCTCAAACCCGGTCGACATCATGACCCACTTGGCTTGGAAATATTCAGGATTACCGAAGCATCGGGTGTTCGGTTCAGGAACGGTACTCGATACGTCACGTCTTCGCTACATGCTCGGTGATTACTTCAACGTCGATCCACGTAACTGCCACGCTTACATTATGGGCGAGCATGGTGACACAGAGTTCGCGGCATGGAGCAACGCCCGTATTTACGGAAAATCGGTCGAACAGTTGCTTGAAGAGAATGACGAGTACACATGGGAAGACCTCGAAGATATCTACGTCAACGTTCGTGACGCAGCCTACCATATCATCGAACGTAAAGGGGCGACGTACTACGCCATCGGTCTTGGTCTCCTTCGTCTTGTCAAAGCCGTGCTTCGCAACGAGAACACGTTATTGACGGTCGGCGCGCACTTGGACGGTGAGTACGGTTTGAACGACATCCACATCGGTGTACCAGCGATCATCAACCGTCAAGGTGTCCGTCAAGTCGTGGAAATCGAGTTATCAGAAGAAGAAAAACAAAAGATGCATCATTCGGCAGAAGTACTCTTGAAAACGATGCAACCTGTCTTGTAAAACCGAGCAATCCTTCGCTCATCACCGTAGCCGGCTAACGCGGCTACGGTTTTTTTGTCATCCGCTCTTCTCGACACGTTGCATAGAGGCTCTCTTTTGTCGCCAACTATAATTTCCTTTAAAATAAAAGTATAGAAGGAGGTGACCATCGATGTCAGAGCCAGCTTGTTTTTGGGAAGACGTATATCGTGCCGTCGAAGCAGGAGGACGCATCGAGGGCGTCTTAGAGCCGTCGCGGGCACTTTTATTGTTCGACACGAAAGCGGGGGACGTCTATCACCTCTACATACGGACGGACAAAGCCTGGGCGAACCATGTCGGCATGGACGTCGAGGCGGTCATGAACTCGTTTCGATTGGCCCGCATCGGTCGTGAGAAGTTACACGTCCACATTTACGGCGATCCGCTTGTCGATGAGGAGCGCCTATCGTCCCTCACGTTCCCGATTGCGGCGAAAGTGAAGCTCGGCATGAGACCGTGTGGGCAAACAGAAGAGTCGTACCGACCACGGGCTGTCGCGCTCGATCAACAACGGAAGAACGAACTAAAGCAACGGTTCTCCTTCGGGAAACCACAATTCGTCTATGGACTCATGTTCGTGACGTTTCTTGTCATGTGGTTCGCCGAATCGATCGGGTCGACGCTCGACCCGAATACGCTCATCCGCTTCGGGGCGAAAGTGAATCCACTCATCGACGAAGGGGAATGGTGGCGCCTGGTCACACCGATGTTTCTCCATATCGGCTGGTTCCATTTCGCAATCAATATGTTCGCACTTTGGTCGCTCGGTCCGCTCGTTGAACGGATGTACGGTTCGTCACGCTTCGTCACCATTTATTTGTTAGCCGGCGTCATCGCCACAGTCGCCTCTTACGCGTTCAGTGAAGCCATATCGGCCGGGGCCTCGGGGGCGCTGTTCGGGCTCGTCGGGGCACTCCTCTATTTTGGCCTCCGAGACCGTTCCTTATTTATGAAGACGCTCGGTCCGCCGCTGTTTATTATGTTAGGATTAAACGTAGGACTCGCTTTCGTCCTTGGCGCTAGTTTGGACCATTCCGCACATGCGGGGGGGCTGGTCGGGGGCTTTCTGATGGCGGGAGTGGTCGGCTTGCCGGATGAGCATACGAAGAAGCGCCGCCTGTTGTTTGCGGTGATCGTACTCGTGGCATCTGGAGCGTTATTCTGGTTCGGCTATAATCGATGACAAAGGAGTAAGGATATGATTAATACGTTGAAGCAACTGGTTGAAATTCCGAGTCCGTCCGGCATGACGGATGAGGCGATCGGCTTCGTGGAGCAAGAACTCACGAATCTCGGCGTCGCCACGAAACGCTTGAATAAAGGAGCGCTCCTTGCGACGTTTGACGGGAAATCGAATCGGGCGCGCCTGTTGACGGCTCACGTCGACACGCTCGGGGCGATGGTGAAAGAGATTTTGCCGAGTGGCCGTCTACGGTTGACACAAGTCGGCGGCTACGCCTGGACCGCCATTGAAGGGGAGAACTGTTTGGTCCATGCGGAGGCGGGTGAACCTGTCGAAGGAACGATTCTTATCCATCAATCAAGCGTCCATGTGTATAAAGACACGAACAGTGCCGAACGGACGGCATCAAATATCGAGGTACGACTGGACGCTGACGTTCATTCGGCTGAAGACGTGCGTGCCCTAGGCATCGAGGTCGGGGACTTTGTCTCGTTCGATCCACGCTTTCGCCAGACGAACGCGGGTTATATCAAATCTCGACACCTCGACGACAAGGCGTCCGTCGCCATTTTGCTCGACTTGGCAAAAGACCTCGTCGGCGCCGACTTGCCACATCCGGTCCATTACTTGATCTCCAACTATGAAGAGGTCGGGTTCGGGGGCAACGCCGGGATCCCGGAAGCGGTGACCGAATATATCGCCGTCGATATGGGAGCGCTCGGGGACGGCCAGCACTCGGACGAATATACGGTTTCAATCTGCGCGAAAGATTCATCAGGTCCGTACGATCTTGGATTACGCCGTCAGTTCACCGCGTTGTGCCGGGAACACGGTATCGCCCATAAAGTCGATATTTATCCGTATTATGGATCCGATGCCTCGGCAGCAATCAGTGCCGGCTACGATGTACGCCATGCACTCCTCGGACCAGGCATTGAGTCGAGCCATAGCTATGAGCGGACGCATACAAAATCGCTCGAAGCGACACGGGAACTGCTCTATCGTTATGTGCTCACGACGATGGGAGACGGACGATGAGAAATTTTTATGATGTCCAACAATTCTTGAAATCATTCGGGACGATCATTTATATCGGCGAACGCGATGCCGAGATTGGCCTCATGATGATGGAACTCGACGAGTTGCATGCCGGCGGGATGATTGAACAACGAGAGTATGACACGGCCAAGATCATTTTAACGCATGAATTGAAAAATTCAATAGATTGACAGAAAAACCCCTAGTGCAAAGGTTTGCACTAGGGGTTTAATAGTGTAAACTATGGGATGAAAGCGATTTAATCGAGATGAGGAGTGGAACAGATGAAGTGGTTATTAGGAATCGACATTGGTGGGACGACGGTGAAAATGGCCGTCTTAGATATGAACGGGATCATTTCTGACAAATGGGAGATCACGACGGACATTCGAGAAAACGGGGTACATATTCCGACTGACATCGCTGCTTCATTCGAGGCTTATCTAGAAAAATCGGGCAAAGCGAAAGAGGAGTTCGCCGGTGCGGGAATCGGGGCACCTGGATTCATCAACTTCTCCGAGGGTGTCGTCGAATACTCGCCGAACATCGGTTGGAAAAACTTTGCGCTCGTCAGCGAGTTTGAGAAAGCCGTGGGATTGCCGGCCGTCCTAGAGAACGACGCGAACTCCGCCGCACTCGGTGAGATGTGGAAAGGTGCCGGTGAAGGCGCGTCAGAACTCCTTGCCATTACACTCGGCACGGGCGTCGGTGGCGGTGTCATCACGAATGGGAACATCGTCCACGGGGCAGCAGGGATGGCTGGGGAGATTGGTCACATCACTGTTGAACGTGACGAGTCGAAAGCCGTGATGTGCGGTTGCGGACGCAAAGGTTGCATCGAGACGATCGCTTCGGCGACAGGTGTCGCCCGCTTGGCACTCCAAAAACGAAAAAATCGGACGACGTCGTTGAACGAGTTGAAAGAAGTGACGGCACGTGACGTGTTTGAAGCGTTCAAGGCGAATGATCCCGTCGCCACAGAAGTCGTCGAAGAGATGACCGAATATCTCGGCCTAACGATTTCAAATATCGCCAACACGTTGAATCCAAAGATGATCGTCATCGGAGGAGGGGTCTCGAAAGCGCGTGAAGCGCTCCTTGAACCGCTCGATGAGCAGTTCAAACGGTTCGCCCTCGAACGCGTCTACGCCTCGACCACGTTCAAAATTGCGGAACTCGAGAACGACGCCGGTGTCATCGGGTGTGCTTGGCTCGCTCGCAAACATTTCTTGCCAACCCGTGTCTAATAATTGTCCATGCACGTCTGCGTCTTGACGCAGGCGTGTTTTTCATATGGAACGGGTATGGGATAATGTAAAATTTGTAATGACAGAGTTGATTTTTTGTTAAAAAAGGGGTAAGATTTGGACTTGATACCGGACTGTTATCGTACGTGAAATGGATAACAAGCCAATTGAACTTATAAAAAAATAGGGGGAGCGAGTTCGTTTGATCTCGTCGCCCGTTGAACAGAGGAGGAGGCCGTCAGATGAAGTCATCTCAGAGCTTTTCGAAGCTTACTATGCGACTGAATGATACGGTCCGCGCTTCGTTTCAAGAATATCGGTTATTTTGGATTTTCACGCTATTACTTTGGACGAAGACGTACGTAGTTTACCAATTTTTCTTCAATATCCCGATTGAAAACACCGCCCAGGCATTCATCTTGCTGATCAGCCCGATCAGCTCCACACTATTCTTATTCGCCTTTAGTTTCTTCTTTAAAGGAAATAAGCAGAAGTGGGTATTGTACATGCTCTATGCCGCGGCGTCATTCATCTTGTTCGCTGACGCCGTCTATTACCGCGAGTTCACCGACTACTTGACGATGCCGGTCATCTTGCAACCTTCGAACATGGAGACGTTGTCGACCTCGTTCACCTCATTGTTGGAATGGAAGGACTTGATCATCCTCGGGGATGTGCTCGCCTTGCCGTTCATCTTACGACGCATCAATGCGAAGGCGACGGCGGCCTCTCATCAGAGAGCGCTCGTGACGTTCGCAACAGCGGTCGTCGTTTTCTTGTTCAACTTATCCCTCGCCGAAACGGAACGCCCTGAACTATTGACACGTTCGTTCGACCGGGAGCTGTTGGTCAAAAATATTGGGACGTTCAACTTCCACGTCTATGACGCGATGCTTCAAACGAAGACATCGGCCCAGAAAGCGATGGCCGATGGATCGGAACTGGCGAAAGTTGAGCAATATACCCGTCAACATTACGCGGCACCGAACCCGGACTACTTCGGGAAATATAAAGGCAAAAATGTGATCGTCGTCTCGTTCGAGTCGGCCCAAAACTTCACGCACAACATGAAGGCCTCGAACGGAGAATACATCACGCCGAACTTGAACAAATTGATCGAAGAGTCACACTACTGGCCGAATTATTACCATACGGTCGGACAAGGGAAGACGTCAGACGCCGAGTTCGCACTCGATAACTCGCTCTACGGCCTCCCGCGCGGTGCCGTCTACTTCACGAACTCCGACAACGAGTATCAGGCGCTTCCTGAATTGATCAAGGAAGACAACTACTACTCGGCCGTGTTCCACGCCAACAACAAGTCGTTCTGGAACCGGGACTTGATGTATAAAAATATCGGCGTCGATCAATTCTTCGACGAGAAAAGTTATGACCTCGGGAACCCCGAGGATATGACGGAGTGGGGACTTCTCGACGACAGTTTCTTCGAACAGTCGATCCCGATGCTCGAAGAGTTGCCGGAGCCGTTCTACGCGAAGTTCATCACGCTCACGAACCACTTCCCGTACACGATGCCGAGCGAAGACTATGAGCTCGTCCCGAAATTCGAGACGAACTCGACGACGCTCAACAACTTCCCGCAGGCGCTCGCGTATCAGGATTACGCGCTCGGGTTGTTCATCGATGAGTTGAAGGCGAACGGTATGTGGGATGACACGATCTTCGTCGTCTACGGTGACCATTATGGCATCTCGACGAACCATAACGACGCGATGGCCGACCTGCTCGGGAAAGACGAGTTGACGCCATACGACGTCGCCAAGCTCCAAGCGGTCCCGTTCGCGGTCCACTTACCAGGACAAGCCAAGGGCGAAGTACATGACACGATCGGCAGTCATGTCGACATGAAACCGACGATCCTTCACTTGCTCGGAATCGACACGTCGGACACGGTCGGATTCGGTAGCGACTTGTTATCGGAAGACCGGACGAGCCGCGCCATCTTCCGTGACGGCACCGTTATCACTGAGGAGTATGTCTGGACGCAATCGACATGCTATGACGCCTCGAGTGGTGAAGTCGTTGAGGACGTTTCACTTTGTGGACCGGATAGTGAAGAAGCAGAGAAGATTCTCCAAATGAATGATGACTTGATTTATTCGGATCTGCTTCGTTTTAAAGAACAGACCGAACAGTAACAAACAGCGCCATCCCGGCTAAGCCGGGATGGCGCTGTTTGTTATACAAAAAAAGACGACCGAGGTCGTCTTCATGCTCATTAGCCTGGGATTCCACCGTAAATCAATGTCGCGACGCCGAAGAATCCAAATACGAGTACAGTGACCGCGGCGAAAGCCAGTGGAAAGAATTGGCGTTTCTTAAACGAACGGGCCATTCCCCAGATTGCAACGAGTGCAACGATGAGCGAGATCCATCCAAATGGTTCATACAAATGCATGACGAGTTCCCCCTTTATTATACGTCATGAAATTCATAAAAATTTCACTGAAATATCATTATTATTTTATCCGATAATGTACACGCTGTCGAGCAAAGAAAGCCTCCGCTACAATTTTGCCACAATATCGATTAGAATGGGATGTGGAGGTGTTCTGAATGAATATTGTAAAAATCACATCGGGCTTGGCCCAAGAGAACGGATACGTGCTCGAGAAAGACGGGACGGTCCTCATCGTCGACCCAGGTACGGACGATCCGAAATTCTTTGAGGCGGTCGAACGCTTCGGTGGCTTGAACGCCATCTTGTTGACACACGCCCATTTCGATCATATCGGTGGCATCGATGCCCTTCGTGATCGTTACGCCGTACCGGTGTACGTCCATGAAGCGGAACGGACGTGGCTGATGGACGACGAGAAGAACGGGGCGGCGAAGTTCCATCTGCCGAGCGCATCGATGCGTCCAGCCGAACGGGTCTATCAAGGTAAAACGCTCGAAATCGGTGCCTTCACGATTGAGTTGCATCACACGCCTGGTCATTCGCCGGGCAGCGTCACGCTCCACATCCCGACTGAACGCATCGCCTTCTGTGGGGATTTGATTTTCAAACAGTCGGTCGGACGGACCGATTTATACGGTGGCGACCAGGCCACTTTGCTCGGATCGATCGATCGGATGCGACAGCTGTTACCAGGCGAGACCGTGCTCTATTCTGGACACGGGCCGAAGACGACGCTCGAGGCCGAAATTCGGACGAATCCATTTTTCGAGCGATGAATCAAAAAAAGATTGTCTCACGAGGAGACAATCTTTTTTTACATTTGGAAGTTACTCCAATACGTGAAGACAACGAAGAAGACAGTCAAATACGCGCCGAACACGTATACATACGTTTTTTCAGTGAGTTTCAAGTAGCCTAGTGCGACGAAGAAAATAGTTTGAGCTAAAAAGACAAGACCCATTACGACGAAGTCACCACTATGTTCGCTACTGCTTTGATCTCCACCGAGTGCGCCTACGAAAGCAAGCGCCGCGATCAACCCAGTCCAAAAGCCTAGGACACGGAACATTCTCGCCATGTTAATCCCCCCATACGTGCATTATTCCATTCTCATTCACTATTTTACCAACACATTCAGAAAAATGCTATGGAAACGTGTGAATTGAGCAAAATAATCGTGAAAAATATGTGAAATAATTAGGTTGTACAAACTTGTACAAAAAAATAAAAAAACTTGTACAAACTATGTACAAAACGGGTATAAGGTTGTATAATCGATTTACACATATCGAACGAATTGGTTCTCAACTTCAAAGGAGGTATTAAAATGGCAAATGAATTGATGTTCTATACGTATCCGAGCTGTACCTCATGCCGTAAGACGAAAGCGTTTTTACAAGAGCAACACCTCGAGGTGAGCGAGCGCCATATCTTCCGGAACGCCCCGACGGTAGATGAGTTGATGACGCTGTTAGCGCTCAGTGAAAACGGTGTCGACTCGCTTCTTGCGACGAGAAGTCAGGCGTTCAAACAACTCGACATCGACGTCGAAGATTTGAAGCTAAGTGAATTGCTCAAATTGATGAGCGACAACCCGAAACTATTGAAACGTCCAATCTTGACGGATGGCAACGAAGTCATTGTCGGCTATGACAAAGCCACAATCGAGGCGTATGCCCGTCGTTTCGAATCAACAACTGCAAACGTATCCTGACAGAAGTCCACTTTCCAAGGAGTGGGCTTTTTTTTATGCTCTTATTGAGGTGGTGGAGATGAAACGAGTGATCGAGCGTGTCGTGGGAGCGGCGCGAAATTTGAATGCGAGCGATGTCCATTTTATGCCATACGGAGACGAGGTGATGATTCAAGTTCGCCACGGGACGCTCTTGCATCGACTGGAGTCGATGACACGCTTTGACTACGAACGGTTGACGTTACATATGAAATATTGGTGCTCGCTAACGGAAACGGATCATCGCGTGCCTCAGTCTGGTATGTACGTCGGGACGGAGGACGCGATCCGGGTCACGTTTTTACCTTCATTCGACCATACGCTTATGTCGTGGCGACTTCCGAACGCCTCGTTTCAGTTGTCCGAGTTGCTAGACGATGAGGATGTGAACCGCTTTTTGAAGTTGGCTATGCTCCGGCAAGGATTGTTATTGATTGGCGGCGCGACGGGGGCAGGTAAGACGACGGTCCTCTACGCATTTTTGCAAAGTTTGGGCGGCCGCCGAATCGTGACGATCGAGAACCCTCCGGAGAAGCAGGTGCCGGGAGTGATTCAACTCGAGGTCAATCCGAAAGCGGGACTTGACCATCGCAGTCTATTGAAAGAGACACTTCGGGCCGACCCAGACGTCATCGTCATCGGAGAGATCCGAACGAGCGAGGAGTTGCGGGTGGCACACGACGCGGCGCTCAGTGGCCATTTGACGATCGCGACGTTCCATACGGCGAGTGTCGAGGACGGCGAACATCGGCTCGAACAGCTCGTCGGCAAGATGGAGGTCGCCCGTCATTGGTGCATCCTGCACCGCGAAGAGGAGGTAAGCTGTTCATGGTCCGAGACCAGATGAGTAAAGACTTATTCACGATCCGTCGCTTTCTCAGGCTGCAGGCCCGTGGTGTCGGATTGAAAAAGACGTTCGAAACACTTGAGCTTCATGAACGAGGCAGAGCAAAACAAGTGATTCGGGACATGCGGCTTCAACTCGAGCAAGGTCGGCCGCTCGCCGAAGTGTTCTCGGGACTCGTCACCGACCCAAGAATGCGTGAGATGCTCGTCACGGCGGAGCGGGGCCATCACTTTTTAGAAGGGCTCGAGCAAGTGCTCGTCTTGTCGACGATGCGCCGAAACCTGCAGCAAGAGCTCAAGCAGCTAGCGCGGTATCCGCTCGTGATTTTGACGATGCTGCTCGGACTCGGGGCGATTTATGCGCTCTATATTTTCCCGAAATTGCTGTCGATGGTGGACGTCGAGGCGCTAGATGGGGTAAACGCAATTCTGTTGTCCCGTTGGTTTTTCCCGGGTCTATTCATCGGCTTGCTCGTGACCGGGGCGGCCCTCTACTGGAACGGGAGACGCGGTCGGCTCGTGCCGCTACGTGTCGTCGAACGGGGCAGGCGGCTGTACGTCACGTATTTGTTCGTCAGTGAGCTCTCGCTCTTAAGTGAAGGGCAAGGTTCGGTCCGTCATATCATCGAGCGTTTGTCTCGGGGTGACGGGGAAGTCGCGGCCATCGCGAGACGGATCCATGAGCGTATGTCGGACGGTCTTGAACTCGAAGAGGCGGCCCGGCAAGAACGGTTGCTCGAGCATGAGGTCGTCAGTCTCTTCGGCGTCGGTACGGTGAGTGGTGAGCTGGGGTCGATCATGACGTTGCATCGTGATCTCGTGTTTGAAGAGATGGAATTGTATTGGAAACAACTAATCACCAAGGCCGAGCCGGTATTATACGGATTTTTGACGATGATGGTGACAATGATTTTTTACACGATTTATTTGCCGGTCAAATTGATCATGGCCCAACTATAACAAGGAGGAACAACAACATGACACGATTCAAATCAGAACAAGGGTTCACGCTCGTCGAAATGGCTGCCGTCTTACTCATCATCTCGGTCTTACTGTTACTGCTCGTTCCCTCGATGTCAGACGGGAAATCCCGGGCAGATAGTGTCAGTTGTGAGGGGAGTGTGCGCATTGTCGAGTCGGAAATCAACTTGTATTATGCGGAACACAAATCCTATCCGGAGACGTTGGCGGTCATCGAACGGGCCTCGACGGAGAGTCCGCTCGAGTATAGTTGTCAATCGATGGTCTACACGTACGCCCCGACGACCGGTACGTTGACAAAACAATGAGGCAAGACGGATATACGTTCGTCGAGATGGCATCCGTCCTCGTCATCTTGTCGCTCTTGCTGTTGATGACGACCCCGGTCGTCCGTTCGATGGATCGATTGGCCTTGTTTGATTTCACCGAGGCGCTTGTGAGCGATATCAACGAGGTTGGCCAATATCCATACGTTGCCGCCGATGAATCATGTGTGCCGCGTCTACGGTGGTACATAAAAGAACGGCGCTATCAAATTGCCTGTGGGATGACGCCGATCGCATCGCGTGTTGTACCCGATGGGGTCGAGATGAGCCTCCCGGCCACAAGTGAGATCGTCTTCTCACGTACAGCGGCGACGTATGCAGGGCAGTGGAAATTTTATACGGGACCGACGATGGTGACGTTGAAGTTTAGAATGGGGACGTATGAGCCGGAGGTGCTTCGCGTTGAAGGGCGATGAGCAAGGTATCACGTTTTGGGAAATCTGCCTTAGCCTGGCGCTCCTCCTGGCGTGGGTCGGGGTCGTGGCACCTTTTGTCGAGGGCGCGACGGAACGGATCGACCGTCTCGAAACGACCGTTCGGCGTTATGAGCGGCTTCAAGGGGAGGTGTTGCACGATGCGGTCGAACCGAGCGGACGTACGGAAATCTGTGATGGCGACCTATGTCTCCCGACGCTTTGAGCGGGGGTTCACGTTACTTGAAGTGAGCTTCACGTTGCTGTTGATCCCGCTGTTCGTTGGACTCACGGTTCACTTGTTGGCACTCGGCCAGGCGTTTTATGAGCAACCACGTGACATGGTGCCGACGACGCCCCAACTGATCGTGCGAAAACTTTTCGATAGCCGGGATTGCGTTGTCGAATCGGGACGTCTTATCGGCACATACGTGCGCCCGGACGACACAACGTGGTCGTGGACGCTCAAACAGATCAATCGTAATTTGGTCATGGTCGGAGACGAGGGAGGGAATTTACTATTTTTAAGAGGAATCGAGACGTATCAGGTCGAACCTGTAGGAGAGGGTTTTCGCATCCGGTGGACCGACGCGACCGGCCCCCGCGAGAAGAGCGTGATGTGCATGCGCGCGGATACTTTGTGATGTCGACGTTAATCGTGTTGACGTGGTTACTCGGCGGAGCGATGTTTTGGTATACTGATATGGAACGAACGACCGACCGACTGGCGCTCGATATTTTGGCGATCCGCTTCGAATCACACGTCATGGTCGCCAAACGGTCCTGTGGTCCGTCCGCCGTCACGGTGACAAAACCGACCGGGACGATTAACTGTCGACCGCTCGGCAGCGGGACGGTCGAGGTCGAGATTCGCCTTGAGACCGGAGAACGACATAAAGAGGTGATTTATTTCGATGACTAAACCGTTTTACATCATCGGGTTTATGGGTACAGGTAAATCAAGCTTAAAACGATATCTTGAAAAATCGAATCACGTCGTCGATTTGGATGAGCTGTTCGAAATGGACGTCCAAATGGACATCCCCGCATATTTTGACCGTTACGGGGAGGAAGCGTTTCGCCTGCAAGAAAGTGAGATTTTGCGACAGGCGAGAGCTGCCTATATCGTGACAGGCGGCGGAATCGTCGAACGAGACGAAAATCTCGATTGGATGCGCGAAAACGGTGTCGTCATCGCACTTGATCTACCGTATGAGATGTGTTGGGACCGAATCAAAGACTCGGACCGGCCTCTCGTGCGCCACGGCAAGGCGGCCGTCGAAGTGTTGTACGAACGTCGGCGGCCGCTCTACGCGCGTGCCGATCACGTGCTTGACGCCTCGCTCAGCACAGAAGCAATCGCGCATACCTTATATCGGTTGAAGGAGGAAGATACATGATTTGGATCAATCTCGGCATCATTGTGCTCGCACTAGTCGGGCTCGGTTTGTATGGGTTCTTATTGTACCGTAACAAGATGAAGACGGACGTGCGGCGGGTCACCCGTTTGACGGAACGTTTCCAGATTCGTGCGAACGTCATCCAAGGTCTCGTCAATGAAATCAAGCAACACGTCGATACGGTCAACGCCTCTGTGAAGCAGATGAAGGCCTATTCCGTTAACGTGAAAGACGAGACGATGGAGCTTAAGCAAGCGACGATCGGACTGACAAAAGAAATTAAGCGGACAGCTGGAATCGAACGCCCAGACGTTTCCACTGAGACCAAAATATGAAATAATGAGGATGAAAACGTTTTCGTTTTCCATCCTCTTTATTTTTGCCCATTTTAGCTAGGCATAGCCATAAAAAATTGATAAAGTGGAATAGAAAACGAAATATTTCACGAAATACATTATTTACGTTCGGGATTGGGGGATAATATGGAGAAAGTATCGTTAAAACGTACGCCTTTGTATGATTTGATTTCCGTAAAGGCGAAGATGGTGGATTTTGCGGGGTTTGAGATGCCGATCATGTTCTCATCGATTAAAGAAGAACATCAGGCGGTGCGTAACGAGGTCGGCATGTTCGATGTGTCGCATATGGGGGAGATTCGGGTCGAAGGTCCGGATGCGCTCGAGAGCGTGCAACGTCTCGTCACGAATGACGTCTCGAAATTACAGATTGGTCAGGCCCAATACAACTTGTTCTGTTTGCCTAACGGCGGTGTCGTCGATGATTTGCTCGTCTATCGACTCGATGAAGATGCGTTTTGGCTCGTCGTCAACGCCTCGAACATCGAAAAAGACGTGGCCCACGTTCGTCAGTATGTGACTGGTGACGTCACGGTGACCGATGAGTCCGACGCCTATGGTCAAATCGCGATTCAAGGACCGATGGCCGAACACGTGCTGGCCCGCTTGACGGACTTGCCGCTAGCAGACATCAAATTTTTCCGGTTCATGACCGGCGACGTGGCCGGCGTGTCGACCATCGTCTCACGCAGTGGCTATACGGGAGAGGACGGATTTGAACTCTACGCCCGGGCCGAGGACGTGGCCGCAATCTGGTCGGCGTTAGAAGCAGAAAACGTCACTCCATGCGGGCTCGGGGCCCGCGATACGCTCCGTTTCGAGGCATGCTTGCCATTATACGGGCACGAGCTCGATGAGACGGTCACGCCGTTCGAGGCGAACTTGAACTTTGCCGTCAAACTCGATACCGATTTCGTCGGCAAGGATGCCCTCGTGAAGCAAAAAGAAGACATCCCGCGCCGCTTGATCGGCTTACGCTTGCTCGGGCGCGGCATCGCCCGTCAAGGGGCGACGGTCGAAGTTGACGGGGAGACGATCGGTGTCGTCACGACCGGCACGATGCCGCCGACGGTGAACGAGTCGATCGCCTGGGCGCGTGTCGACCGTCGTTTCGCGGAGGCGACACACTTTATCGTTGAAGTTCGGGGGAAAAAAATAGAAGCCGAACGAGTGCCGACACCGTTCTATAAACGTAAATGATACAGGGGGATTCAGAATGAACAGAATGGAGTTTCGTTATTTACCGATGACAGAGCAAGATGAGCGTGACATGTTGCAGACGATCGGCGTCGAGTCGATTGAAAACCTACTCGAGGATATTCCAGCATCGCTCCGGGAGACGGCTTCTTTAGCGGCCATCGGTGCGCCGCTTCCGGAAGTTGACCTCGTTCGTCATATGACGAAGCTCGCCGAGAAGAACGTGCACACGAAATCGACTCCGAGTTTCCTTGGGGCCGGAATGTACGATCACCTCTCTCCGAGCGTCATGAACCACATGCTTCTCCGTTCCGAGTTCTATACAGCCTATACGCCGTACCAGCCGGAAATCTCGCAAGGTGAACTCCAAGCGATGTTCGAGTTCCAGACGATGATTTGCGAATTGACGGGCATGGACGTGGCCAACTCGTCGATGTACGACGGCATCACAGCCCTCGCTGAAGCAACGTATCTCGCGAGTGCCCATACGAAGAAAAAACGTGTCGTCGTCTCGGGAGCGGTCCATCCGGAAGCGAAGGACGTCATCCGGACGTATGCCCGTGGGCCAGGGCTCACGGTCGAGTATACGGACGTTAACGCCGGATTGACCGACGTGACAGACATCGATTTGACGGACGCCTCGTGTCTCGTCGTCCAATATCCGAACTTTTATGGACGCGTCGAGGACTTGTCAGCCCTCGCGAAAGCAGCGCACGACGCCGGCGCATTGTTCGTCGTGTCGAGCAATCCGCTCGCGCTCGGGATTTTGGAGTCGCCGGGTGCGCTCGGGGCCGACATCACGGTCGGTGACGCCCAACCGTTCGGGATTCCGCAAAGCTTCGGCGGCCCGTCATGTGGATACTTCGCCGTCAAAAAAGCGCTCATGCGCAAACTTCCGGGTCGTCTCGTCGGACAGACGGTCGATGAGGATGGCAAGCGCGGCTTCGTCTTGACGCTTCAAGCCCGAGAGCAGCACATCCGTCGTGACAAGGCGACGTCGAACATTTGCTCGAACCAAGCGCTCAATGCGCTCGCAGCATCGATCACGATGTCCGCACTCGGGAAGTACGGGATTCGTGACATGGCCGTCCGTAACATTCAAACGGCCCATTACATGAAAGAAACGCTCAAAGCGGCCGGCTATACGATTATCGATGAAGGACCGATGTTCAACGAGTTCGTCGTCGACTTCGGAATCGATGCGGAGCAAGTATCGCGTCACCTGCTCGACAATGGTATCATCGGCGGTTTGCCGCTTGGGACGTATGAAACGGACCGTCAGACCCAGATGTTGCTCTGTGCGACGGAGCTTCGGACGAAAGAAGAAATCGATTTATTTGTTGAAGTGGTTGGGGGGATGAACTGATGCAACACGAACAAACGCTTATCTTTGAGGTGTCACGTGAGGGGCGGACTGGCTACAATTTGCCGACGCCGACGGTACCGGAAGTCGATTTGGAGACGCTCTTGCCGGCTTCGATGGTTCGACAAGAGGCGGCCGAACTGCCAGAAGTGTCTGAACTCGATGTCGTACGCCATTACACGTCGCTCTCGACACGTAACCACGGAGTCGACTCCGGTTTCTATCCGCTCGGTTCGTGCACGATGAAATATAACCCGAAAGTGAATGAAGACATGGCCCGACTTCCTGGCTTCGCCCGTATTCACCCGTTGCAGCCGGTCGAGTCGATTCAAGGGGCGCTCGAGCTCATGGTCGATCTGCAAGAACAACTTGCTGAGATCACTGGCATGGATGAAGTGACCCTGCAACCTGCAGCCGGGGCCCATGGGGAATGGACCGGTCTGATGCTCATCAAGGCGTTCCACCATCACAACGGTGATATGGAACGGACGAAAGTACTCGTGCCTGATTCTGCACACGGAACGAACCCGGCCTCGGCCGTCGTCGCCGGTTTCGAGACGGTGACGGTCAAGTCGGATGAGCGCGGGCTCGTCGATTTGGAGGATTTGAAAGCGAAAGTCGGGACGGATACGGCAGCGCTCATGCTGACGAACCCGAACACGCTCGGTTTGTTCGAGGCTGATATTTTAGAGATTGCCAAAGTCGTGCACGAGAGCGGCGGCAAACTGTATTACGACGGTGCTAACTCGAACGCGATTCTAGGCACCGCCCGTCCTGGGGATATGGGCTTCGACGTCGTCCACTTGAACTTGCACAAAACGTTCACAGGGCCGCACGGCGGTGGCGGTCCGGGTTCTGGTCCGGTCGGGGTGAAACGCGATTTGATTCCGTACTTGCCGACACCGATCGCGCGCCGCTCTGAGTCTGGCTTCACGCTCGATTATGATCGCCCGCAATCGATCGGTCGCATCAAACCGTTCTATGGCAACTTCGGGATCAACGTCCGGGCTTATAGCTACATCAAGACGATGGGTGCGGAAGGGTTGACGCGCGTCTCACGCGAAGCGGTATTGAACGCCAACTATATGTTCGCCCGCTTGAAAGATGCGTTCGATGTGCCGTATGACACGTTCTGCAAGCATGAGTTCGTCTTGTCTGGAAAACGTCAGAAAGCACTCGGCGTTCGGACGCTCGATATCGCCAAACGCTTGCTCGATTTCGGTTATCACCCACCGACGATTTACTTCCCGCTCAACGTCGAGGAGTGCATCATGGTCGAACCGACGGAGACGGAGTCGAAAGAGACGCTCGATGCCTTCTGCGATGCGATGCTCCAAATCGTCAAAGAGGCGGAAGAGAATCCGGAAATCGTTCAGACGGCCCCGCATACGACGGTCGTCAAACGCCTGGACGAGACGCTTGCGGCTCGGAAACCAGTGCTCAAATACGAACGACGCCAACCGTCGTCAATCAATTGAATCCGAACCCGCTCACTATTCGTGAGCGGGTATTTTTCTGGAAATAAAAAAACGTCCCTCCTCGGAGTGAGGAGTGGACGTGGTGGGCAGGTCAGTCTTTCTTGACTTTCCCTTTCCAGTTTTTGAAGCCGCCATCGAGCATGTAAATGTCGGTATAACCATTTTTCATAAGCAATTTGGCCGCCTGGTTCGAACGCGACTTGCCTTGGCAATACATGAGGATCGGCTGATCTTTGCGAAGTTCTTTCATGCGTAGTTTCAATTGGCCGACCGGGATGTTACGGGCGCCGACGATGTGGCCTCCCTTATACTCGTTCGGTTCACGGACGTCGATCAATTGTCCTTTACGGAGCGACGCACGAAACTCTTCTTGTTTCATTTTCTTCAAACCGCGTGCCGGCAAGAAACGCCAGACGATGTATGCGATGAGCGCAGCCCATAGGATGATGACGAGGATAGTTTCGATTCCCATTGATGTTCTCCCTTTCTCTATTAAGTTTCACCAACATCCATTATAAAGAATTTAAGGTCATGAGACAATGATTGACTGATGGATTTACCCGTTCTGCTTTCGGTTTCTAGGTGGTTGCGTTAAAATAGAGGTTGCAGAACGGAACATAAGGGGAGGCTACGCCCATGCCGACACCGAGTATGGAAGATTACTTAGAACGAATTTATTTGCTAATGGTCGAGAAAGGATACGCCCGCGTGTCCGATATCGCCGAACATTTAGGGGTGCATCCCTCCTCTGTCACGAAAATGGTGCAAAAGCTCGACCGGGAAGACTATTTGATTTATGAGAAATATAGAGGACTCATGTTGACGAAAAAAGGTCAAAAAATCGGGAAACGACTCGTCGAGCGTCATGCGATGCTCGAATCATTTTTACGTTTGATCGGTGTCGACGAGGCCCATGTCTACGAGGACGTCGAAGGGATCGAGCACCATTTGAGCTCGAACACGCTTGACTGCATGACCCAATTCGTCGAATTTTTTGAAGATAAGCCCGAACTGATGGCCCAGTTTCGCGCGTTTCAAGAACTGAATACGAACGACGATGAGTGAGTCTAGATGACCGCGACCGATGAATCGATTCGGGAGCGGTCTTTTTTTATCGAAACGCCTCTAGAACCGAACGATAAAACATTTTAATTGAATTTTAGTCTGTTTTTGAGTTGTTTTTGTGATAGAATGGGTGCTGGTAAGAATGATAAGGGGGTGACGGCGAACAATTGCCGACATGATGGATATTCAAATCAAAGGGAAACTGTTTGACGAAGCACAAATCAAACAGCGCGTGGTGGAACTCGCTGAACAAATCGAACGGGATGCGGCCGGGACACCAATCGTCCTCGTGGCCGTCTTGAAAGGGTCGCTCGTCTTTGCGGCTGATTTAATGAGACAGATGACGGGCAGTGTCCAACTTGATACGGTGGCGACGTCTTCTTATGGGAAGAAATCGACTTCGAGCGGGAACGTCCAACTCCGGAAAGATTTAGACCTCGATGTCGAAGGGAAGTACGTCGTCATCATCGAAGACATCATCGACACGGGACAGACTCTTAAATTCTTATGTCAGCATATGACGTTACATCAACCGGGGCAATTGAAGATTTGTACACTTCTCGACAAGCCGGCCCGCCGACTCGTCACGCTCGACGCCGATTACGTCGGCTTCGAGATCCCGGATGAGTTCGTCATCGGGTACGGTATCGACTACGCCGAACAGTATCGCAATCTACCGTATATCGGTTTCGTCGAAACGGACTGACTTCCGAATCACGACAAAAAACGAACCAGGTCGCCCGTGGCGATCTGGTTCGTTTTCACATGTTCGCTTTCTTTTTCTTCTTGCCTTTCTTCCCCTCGATGACGGTGAGGTGAGGGGCGTCGCTACGATGCGTCGAATGAGCCGGGCGCTTCGAGAGTTTCGTCACGTTTGAACCAGGTTTCGCTTTCTTTTTCGTCGTCGCGGACGGTTTCACTTTAGGGTTCGCACCGGGACGTTGCATCCGTTTTTTGGAAGCCTGAGCGGTCTTCCGGTACCGCATATCCTCGGCTGAGATTTTAGGAGCCATGAACACACGGTAAATCACATAGAAGATTAACCCGAAAATACCGATGAAGAGCAACTGTCTGAACAAGCGACCGGGGTCGGTCGCGAGCATATGTCCGACTCCGATGAAGCCTAAGATGAACACGATCGTGGCAGCGGTCGTACCGATTCTTTGTCTGATCATGGTGCTTTCCTCCTCTTTATCCCTCTCTTTGCGCGGCCGGTTGACCTAGTTCTGAACGTTCCCATGTTTCGAAAGCCTCGATGGCGACGCGGATTTGCTCATCGTTTGGTTCACGCGTCGTCAACAGCTGTAGCGATAGTCCCGGCTTGCCGAGGACGGATAGGAAGCGATGTTCACGAAAACGGTTTGTGAATTGGAGCACCTCGAACGAGATGCCGATGACCACCGGTAACAAGGCGATGCGGCTGACGAGTCGGACCCAGAGCGGATCGATCGGGACGACCATATAGACGCCGATGCCAACGAAAACGGTGAACAGGATGAAGCTTGACCCACAGCGATAGTGGAGGCGTGAGCTCGAGCGGACGTTGTCGACGGTGATCGGTCGTCCGGACTCATAACAGTTGATGACCTTGTGTTCAGCGCCGTGATATTGAAACACGCGTCGAATGAGCGGTGTCAAGGAAATCAAATAGAGGTAACTGAGCAGCAATACTAATTTTATTCCCCCTTCGAGGAGGTTTTGAATCACGTGACCGGACAATGCGGGCACGCTTTGGAACATGGCGGCGAGCAGGGCCGGTGTGACGTTAAAAATGAGCTTGCCGAACACGTACGAGATGATCCCAACGACCGCGATCATGATGACCATCAAGATGTTCTGTTTCTTCTCATCCGGTTTCGTCGCCTCGTCCTCGCTCGGATCGACGTCATAGCGGTCACTGGCGAAGTTCATGTGGGCGGAACCGTTTTTGAGCGATTCGTATAAGGCGACCACGCCGCGCAGGAACGGGACTCTCTTTAACGATTGGACCCAGGGGACGAGGATGCGAGGTTGCTCGAACGTCTCGATGGATCCGTCCTTCCGGCGGATTGCCGAGGCACTCTCGGCGCGTCCTTGAAACATGACGCCTTCCACAAGCGCTTGGCCTCCAACGGGGATCAGTGGTTTAGTTTTCATGGCATTTCCTCGATTCCTACAGTTATATAGTTGAATTATACCGTGATTCACCTAAAAAACGAAACCACATGAACGTCAATTGTCGCTACAACCGTTAAATTTGTTACAATAGAGGCGACTTGACGAACAGGGGGGAAGACTTGTGCACATACTCGTCTTGAATGGGCCGAATTTGAATCTACTCGGGAGACGTGAACCGGACGTATATGGTGACGTCTCGTTGAAGGGATTGACGGCGGAGCTGTTGCTCGCCGCACCAGATGACGTCGAGTTGACGTTCGTCCAATCCAACCATGAAGGCGAACTGATCGACGCGCTACACGAAGCGTACGATTATGCGGGGGTCATCTTCAACGCCGGGGCGTATACACATACGTCAATCGCGCTCCGAGATGCCATCGCCGCCATCAAGGCCCCGGTCGTCGAAGTACATATCTCGAACGTGCATGCACGAGAGTCGTTTCGTCATGAATCCAAGCTCGCCGGCGTCTGTCTCGGCGTCATCAGTGGCTTCGGGTTGACGAGTTACACGCTCGCGTTGCAGGCGCTGATCGAACATTGGAGGAATCAACATGATTGAACGGGTCAACAAACTGCAAGCTCAGCTAGAAGCGAACGGAATTGACGGATTGCTCGTGACGAAACGGGAGAATATCCGCTACTTGTCGGGGTTCACCGGGTCGAGTGGCGTCCTTGTGATCACGCCAAAGTCGGCGAGCTTCATCACCGACTTCCGCTACACGGAACAGGCCGCGAGCCAAGTGAAAGGGTTCGACATCATTGAACACAAGACATCGCTCATCAAGTCGGTCGCAGAAGTCGTGGACCGGGAAGCGGTCGCACGCCTCGGTATCGAGCAAGATGACATGACGGTCGGGCAATACCGGACGTATGAAAAAGACGTCAACGCCGAACTCGTCGAGACATCAGGCATCGTCGAAAAGCTACGCTTGATTAAGGATGAGTCAGAGATTAAGATAATGAAGGAAGCTGCGGCGATTGCGGATGCGGCGTTCACCCATATCCAGTCGTTTATCCGCCCGGGCCGGACAGAGAAAGAGGTCGCGAATGAACTCGAGATGTTCATGCGTGCTCAAGGAGCCGACTCGTCGTCGTTTGATATGATCGTTGCATCGGGCCATCGCTCGGCATTGCCGCACGGTGTGGCCAGTGATAAGGTCATCGAGGCAGGCGAACTCGTGACACTCGACTTCGGGGCTTACTATCAGGGGTACTGCTCGGACATCACGCGCACGCTCGCCGTCGGAGAGATCTCAGACGAGTTGCGCAACATCTATGATACGGTACTCCGCGCACAACTCGCGGGTGTCGAAGGCACGAAATCCGGGATCACGGGAATCGAGGCGGACGCGTTGACGCGTGATGTGATCAAAGAAGCCGGTTATGGTGAGTACTTTGGGCATTCGACGGGACACGGTCTCGGCATGGAAGTCCATGAGGCGCCAGGGTTGTCATTCCGTTCGGAGACGGTGCTCGAACCGGGGATGGTCGTCACGGTCGAACCAGGCATCTACATCGCCGGAATCGGCGGATGTCGCATCGAGGACGATATCGTCATCACTGAGACCGGCAATTTCCGTCTCACGCAGTCGCCAAAAGAGTTAATTACGATTGAGGCTTGAGTCTCAGCTCATCTTAGGAGGAAATCAACATGGTATCAGTTAACGATTTAAAAACAGGCTTAACGGTCAAAACGTCGGACGGATCGATTTGGCAAGTCATCGAATTCCAACACGTCAAGCCGGGTAAAGGCGCGGCTTTCGTTCGTACGAAGATGCGTAACTTGCGCACGGGGGCGATTCAAGAGACGACGTTCCGTGGCGGCGAGCGCATCGAGCGTGCCCACATCGAACGTAAGCGTATGCAGTACCTCTACCCGATGGGCGACACGTACGTGTTCATGGACACAGAGTCGTATGAGCAGCTCGAACTCACGGGCGAGCAAGTGAAAGCGGCGCTCCCGTACATGCTTGAAAACATGGAAGTGAGCATCGCTGACTACGATGGCGAGATTCTCGGCATCGAGCTCCCGACGACGGTCGTCTTGACGATTGTCGAGGCCGATCCAGGCGTCAAAGGTGACACGGCATCGAACGTGAAGAAAAATGCGACGGTCGAAACGGGCCACATCATTCAAGTGCCGCTCTTCATCGAGCCAGGCGAAAAAGTAACGGTCGACACGCGCACAGGCGAGTTCACGGGCCGCTATAACGGGTAAGGCAAAGGGTGTCCATTCTTCGGAATGGGCCCTTTTTTGTCGTTGCATTCACTGGTCTGACCAGTTATAGTAGAGTAGAGATTAGTACCAGGTATAAACAGGGGGTTATTTCATGCAAATCGAACATATTAAAGAGCTGATCACAATGCTCGATCAGACGTCCGTCCACGAGCTGGAGCTCGAGACGTCTGAATTTAAACTATCATTGAAAAAAGAAGCGGCCCCGCAACTCGCCGCCCATCATACACCAGTCGCCCAAGCGGCGCCGGTCGCTGCACCTACACCGGCCGCTCAGACGGAGCAAGCAGTCACACCGGAAGCGGCCCCGAGCAACCTACGGACGATCACGTCGCCGATGGTCGGGACGTTCTATTCGCGCCCGGCACCGGACAAGGATGCCTACGTCCAAGTCGGCGATCGCGTCGAAGCTGGACAAGTGGTCTGTATTTTAGAAGCGATGAAGCTGTTCAATGACGTCGAGGCGGAAATCAGCGGAGAAATCGTCGAGATGCTCGTCGCTGACGGCGATTTAGTCGAATATGGTCAAGCGCTCTTCAGCGTGAAGTGAGGTGTCTATGAAACTACTCATTGCAAACCGTGGAGAAATTGCGGTCCGGATCATCCGGGCCGCGAAAGAGTTGAACATTCCGACGGTCGCCGTCTTCTCCGAGGCCGACCGTGAAGCGTTGCACGTCCGTCTCGCCGACGAGGCGTACTGCATCGGACCGAACCCGTCCAAAGACTCATACTTGAATATCCCGAACATCCTATCGGTCGCTTGTGCGGTCGATGCGACGATGATTCATCCGGGTTACGGTTTTTTGGCTGAAAACGCCGAATTCGCCGAGATGAGCGAGGCGTGCGGCATCCAATTCGTCGGACCGAGCAGTTATGCGATTCGGAAGATGGGCATTAAAGACGAAGCGAAGCGAACGATGATCGAGTCGGGCGTTCCGGTCGTCCCGGGATCGAGTGGGGTCGTGACCGACGAGGAAGCGGTCGAACTCGCCCGTGAAATCGGTTATCCGGTCATCATCAAAGCGACGGCCGGAGGCGGCGGACGCGGAATCCGTGTCGCCTATGATGAGACAGAGCTTGTCAAAGGGCTCACGGATACTCGTAAAGAAGCGAAGCAGGCGTTCGGCAACGGCGACGTCTATCTCGAGAAGTACATCGAGTCGTTCCGCCACGTCGAGGTGCAAGTGCTCGCCGACCAGTACGGCAATGTCATCCATCTCGGAGAACGTGATTGTACGATTCAGCGCCGGATGCAGAAGCTGATCGAGGAGGCACCGTCGCCGGCGATCGATGAGGCGACGCGCCAAGCGATGGGAGATGCGGCCGTGAAAGCGGCCAAAGCGATCCGTTATTCTGGTGCCGGTACGATCGAGTTCATCTACGTCCCGGAGTCGAACGAGTTCTATTTCATGGAAATGAACACGCGAATCCAAGTCGAACATCCGGTCACCGAGATGATCACCGGCTTCGACCTCGTCCAAGCACAACTCGAGGTCGCGCTCGGTCATCCGCTCGCGATCAGTCAAGCCGACATCACGTTCAGCGGACACTCGATCGAGTGCCGCATCAACGCCGAGGACCCGTTTGCCGACTTCCGTCCGATGGCTGGGAAAATTGATCAGTACATCGTGCCGGGCGGTATGGGTGTCCGGGTCGACAGCGGTCTGTTCGCAGGCGCGGTCATCCCGCCGTTCTATGATTCGATGGTGGCGAAGTTGATCGTCCATGCCCCGACGCGGGAAGAGGCGATCGCGAAGATGCTTCGCGCGCTCGATGAGTTCACGGTATCGGGCATTCATACGACGATCCCATTCCATCAACAAGTCATGGCGCACGAACGTTTCCGAGCGGGCGCGTTCGACACGAAATTTGTCGAAAAAGAAATGACGCTCACAAAATGAACCGTACCAGGAAGCCCGAACATTATTTGGGCTTCCTGGTTTTTTGTACTGAATTTATGGAGGCTTTATGCTAAACTATCACAATGAAAGCATGCAAAAGGAGAGTATCTGAATGAAACGTCATGAAGCACGAGAAAAAGCGATTCAAACGCTTTTTCAAATCGAAGTATCAAAACTTGAGGTGGACGAGGCCATCGAATTCGCCCTCGACGGTATGGATTCGGATCCATTTTACGAACAACTCGTCGTTGAGACGTTAGAAAAGAAAGACGAAATTGACGAACTGCTCGTCGAAAACTTGAAAAACTGGAGACTCGATCGCCTCGGCAACGTCGAGCGGACGATTCTCCGCATGGCGACGTACGAGTTGCTCTATGTCGAGACGATTCCGGACAAAGTGACGATCAACGAGGCGGTCGAACTCGCCAAGTCGTTCGCCGACGAAGAAGCGGCCAAGCTCGTCAACGGCGTCCTCGGCAACATTATCAAAGCGTAAACGAAGAGAGAGAAACGCGTCATACAAATAGAGAAGACACCACACCAACTACAGAGAAACCTAAGATAACGGGGGATGAGAGAGATGGCAGTAGTGATCGACGGGAAACAAATCGCAGCATCATATCGGGAAACGTTGAAAGAACGGGTCAGTGCGCTTCGTGCGCGCGGCATCGTTCCGAAACTGAAAGTCATTTTAATCGGGGATGATCCGGCGAGCCACAGCTACGTCCGGGGTAAAGAACGGGCAGCAGCTGAGATCGGGATCGATTCACAAGTGATTCGTTTCGATGAGACGATCTCGGAACGTGAAGTGCTCGAACTGATTGATTCGATGAACGAGGACGACGAGCTCCATGGCATCCTCGTTCAATTGCCGCTACCGAAGCATATCGATGAGAACCGTGTCATCATGCGCATCTCGCCAGACAAGGATGTGGATGGGTTCCATCCGACCAACGTCGGGAAGATGATGCTCGGTCTCGAGACACTGTTGCCGTGCACGCCGCACGGAATTCTCCATCTCGTCAAGACACAGACTGAGCTCGTCGGTAAACACGTCGTCGTCGTCGGTCGCAGCCAAATCGTCGGGAAACCTGTCGGGATGCTGTTCTTGAACGAGTCGGCCACGGTGACATACTGTCACTCGAAAACGGTCGATCTCGGTGCGATGACGCGTCAAGCCGACATTTTGATCGTCGCCGTCGGTCGGGCCGGTCTCGTCACGAACGAGATGGTCAAACCGGGAGCGATCGTCATCGATGTCGGTGTCAACCGCGTCGACAGCCGTCTCGTCGGAGATGTTGACTTTGATGGTGTCCGCGACGTCGCTGGCGCCATCACCCCGGTTCCGGGTGGTGTCGGTCCGATGACGATCACGATGCTCATGCACAATACGGTCGAGGTCGCCTCACGTGGCTAATCCGATTCAAGTCTCTGAAGTCGTCCGTTATGTGAAACGTCAACTCGACGGTGACCCGGTGTTGCAACAAGTCGCCGTCATCGGCGAAATCTCGAACTTCAAACGGTACGCCTCAGGGCACTGCTATTTCACACTGAAAGACGAATCGTCCCGCATGAAGGCGGTCATGTTCTCACGAGATGCCCGCACGCTCAACTTTGAACCTACGGACGGGATGAACGTGGTCGTCGTCGCTCGAGTGACGATGTATGAGTCGACCGGTGATGTTCAATTGTACGTCGAGCTCATGCGGCAAGACGGCATCGGCATCTTGTTCGAACGCTATGAGGCACGAAAACGTGAGCTCGAGGCGAAGGGCTGGTTCGCGGCGGAACGGAAACGTCCGCTACCGGCGTTCCCTGAGCGCATCGGGATCATCACGTCTCCGAAAGGCGCAGCCTTGCACGATATCGCGACGACGCTTAGACGGCGGGCACCGCACGTGGCCATCACGTTCGCTCCTGTCGCAGTCCAAGGTGAACAAGCCGCTCCGCAAGTGGCGAGTGCGATTCGGTGGATGAATGAACGCACCGACTGCGATGTATTGATCGTCGGACGCGGAGGTGGATCGATCGAGGAATTGTGGGCGTTCAACGAGGATGTCGTCGTCGAAGCAATCTACGATTCCGAGATTCCTGTCATTTCGGCCGTCGGTCACGAGACAGATTTTACGTTGGCTGATTTCGTCGCCGACGTACGGGCTGCCACTCCGACAGCGGCGGCGGAGCTCGCGACGGCAACGATCGAAGCGCAACGAAAAGATGTGGAGCGCTTAAGTCGCGCACTCACGCGGGTCGTGACGACGCAAATGGCCTCGCTTCGCGAACGTGTCGAGCGCATGAAAAACAGTTACGGCCTCAAGTCGCCCCGCTATACGATCATTCAAAAGCGAGAGCGGTTCGCCCAGGCCGAGATTCGGCTCGAACAGAGTGCCACGAAACAAGTGACGCACGCGCGGCACCGTTTCGCAGCGTCGTCCCAACGCCTCGACGTCCGCAATCTGATGCAAGTGTTCCGAACGCAAGACGACCGTTTCCGGCAATATGAAGGACGGTTAGAACGCATTCGACCTCTCGAGAGACCGGCGGGTCAATTCGCACAGTTGGCAGGACGATTGCAATCTGTCAGCCCGCTCGCCGTGCTCGCGAGAGGATACACGTTCGTCGAACAGGACGGGACGTACGTGAAAGATGTCAAACAACTACATGACGGCCTGGTGACGATCCGATTTCGGGATGGCCATGCCGTCGCGGAAGTGAAGGAGAGACACGATGGCGAAGAAACAAGAAGAACTGACGTTTGAAGCGGCGCTCGCCCGGCTTGAGGAAATCGTGACACAACTCGAGACGGGAGAAGTCGCCCTTGAAGAAGCGATGACCCTTTACGAGGAAGGCGTACGATTGTCTGCCCTCTGTCAGACCAAATTGACGGCGGCGGAACAAAAAATGGATGAAATTCTTGAACTCGACGGGACGCTCCGTGAAAAAGGAGGGACCGTATGAGCGTGCAGGTCCATCTACAGGCATGGAAAGAAGAGGTCGAACAGGCGACGCGTCGCTTGCTCGATTCGTCTTTGATGCCGGAGCGCTTGTTTCAATCGATGACATACTCCCTCGAGGCGGGGGGGAAACGGATTCGTCCGGCCCTTCTTTATGCCGTCCTCGATACATATGGCCGTCCGAGGGCGCTCGGGCATGAAGCGGCCGTCGCCCTCGAGATGGTTCACACCTACTCGCTCATCCATGATGACCTTCCGGCGATGGATGACGATGACGTCCGTCGCGGGCGTCCGACGAACCATCGTCAGTTCGATGAGGCGACCGCGATTCTCGCAGGCGACGCCTTGCTGACGGATGCGTTTCATCTCATCGCACGGGCCGATTTGGAAGCGACGAAAGTCGTCGCCCTCATGACACGGTTCAGTGAAGCGGCAGGCAGCGCCGGCATGGTCGGCGGTCAGCTCGATGACATGCTCGCTGAAAAACGGAGCGGTGTGACACTGTCGACTCTGCAATCGATCCATGAACGGAAGACTGGGGCGCTTCTCGTGTATGCCCTTGAAGCGGGGGCCATCCTTTCGGACGCTTCCGAGACGGATCGTCAGGCGCTCGCACGGTTCGGAAAACACCTCGGGGTCGCCTTCCAAATCCAAGATGATATTTTAGACGTCGAAGGAGACGAGGCGCTCATCGGGAAGCGGGTCGGTTCGGACGAAGGAAACGATAAAGCGACGTATCCGAAACTGCTCGGTCTCGATGGAGCGAAAAAAGGGCTGGAACAAGAAGTCACGGAAAGTGAGGCCGCACTGGCCGAACTTTCGGTCGAGGCCCCGCTTTTACGGGAGCTTCTCGACTTCGTCGTACGACGCAATCATTAATCTCGGTGACACGATGAGCACATCGTGTCACCTTTGTTTTTGTGAATGTATAGCATCTATGGACACATTCTTGTAAAATGTAAGGTACGAATCAGTAATAAGACAGGAGAAAGGATGGTCATCATGGACTTGACATCCATTCAAGACCCGTCATTCTTAAAAAAGATGTCGGTACCCGAGTTAGAAGCGCTCGGCGCAGACATCAGACGGTTTTTGATTGAAAAATTGGCTGAAACGGGAGGGCACTTGGGACCAAACCTAGGGGTTGTCGAATTGACGCTTGCCTTGCACCGTGTATTTGAAAGTCCGAAAGACCAACTCGTATGGGACGTGGGGCATCAAGCGTACGTCCACAAAATCTTGACAGGACGAACGAGTCAGTTCGATACGCTGCGTCAATACAACGGCTTATGCGGATTCCCGAAGCGTTGTGAGAGCGATCATGACGTCTGGGAGACGGGGCACAGCTCGACGTCCTTATCGGCCGCGATGGGAATCGCCATCGCGAACGAGTTGAAAGGACGCTCGAACGACCGGGCCATCGCCATCATCGGGGACGGGGCGCTCACTGGGGGAATGGCGCTCGAAGCGCTCAACCATATCGGCGCCGAGAAACAAAATGTCATCGTCATCTTGAACGATAACGAGATGTCGATCGCGCCGAACGTCGGCGCGATGCACAACATGCTCGGCCGGATGCGGTCGTCACGTAAACTGAAACACGCCCGTGAGGAAGTCGAGACGCTCATCAAACATATCCCGATCGTTGGCAACTCGCTCGAACGGAGCGGGGAACGCGTGAAGGATATGCTGAAATCAGCGCTCATCCCAGGGACGTTCTTCGAAGAGCTCGGATTCACGTACTTCGGACCGGCGGACGGTCACGATTTACGCGACCTGCTCGAGACGCTCGAGTACGCCAAGAAAATCGATGGACCGGTCATCGTTCACGTCATCACGAAAAAAGGCAAGGGCTATCGTCCGGCCGAACTCGATGGTGTCGGCACGTGGCACGGTCTCGGACCGTATAAAATCGAGTCGGGAGAAGTCATCAAAGACAAGGTCAAAGGACCGAGCTATTCGAAGGTCGTCGCTGAGACGATCACGAAAGTCGCCGAGACGGACGAGCGCGTGACACTCATCACACCAGCGATGAGCGTCGGCTCGAAACTCGATTGCTTCAACAAGCAATTCCCGGAGCGGATGTTTGACGTCGGCATCGCCGAGCAACATGCGGTCACATTGGCCGGAGGACAGGCGACACAAGGCTTGAAGCCGGTCGTCTCGATTTATTCGACGTTCTTCCAACGCGCCTATGATCAGCTCGTGCACGACATTTGCCGTCAAAACTTGAACGTCGTCTTCACGATCGATCGTTCTGGTCTAGTCGGAGCGGACGGGGAGACGCACCAAGGCGTGTTCGATATCGCCTTTATGCGCCACGTGCCGAACATTCGCATCTTGATGGCGAAAGACGAAGAGGAATTGCAACATCTCGTCTATTCGGCGCTGAAGTATGATGACGGTCCAATCGCCGTCCGTTTCCCGCGCGGCGAAGGAATCGGGACACCGATGAGCGAGACGCTCCGCGAATTGCCGCTCGACGTCTGGGAGACGGTCGCGGACGGAACGGATGTCGCCATCTTGACGTTCGGTCCACAAGTGCAAGATGCGCTTGAAGTGCGTGCACTGCTTGAAGGACAAGTGAGCATCCGTGTCATCAACGCTCGGACGATCAAACCACTCGACGACGTCATGCTCTCCGCTTTATACGCGGAAGGCATCCCGCTCGTCACGTTAGAGGAAGCGGCGCTCGCCGGAGGTTTCGGCAGCAGTGTGCTCGAACATGCGAGCGATGCCGGGCAGTTCCCGCGTGTGCTCCGACTTGGCATTCCGGACCGGTATATCGAACACGGCGGCGTCAATCAATTGCTCGAAGAAATCGGGCTCCGTCCGACGCAAATCGCTGACTCGGTTCAGCAGTTCGTTCAAGTGACAAATCGACAGAATGTGTGAGGAACTATGGAAAAACGAAAGAAAACTAGATTAGATGTACTCCTCGTCGACCGCGGGTTAGCGGAGACGAGAGAGAAAGCGAAACGGGCCGTCATGGCCGGTCTCGTCTATAGTGGGACCGAACGGCTTGATAAGGCGGGGGACAAAGTGTTTGACGACATCCCGCTCGAAGTGAAAGGCCAAGTGTTGCCATACGTCGGACGGGGGGGACTGAAGCTTGAAAAAGCGCTCCAAGTCTTCCCGTTCGATGTGGCTGGTAACATCGGCATCGATATCGGTTCATCGACAGGCGGGTTTACTGATTGCGCGCTCCAAAACGGCGCTGCGCAGATGTATGCCGTCGACGTCGGTTATAACCAATTGGCATGGAAACTGCGGAGCGATGACCGTGTCGTCGTCATGGAGCGGATGAACTTCCGCCATGCGACCGCTGACCAGTTTCCGGTGGCGCCGGACTTTGCGACGATTGACGTCTCATTTATCTCGCTTCGGCTCATGATTCCGCCGTTGAAGACGATTTTGAAGCCTAACGGCATCGTCATGGCGCTCGTCAAACCGCAATTTGAGGCCGGGAAGGCCGATGTCGGCAAGAAAGGCATCGTCCGGGACCGTGCCATCCATGAACGGGTCGTCGACGACATGGTCCGTTACTTCGCCTCGGAAGGGTTCGAAGTTGCGGGACTCGACTTCTCGCCGATCACCGGTGGGGATGGGAATATCGAATTCTTATTGTTCGCCCGTTTCACCGGTGTCGGCAGTGTCGACCCAGCCATCGACGTGGACGCGGTCATCGACGCCGCCCACGCGCAATTGAAGAAGAACGCTTGAACTGCAGACGTCCTGTCTGCAGTTTTTTTGTGTCCGCTCGCCGATCCAGGGAATTCATCCCGCGAAAGCTAGACCTTTTTTCGACAATACTTTAGAATGATACTGAGTATGTGAAACATAAAATGAGGTGTCAGCGAGTATGAACAAAGGACAGCGCTTGATTAAAATTCGAGAAATCGTGACCAATCGTGAAATCGAGACACAAGACGAGCTCGTCGATGAGCTCTACCGATCCGGCTATCCGGTGACGCAAGCGACAGTTTCACGGGATATCAAAGAACTTCATCTCGTGAAAGTGCCGCTCAACGACGGTCGCTATAAGTATAGTCTCCCGGCCGATCAACGCTTCAATCCGTACGGCAAGATGAAGCGGATCCTCGGTGACAGCTTCGTCTCGGTCGACTCGGCTCAAAACTTGGTCGTCATGAAAGTGTTGCCGGGCAATGCGGATGCGATCGGTGTCTTGATTGATCATTTGTCATGGGACGAGCTGATCGGAACGGTATGTGGAGACGACACGATTTTGATGATCGCCCGTGACGAAGACCAGGCGAAACGAATCATCGAACGACTACTCGGAATGTTATGAGGTGAATTATCGTATGTTAGCAGAACTATCGATCAAACAATTTGCGATCATCGATGAACTGAATATCACGTTCAAACGTGGGATGACCGTATTGACAGGGGAGACCGGGGCTGGGAAGTCAATCTTGCTCGACGCCATCGGTTTGCTCGTCGGGGGACGCGGCTCGAGCGAGTTTGTCCGTTACGGTCAAGACAAGGCGGAGATCGAAGGGCTGTTCATCGTCGAACCGGACCACCCGATCCTCGAGGCGGCGACCCAATACGGGATTGAGATCGAAGAAGGGACCGTCATTTTACGCCGCGACTTACATAGCAGCGGAAAGAGCGTTTGCCGGGTCAACGGCAAGATGATGCCGCTATCGACGCTACGCGAACTCGGCCGACTGCTCGTCGATATCCATGGCCAGCACGAGCATCAGCACTTGATGGATGCCGAGTACCATCTCGGTATTTTGGATAGCTTTGCCGAAGCCGAGCTCGCCCCGCTCCTCGAGCGATATCGCGAGGCTTACGTCGATTGGAAAAACGTCGCCGATGAGTTGAAACGGTTGAGTCAAAGTGAACAAGAGTTGGCCCAACGCATGGACTTGCTCGCGTTCCAGACGAATGAGATCGAGGCGGCCGAGCTGAAAGTCGGTGAAGAACAGGCGCTCACGGAGGAACGGAACGAGCTCGCCAACTTCGAGCGGATTCATCAGCACGTCCGGTTATCGTATGAGGCGGTCGCGGATGAGGCGAAAGGGCTCGACCAGATCGGCATCGCCATGCGCGAGATGGAGGAAGCCTCCGCATTGTCGACATCGCTCGCGCCGATGGCCGAGACGATCTCGAACGCTTACTTCTTGCTCGAAGACGCGAAATTTCAGTTGCGTGACCAGCTCGACTCGCTCGAATTCGATCCGATCCGGCTCGATGAGATCGAGACGCGGCTCGCTTTGTTCCAACAGCTGAAGCGGAAATACGGCGCCACGATCGACGAGGTCATCACGTACGGGGAAAAAATTGCTGATGAGTTAAAATCGATGACGAATCGGGAAGAACATTTGCAAGAACTATCGGACCGGCTCGCCCAGCTCGAACAAAAAGTACGTACGTCCGGGCTGACGCTATCGGCGGCCCGTAAACAAGCGGCTTCCGAGCTCGAGAAGGCGATTCAGCGTGAATTGAAAGAATTATATATGGAGAAGACCCAGTTCGAAGTTCGGTTCAAAGAAGGACCGTTCAAGGCGGACGGGCTCGATCAAGTCGAATTCTATATGATGACGAACGTCGGGGAGCCTTTCAAGCCGCTCGCCAAAGTGGCCTCCGGCGGAGAATTGTCCCGCGTCATGCTCGCCTTGAAGTCGATTTTCTCGCGAACGGTCGGCGTCGCGTCGATCATTTTCGATGAAGTGGACACGGGTGTCTCAGGACGGGTCGCCCAAGCGATGGGTGAGAAGATCTTCCGTCTGTCGGTCGGCTCACAAGTGCTCTGTATCACCCATTTGGCTCAAGTGGCCGCCATGGCGGATCAGCACTTGTACATCACGAAGACGGAGACGGATGATCGCACGAAGACGAACGTCTCCACGCTCGGTCATGCCGAACGAGTCGATGAGCTCGGGCGCATGATCGCCGGGGCGCAGATGACGGATTTGACGAAACAACATGTGGAGGAACTGCTCACTATGTCTCTCCAATTAAAACGGAAGTTTATCGAAGGGGTGTCTTAATTGATCACATTATGTATCGCGGACGACAATCGAGAAATCGTCGACTTGTTGACCCGCCAACTCGAGTCCGAGGACGACTTAAAAGTCGTCGGGACCGCCTACGACGGCGAGGCATGCTTAGACGTCGTCAAGACACACCAGCCGGACGTGCTGCTGCTCGACATCATCATGCCGCACCTGGACGGCATCGGCGTCCTCGAACGGTTACAGACGGAATTGGCTCATGCCAAACCGGAAGTGATCATGCTCAGTGCGTTCGGGAAAGATGAAGTGACGAAACAGGCAGTTCAACTCGGCGCTTCTTACTTTTTGGTCAAGCCGTTCAACATTCAACAATTGATCACGAAAATCCGCGAACTCGCCGCTGGTTCGAGCCGAGAATTCGAGGCGATGTCGCCGGAAGAACTCGATATCTCGCTGTTGTTGCAACAACTCGGGATTTCACCGCGCATCAAAGGGTTTAAATATATTCGTCAAGCCGTCGTGTACGTCCGGGAGCGCCAAGAGCTGCTCGGATTGATCACGAAGGAACTGTATCCGATGATCGCGAAAGAGCATGAGACGACGTCGTCCCGTGTCGAGCGAGCGATGCGCCATGCCATCAAGACGGCATGGGAGAACGGGATGCGCGACCATGAGATGTTCGATGGCCGGCCTGAGCGCGAGCGCAGTCCGAAAAACTCTGAATTCATTTCATATTTCGTCACGTATCAATCGTTTAAACAGAAATGACCGATCAGGGGGTTCTCCTCCTGATTTTCTTTAATATTGTGAAAGAAAGCGCTTGCAAAATTGCCGGAACTTGTTATAATAAAGGTGTACCAAGTTACTTGGACGAGCGTCAGATGAACGCTTTCTAACGTGTTCCGGAACAGGTTAGAGCAAGAAATCATCTCGGACCGCTATCCGTCAATAGCTCAGAGGTGGGAACGACATCTCAAATCGTCATCGTCCCGACGAGAGGTCGCGGCGTACGCTCATTCGCGAGGCGATTCCGGCATCGGTTCGAAGCTAGGGACCGTGTTCGGGGAAAACGAATCGTTCAGTTGACCAAAAGGAGTGTTGTCAACCGTTGAACAGTTTATGGCAAGCGTTCGACTTCACGATGGATGGTTCGACATGACCCGATGACTATTTGTTAGTAACTCGAATGGGTACGTTTCCGTTCACGCAAGACGGCAGTTACTAATTTCTTTCAAACTTCTTCATTAAGAAGACCATTGGACCTCATGTCACAAGATTGTAGCAAGTAGGAGAGGAGATCATCCGTAGTGATCACAATTCAATACGAATAAAAAGGTTCCGCACTTGAAATGAAGTCAAGTTAGGGAACCTTTTTTTGTGTTCAAGAATCTATTCGCGGGACTTTGCCTGTTTTCTTGTCACGATTGAAGATATAACCTGCCACAAAACCGATCCCGCCCATCGCGATCAACAGCCCGAACGTTCCTTGGAGCATGGAGGCGGCTGCCACCGACTCGATCCAAGAGAATGGGACGCTCGTCTTGAGGAAGAAACTGTCGCGAAGCAACTTGATGCCATAGACACCAAGTAGGCCAGGGATGATCAAGATCAGCAGTGCGATGATACGCATAGGATCTCCTCCTTAACACTCATTATTTTAACAGAAAATACATAGCTCGACACGGCCTTTTTTGTGAGGTTGCGAAATCAGTTCAGGTTCAGTAGCATGGATGCAGAACGGTAAAATGGGGGATATTAGAATGAATAAACGATTGATGATTGTCGGTGCGGGGAAAGGCGGGACCGAGGTGTTGAAGATGTTGCTCGACTCGCCGCTCGTCACCGTCGTCGCCGTCATCGACCCGGAAGCGATGGCCGAAGGCGTGCAGCTCGCGCGCAACCACGGGATTATGACGGCGGGGGATTGGCGGGTATGTGCTGCAACACGTCTCGATTTCGTGATCGAGACGACCGGACGCTCTGAGACGTTTGATGAGTTGAAAGAACATTTTGCGGACGCGGTCGTCTTGCCCGGGGAGTTCATCCGTATCGTCGTCGAACGGCTGAAGCAAAACCAACAGATGCTCGAGGCGATCATCGACTGTACGAGCGAGGCGATCTCGGTCGCCGACCACAACGGGAATACGATTTTAATCAACCCGTCCTATACGCGACTGACGGGATTCAAGAAAGAAGACGTCGTCGATAAGCCGGCGACGGCCGACATCGGCATGCAGGAGAGCGTTCACTTGAAAGTGCTGTCGACCGGGCAAGGAGTCCGCGATATCCGGATGCAAATCGGGGCGACGCGGCGCGACATTCTCGTCAATGCCGAACCGATTATCGTCGAAGGGAAACTGCGCGGGTCGGTCGGTGTGATCCGGGACGTCTCCCAAATCCGGGCGCTCCGTGACGAGCTGCAAGAAGCGAAGACGCGTATCCGCAACCTTGAGGCGAAATACCAATTCGCCGATATCATCGCGTCGAGCGACGCGATGCGCTTCGTCATCGAACAGGCCCGCCTCGCCGCGGTCACGCCGGTCACCGTCCTCATTCGCGGGGAGTCGGGGACGGGCAAGGAACTGTTCGCCCATGCGATCCACGGAGAGTCTCCGCGGAAATATAAAAAGTTCGTCCGCGTCAATTGCGCGGCCATCTCCCCGACGCTCCTCGAGAGTGAGTTGTTCGGTTATGAGGACGGTGCCTTCAGTGGGGCGAAACGTGGTGGGAAGGTCGGCTATTTCGAAGAGGCCGATGGCGGCTCACTCTTCTTAGACGAAATTGGCGAACTGCCGGTCGACGTCCAAGTCAAACTCCTCCGTGTCCTGCAGGAACATGAGATCGTCCGGGTCGGGGGCACGAATGCGATTCCGGTCGACGTCCGCATCATCGCGGCGACGAACGCCGACCTCGAACAGAAAGTGGCGGACGGCACGTTCCGTGAAGACTTGTACTATCGAATCAATCGGATGCCGATTCATATCCCGCCGCTCCGGGACCGGCTTGAAGAAGTCGAGCCGCTCTGTGAGCGCATTGTCCGTAAATTGAATCAAGAGTACGGCCGCAGTGTGCGCGGTGTGAACCGTGAGGCGACCGAACTGCTGAAGAGCCAATACTGGAAAGGCAACGTCCGTGAACTCGAGAACGTGCTCGGCCGGGCGATGATTTATATGGCGAGCAGCGAACAGTGGATCGCCCCGCACCATCTTCAACTCTCGGCCCGTGTCCCGTCGACACGACCGACCGACGCGCTTTCCTTGCAAGACGCCGTCGCACGTTACGAACGAGATTTGATTGAACGGGCGATCGAGGAAGCGGACGGCAACAAGTCGGAAGCGGCTCGTCGATTACACATCTCGATCCGAACGCTGTATAATAAACTTGAACGTCTGCAATAAATTACCTGCACTTTTTTTCATACCATGCAATAATGTGCGTAATATGCAACTGGTTAAAGCGCTTTCAAAAATGGAAACAATCTTGCATGATAGTAAGTGAAGACAGGCAAGGGGGGACACGCATGAATTTTGAACGGATGCTCGAACAAGCGAAACAACTGAACGGGCGCACCGTCTCGATCGCCGGGGCGGCCGACGTAGAAGTCATCCGCGCCGTCAAGCTCGCGACCGATCACGGATTGTCTCGGTTCAAACTGATGGGGGAGGCCCGTGAGATTAAACGATTGTGTGATGATCACGGCATCGACGAGGACGCGGTCGACATCATCCACGTCAAAGGCGACAAAGAGATTGCCAAACGGGCCACACTCGCCGTCAAAATGGGGGAAGCCGATGTGCTCATGAAAGGAATGGTCGCGACGTCGACGTTCATGAAAGCCGTGCTCAGCCGGGAGACGGGGCTGAGGACGAACCGGACGCTCAGCCATATCGCCCTTTTCCAAATCCCGAATCGGGACCGGCTGATCGGGGTGACCGACGCGGCGATCCATATCGCGCCGACACTCGATGAAAAAGTCGACATCATTCATAACGCCGTGGCGGCGATGCATGACATCGGTTACGCGTCGCCGAAAGTGGCCGCCATCGCGGCGGTCGAAGTCGTCAATCCGCAGATGACGGCGACACTGGACGCCGCACTGCTCAGTCAGATGAACCGGCGCGGACAAATCAAAGGTTGTATCGTCGACGGGCCGCTCGCGCTCGATAACGCCGTCGACATGGTCGCGGCCAAACAGAAAGGCATCGCCAGCGACGTCGCCGGACAAGCCGACCTATTGCTCGTCCCATACATAGAGGTCGGCAACGTCCTTTATAAGTCGATGATGTACTTTGCCGGAGCAAGTGTGGCAGCCATCGTCGTCGGCGCGGCCGCCCCGGTCGTCTTGACGAGTCGGGCCGATACGGCCGAGGCCAAGCTGTACTCACTCGCGTTCGCATTACTGCACGCCAAAAAATAAACTACGCATATGGAGGAATCATCAATGATGGAAACTAACATGGAACCACGCTTTCGTATTTTCGACGTCTTACAGGCTGAAGACTATGAGCAAATCGTCTTCTGTCAAGATCAGGCATCGGGATTGAAGGCGATTATCGCGATTCATGATACGACGCTCGGACCGGCTCTCGGGGGGCTGCGGATGTGGAACTACGCTTCAGAAGAAGAGGCGCTCACGGACGTTCTCCGTCTCGCCAAAGGGATGACGTATAAGAACGCGGCGGCGGGACTCAACCTTGGTGGCGGGAAGGCCGTCATCATCGGCAATGCGAAGACGGACAAATCAGAGGCGTTGTTCCGTGCATTCGGTCGTTACGTGCAATCGCTCAGCGGGCGCTACATCACGGCCGAGGACGTCAATACGTCGGTCGCCGATATGGACTTCATCCACATGGAAACGGATTACGTGACCGGTGTCAGCCCGGCGTTCGGATCGAGCGGCAACCCATCACCGGTGACGGCGTATGGCGTGTATCGCGGCATGAAGGCGGCAGTGAAATGGAAGTTCGGTTCGGATTCGCTCGCCGGCAAGACGGTCGCCGTCCAAGGGGTCGGGAACGTCGCCTATAACTTGTGCCGCCACTTACATGAAGAAGGGGCACACTTGGTCGTCACCGACATCAACGAAGAGGCGCTCAAACGGGCCGAGACGGACTTCGGCGCGACGGTCGTCAAGCCGGACGAGATTTATGCGGTCGATTGTGACATCTTCGCCCCGTGTGCGCTCGGTGCGGTCATCAATGATAAGACGATTCCGATGCTCAAAGCCCAAATCGTCGCCGGAGCGGCGAACAACCAGCTCGCTGAGGATCGTCACGGGGACGTGCTCGAGGAGCGCGGTATCCTTTACGCCCCAGACTTCGTCATCAACGCGGGCGGTGTCATCAACGTGGCCGACGAGCTCGAAGGCTATAACCGCGAGCGGGCGATGAAGAAAGTCGAGCTCATTTACGACAACATGCAGCGCGTCTTCGAGATTGCCGAACGGGACGGGGTACCGACCCACGTCGCGGCCGAGAAGATGGCTGAAGAGCGCATTCAGATGATGGCACGTTCACGCAGCCAGTTCTTGAAAGTCGAAAAGAGTCTGTTAGGTGGTCGCTAAAATGACAAGACAGCTCATTCTTGCCATCAACCCTGGTTCGACTTCGACGAAGGTCGGCTTGTTTGACGGAGCGGTCGAGATCATGTCTCGGACCGTCCGTCATGGGGCCGACGTCACAGGATTGTCAATTCCGAAGCAACTTTCGCATCGGGAACGGGAAGTACGAGCCTTGTTGGCCGAGACGGGCATCGCGGGCGAGGACTTGTCCGCGATCGTCGGTCGCGGTGGCTTGCTTGCCCCGATGACGTCGGGGACGTACGCCGTCAATCCGCTCATGCGGGAAGACTTGGCGAGCGGACGTTTCGGCATGCACGCCTCGAACTTGGGCGGTTTGCTCGCCCACAAGCTCGGCGAGTTATTTCAAGTACCGAATTTTATCGTTGATCCAGTAGTCGTCGACGAGCTCGGACCGCTCGCGCGACCAACGGGAATGCCTGAAATCAACCGACGCAGCATCTTCCACGCCTTGAACCAAAAGGCGGTCGCGAAGCGTTTTGCCGCCGAAAATGGAAGCGATTACAAAGAGCTCAACCTGATCATCGCTCACCTCGGAGGCGGCATCACGGTCGGCGCCCATGTCAAAGGGACGGTCATTGATGTGAACAACGGACTCGATGGCGACGGACCGCTCGCGCCGGAACGAGCCGGTTCGATTCCTGTTGGACAGGTAGTAGAACTATGTTATAGTACCAGGTATAAACATTCGGAAATGAAACAAAAAATCGTCGGACGCGGAGGTCTGTTTGCCCACCTCGGGACGTTCGACGCGATCGAGATCGAACAGCGGATGGCAGACGGTGATAAGCAAGCCGCACTCCTTTACGAGACGATGGCGTACCGGGTCGCTCAAGAGATCGCCAAACATGGCGCCACCTTATTTGGTGACGTCGACGCGATTCTATTGACGGGCGGCATCGCCTATTCGACTTGGCTGACCGAGCAAATTAGTGCGCGCGTCGGCTATTTGGCGCCGGTCCACATCTATCCTGGTGAAGATGAGTTGAAGGCACTCGCCGAAGGCGCACTCCGGGCCATCCGACAAGAAGAAGCAGTTCGAGAATATGAGGGGGATACACATGGCACGAGAATTTGAGATCGTCGTCATCGGCGGCGGTCCTGGCGGATATGTCGCGGCCATCAAGGCGGCCCAAGCCGGTAAAACTGTCGCAATCGTGGAGGCCGAGAAACTCGGCGGGACATGTCTACATAAAGGATGCATCCCGACGAAGGCGTTGTTGAAAGCGGCCCACGTCTATCAGACGGCGAAACATGGGAGCGCCTACGGCGTCGAGACGGGAACGGTCACGTTCAACATGGAACGCGCCCAGTCGTTCAAACGCGATTTGGTCGCAGGGCTTGAGAAAGGCATCGAGCACTTGATGAAACAAGGCAAGATTGAGGTATTCCGCGGCAAGGCCTCGATTTTAGGGCCGAGCATCTTCTCGCCGCAGCCGGGAACGGTCGCGGTCGAGGACAGCTCGGGCGAGTCTGAGCTCATCTTGCCGAACCAGCTCATCATCGCGACGGGGTCGATTCCGCGCGAACTGCCTGGTCTGCCGTTTGACCATACACGGATTTTAAACTCGGACGACCTGCTCCAATTCGAACGGTTGCCGGCATCGATCGCCATCGTTGGCGGTGGGGTCATCGGTGTCGAATGGGCCTCGATGCTCATCGACCTCGACGTTGACGTCACCTTGATCGAAGTCGGAGAGCGACTGTTGCCGCTCGAAGACAAGGCGGTGTCACGGGAAGTCGAACGGCTGCTCAAAAAGCGCGGCGTCAAAGTGAAAAAGAACGTCACGGTCGACCCCGAGCGGACTGAAGTAACCCCGGACGCCGTCGCACTCGCGGTCGGCGAAGAGACGCTCTCGGTCGAGTGTGTGCTCGTCTCGGTCGGACGGGTCGCCAATACGGAACATCTCGGGTTACAGAACACATCGATTGTCGTCGAGAACGGTGTCATCCAAGTCGATGAGCAGTATCGGACGAAAGAACGTCACATCTTCGCCATCGGGGACTGCATCGGCAAGCTCCAGCTCGCCCATGTCGCCTCAGCGGAAGGTGTCAAGGCGGTCGAGACGATTCTCGGTCACGAGCCGACTCCGCTCGATTATGCGTTGATCCCGCGTTGCGTGTACGGGGTGCCGGAAGTCGCATCGGTCGGCATGACCGAGGAAGCGGCCAAAGCGGCCGGTCATGATGTGAAGACGGGCACGTATCGCTTCAACGGTCTCGGCAAGGCCCGCATCGAAGGACAGGCGGACGGATTCGTCAAGCTCGTGTCCGACAAGTCGACCGACGACCTGCTCGGTGTGCATATCGTCGGGCCAAAAGCGACAGAACTGATCACAGAAGGCGGACTCGCTCTCGTCTTGAACGCCACGGCATGGGAAATGGGCCAACTCGTCCATCCTCACCCGGCGCTGAGCGAAGCGTTCCAAGAAGCGGCACTGGCCGTTGACGGATTACCGATTCACGCCTAAGGAGGAAACAGAATGGAACAGATGACTGTGAATTCATATGAGGAACTAGGATTGACAAAACAAGACCTCGGTGCGATGTACGAGACGATGGTCCGCGCCCGTAAAATCGATGAGCGCATGTGGAAATTGAACCGTGCCGGAAAAATCCCGTTCGTCGTCTCGTGTCAAGGACAAGAGGCGGCCCAAGTCGGGGCAGCGTTCGCGCTTGAGAAAGGGACGGACTATATTCTCCCGTATTACCGCGATGTCGCCGTTGTCCTCCACTTCGGACAGACGGCTCGCGACTTGATGTTGTCGGCGTTCGCCAAGGCGGAAGACCCGAACTCGGGCGGTCGTCAGATGCCAGGGCATTTCGGTTCAAAACAGCACCGCATCGTGACGGGTTCGTCTCCGGTGACGACGCAAGTACCGCATGCGGTCGGTGTGGCGCTCGCCGCCAAACTGAAAAAAGAAGAACTCGTCACGTTTGTCTCGTTCGGAGAAGGCTCATCGAACCAAGGTGACTTCCACGAAGGTGCAAACTTCGCCGGTGTCCACAAGCTGCCGGTCATCTTGTTCTGTGAGAACAACAAATACGCCATCTCGGTACCGCTCTCGAAGCAACTCGCTTGTGAGCGCGTATCGGACCGCGCCAAAGGTTACGGGATGCCGGGCGTCACGGTCGATGGGACAGATCCGATTGCCGTCTATGTCGCCGTGAAAGAAGCACGCGCCCGCGCTCTTCGCGGCGAAGGCCCGACGCTCATCGAAGCCGAAGTCGAACGTCTCGTACCGCACTCGTCAGATGACGATGACAAAGCGTACCGCTCGGTCGAAGAGTTGGCTGACCTTAAAAATCGCGACGGGAATCAATTGTTCCGGAAGCGTTTGATTGAGGATGGCGTCATGACCGAGGAAGAACTCGCAGAGATCGAGGCAAACGTCGATCGTGAAGTCAATGAGGCGACTGCGTACGCCGACAAGGCACCATATGCGTCTCCAGAATCGACGATGGACCATGTGTACGAGGAGGAAATGTGATGAAAACGTTTATTGAAGCGATCAATGAAGCGATCCATGAAGAGATGGAACGCGATGAGAACGTCTTCGTGCTCGGGGAAGATGTCGGTGTCCGAGGCGGTGTGTTCCGTGCGACCCAAGGCTTGATTGAGAAGTACGGCGAGGACCGCGTCATCGATGCGCCGCTCGCCGAGAGCGCGATCGCAGGTGTCGGAATCGGGGCGGCCATGTATGGCATGCGTCCGATCGCCGAAATGCAATTCGCCGACTTCATCATGCCGGCGGTCAACCAAATCGTCTCGGAAGCGGCGAAAATCCGCTATCGTTCAAATAACGATTGGACGTGCCCGATGGTCATCCGTGCACCGTTCGGCGGTGGAATCCATGGTGCGCTCTATCACTCTCAATCGGTCGAGGCGATGTTCAACTCGACGCCTGGACTCAAGGTCGTCATCCCGTCCGATCCGGTCGATGCGAAAGGATTGCTCAAGGCAGCCATTCGTTCGAACGACCCGGTCCTCTTCTTTGAGCACAAACGGGCATATCGTCTATTGAAGTCGGAACTCCCGACCGAAGAGTACACGGTCGAGATCGGCAAGGCCGCCGTCAAGCGGGAAGGTGACGATATCACGATCATCACGTACGGTCTGTGCGTCCACATGGCCCAGGAAGCGGCGAAGACGCTTGAAGCCGAAGGGGTCAGCACGCACATCCTCGATTTGCGCACAATTTATCCGCTCGACCAAGACGCCATCGTTGAAGCCGTCAAGAAAACCGGGAAAGTGCTCCTCGTCACCGAGGACAATAAAGAAGGCAGCATCATCGGGGAAGTCGCGGCCATCATCGCTGAGAAAGCACTATTTGAACTCGATGCGCCGATTGAACGTCTGGCGGGACCGGACGTTCCGTCGATGCCGTACGCACCACCGATGGAGAAGTTCTTCATCGTCTCCCCTGAAAAAATCGCGGAGCGGGCACGTCAGCTCGCCGCCTTTTAAGGAGGGATCATATGGAACAGACAATTAAAATGCCACAGCTCGGGGAAAGTGTCACCGAGGGGACGATCACGACGTTTCTCGTCAAACCAGGTGACCGCGTCGAGGAGTATGAGCCGCTCGCCGAGGTCATGACCGATAAAGTGACGGCTGAGATCCCGGCGACGAGTGCCGGCGTCGTGAAAGAAATGTTAATCAGTGAAGGGGACACGGTCGCCGTCGGCACGCCAGTCCTCATCATGGAAGTCGAAGGTGCCGAGTCTACACCGGCAAAAGCAGAACCGAAAGCAGAACCGGCACAAGTCGAATCGGCCCCGGTCGAGACGAAGCAAGCGGTCACTGCCGCGTCGGCCGCGCCACGGAAACAGAATAATGGACGTTTCTCGCCGGCGGTCATCCGACTCGCCAATGAGAATGCGATCGACTTGAACGAGCTCGACGGCAGCGGCCTCGGTGGTCGCATCACGCGCAAAGATGTCCTCCGCTACTTGTCAGAAGGTCGTCCGGTCAAGCCGGAAACGGCGACGCAGGCGCCAGTCCAAGAGACGATGACCCAAGTGAAGCTCGAAGTGCCGGAAACAGTTGCTGCCCCGGCTGTAACGCCAGCTACTACGGCTTCTGCTGACGTCTCAACGGACCGCGTCGAATTGATTCCGACGGCCGGTGTCCGTCAAGCGATCGCCAACAACATGGTCCGCTCGAAACATGAGGCCCCGCATGCGTGGCTCATGATCGAGGTCGATGTGACGAACCTCGTCTCAGCCCGGGCCAAGTTGAAAGACGAGTTCTTCAAGCGGGAAGGTGTCAAACTGACATTCATGCCGTTCTTTATGAAGGCGGCGATCGAGGCGCTCAAAAAACACCCGATGATGAACTCGGAATGGGCGGGCGATCACATCAAAGTCCATCAAGATATCCATCTGTCGGTCGCCGTCGCAGCGAACGACGCCCTCTACGTCCCGGTTATCAAACATGCGGACGAGAAGAACATCAAAGGGCTCGCTGTCGCCCTTCAAGACGTGGCGGCGCGTGCCCGCGGCAACCGTTTGAAAGCGGACGAGATGCGCGGTGGCACGTTCACGATCAACAATACGGGTGCGTTCGGTTCGATTCAATCGGCGCCGATTTTGAACTATCCGCAAGCGGCCATCCTGTCGGTCGAGTCGATCGTGAAACGTCCCGTTTGGGTGAATGGGATGTTCGCGGCGCGTGATATGGTCAACTTGTGTATGTCGGTCGACCACCGTGTCCTCGACGGTCTCGTCGCCGGTCAATTCTTGCAGGCCATCAAACAGTCGCTCGAGTCTATCGACCCAGACACGTATACGCTCTATTGATTCACGTCCTGCCTTCGACCGAGGCAGGATTTTTCATATGGAAAATAAAAAAGCCACGGAATTGTCCGTGGCAACATGGTTCAGATGGAACGTTCAATCAATGCCTCGAGATCGCGGCGAATCCGTTCGGGCGAAGTGAGCTCGGCGTTCGTGTAGCTGAGTCGGTGCGTCGATTCGTCGGTCCCGGTCAAGTCGGCGAACAGGCTGCCGAGATTATGGACGCTCTTGTCGACTTGAATCAATAAATCTAACGACGATTCTGTTTGGAGCATGACGACTTCGAGCTCATCGAGTTTGCGTCCATAGCTCGTCCCGTTCGGCGAGTATTCGAGCTCTTGGGCAATCGGGAGACGGCCGGAACGATGGCGGGCCGGGAGCATCTCCGTATCGGCCTTCTTCAAGCGGAAACCGATGTCATCGAGCACATCGAGGACGACCTGTTGAGCGTGGTTCGGTTTGACGAGAATCGAGTCCTCGTCTTTCGGGTCGACGGCCTGGGCGATATCGAGACCGGTCTCAATCCACGATTTCGATTGGCTGACTGAAATCGGCGTGTTGAACGGCACGTCGATCGTGAACGGGATTTCCTTCACTTCGTCGGGCCCAATCATGAACGGCGCCTCGTTCAACAAAATCTTCTCAATCGTGAACGTCGAGTACGTCGTCTTGTCGTTCACCTCATGCTTATAAAGCGTGTTGAAGAAGATGTAAATCCGGTCGACCGATTGCTCGGTGCTACCGCCCTTGATATGGACGACACCATCGAGCGTCCCGCCTGGCACACAGGCACTCTCCGCGAGCCGTGTATCGACCGTCGCGGCACCGATCCCAATCGATGATAATAACTTTTTGAACATACAATAATCCTCCTTTGACGTTTGCACGTGTTCGTGTAATAGTATGTACGAATACACGTGAACAAAAGTTTCGAAACTATTGAAAAAAGGATGAACGCAGTGGAATATACAGAGTTAAAACAGCGACTCGCTGATGTGATTCGCCAGAACGAGCTCGTGACGGCGACAGTCAGCCAACCGCGTCAAAAGTCGAACGATTTGCGCCGGGTCAAATTGAAGCCGGTCCTGTTGAAAGGCGAGTACCATATACAGTTCGAATACCAATTTGAACGGGTGATGAAACATAAAAATCTCACACCGGACGAGGCGGTCATCGAGCTCGATGAATTGCTCGAGACGTTCCGCCAAGGTCAGTTCCAGTTGACGGCGTCCGAGGTCCACTTTCAACTGTCTAAAAAGTTCAAAGTGACGTTCAAAGAACGTGAGACGGCCGTCAAACAAGTGAAGCTGAGCCATAACCGCGAGAAGCAGTATTTGTTACCGCTCGATGAACCGGTACCGTTCCTCATCCGCCTCGGCGTCCAGTCCGAGGACGGAAAAGTGAAGCGTCAAAAATACGACAAGTTCAAACAAATCAACCGCTTCCTCGAGTTTATCGAAGACTCAATCAAACATTTACCGACCGACCGGACCGTCCGGATTCTCGATTTCGGCTCAGGGAAGTCATATTTGACGTTCGCCCTCTATCACTTCTTGCATGAAATGAAAGGCTATGACGTCCATATCACAGGGCTCGATTTGAAGAAAGAAGTCATCGAAGAATGTGCCGGGATTGCCCGTGACCTCGGCTATGAGCGCCTCGAGTTTCTCGTCGGGGACATCAACGAGTTCGAAGGCGAGACGGCGGTCGATATGGTCGTCACGCTTCATGCCTGTGACGTCGCGACGGACATGGCGCTCGCCCGGGCCGTTCGCTGGGGAGCTAAAGTCATCTTGAGCGTCCCTTGTTGTCAAAAAGAATTGAATCGTCAACTCGAGGCACCGAGCCTCGACGTCATGTTGCAGCATGGACTCGTCAAAGAACGGTTCGCGGCGCTCGCCACCGATTCGATTCGGGCCGAATTACTTGGACTCGTCGGCTATGAGGCGCAACTGCTCGAGTTCATCGACATGGAGCACACGCCGAAGAACATCCTGATTCGGGCGTATCTCACGAACCGGGAAGCGACCGCTGAAGCGCGGGCCCGCTATGTGGCCTTCAAGACGCTGTTGAACGCGACACCGTTCCTCGAAGGACAATTGAGCGATAGACTTGTCCTAACCGATCCACTAGACGTAAAATAAGAAAGAACAGACGCAAGTCGAAAGGGGAAACAATATGGATTTTCAATTATACTTTCAAGATGTAGTCGAACAAGCTCGCAATGAGGTACGCGCTGCAGGGTACACAGAACTCACGACATCGGAAGAAGTCGACGCGGCGTTAACAAAAGAAGGCAAGACGCTCGTGCTCGTCAACTCGGTATGTGGCTGTGCCGGTGGCATCGCTCGTCCGGCAGCAGCGTACGTGAACAAGATGGAAGGCGTCAAACCGGACCAATTCGTGACTGTGTTCGCGGGTCAAGACCGTGAAGCGACGGACCGGGCCCGTGAATACTTCGAAGGTTACGCCCCGTCGTCACCATCGATCGCGCTGTTAGAAGACGGCAATATCGTCACGATGGTCGAACGGAGCACGATCGAGTCATCGACGGCCGAAGAGCTCGTCGAGCAGTTACAGACGTTGTTCGATATTTACTACGCCTAAGAAGTGAGCGCAGAGGCCTTGCCTTTGCGCTTTTCCTTAAGAAGGGATCGATGAGATGGAACCAGTCGTCAAAATCATGAGCGAGGCCGAATATACGATTGCTTTGTCGCGCGGCGAGATCAACGAGCCGACCCTCCAGACGGAAGGTTATATTCGTTGTTGCACCCCGCAACAGATCGGCAAATTCGTGCGTCGACATTATCATGGGGAGCGAGTCGTGCTCGTCTCGTTCCATGTCGGACGTCTCGGCAGCCTGCTCCACTACGAGTTTGACGAGGACGGGGAACGCTATCCCCACGTGTATAGCGCCATCCCGATCGCGTCGGTCAAACGGGTGCAGCCCTACGGCTCTCGCGACAACGGTACGGTCACTTATTTTGCTTACGAGCGAATGTGACCGTATTTTTTTATATTTTATGCATGAATATACTTTACAAGTAATAATTATGTGTATATAGTGGTTGAAGAACAAGTCGGACATGTGATGAGTCGAAGAACAGTTGAGCACTATTCACATATATGTCATAATTTTGTTAAAGTTCTGATAATTTCATCCTATATAGAAGAAAGGGACGATGAATATGAAAAAAGGTTTTCTAGCATTATGTATCGCAAGTCTTGCCGCTTTCACGGTAGCTTGTGGGGCAGACGTGAACGAAGGAGGTTCGACGTCGACCGATGAGGAGGATAAAGTCATCGTCATGGGGACGAGTGCGGACTACTTCCCATATGAGTTCGTCGATACGGCGAACGGCGACGAGATCGTCGGTTTCGATATCGACATCGCCAAGCAAGTGGCCGAGAACATGGGCTATGAATTGAAAATTGAAGACATGGATTTCGGTAGCCTACTCGGGGCGCTGAACGCTGGCCGTGTCGATTTCGTCATGGCAGGTATGACACCGACAGAAGAACGAAAAGAGAACGCTGATTTCTCAGACATCTACTTCACTGCGAAGAACTTGATCTTGTCAAAAGGGGATGCCATCCAGTCGCTTGAAGATTTAGACGGGAAACAAGTCGGGGTCCAACTTGGTTCGATTCAAGAAGGAATCGCTAAAGAACAAATCCCGGGCGCTGAAATTGTCGCCTTGAACAAGATCCCGGAGATCATCCAGGAAATCAAGACCGGTCGCATCGATGCAATGGTCATCGAGGACACGGTCGCGAAGAAATACCTCGACCAAGACAGCGAACTTTCAACGTTTGAAATCGTCGATGAGGAAGAGGCCGGTTCTGCCGCCGCCTTCCGTAAGGACGATGAGCTCCGCAATCAATTCAATGAAGAATTGAACAAGATGATCGATTCAGGAGACATCGAGAAGTTGGCACAAAAATGGTTCGAACAAGAAGCAGCACCAGCTGAATAAAGATTGAAGAAGGCTGACTGAAAATATCAGTCAGCCTTTTTTAGGAGGAACTCACAATGGATTTTAGTCGGATTTATGATTCTATCCCGTATATTCTCGAAGGGATCCCGGTCATGTTTCAAGTCGTGCTCGTCTCGGCCTTGCTCGGGATCACGCTCGGGGTCGTCGTCGCCACATTCAAGATCGTCCCAAACCGTCTCGTCAACTTCATCGGGCACGCCTACACGGCCGTATTCCGCGGGACACCGCTCATCTTGCAACTCGCGATCATCCACTTCGGGTTACCGCAATTGACCGGTTATATCACGACGCCGTATCAGTCGGCCGTCATCGCCTTCTCACTCAACTCGGCGGCGTATATCTCGGAAATCATTCGGGCCGGGATTCAAGCGGTCGATAAAGGCCAGTGGGAAGCGTCGGATGCCCTCGGCGTCCCGTACGTCAAACAACTGCGGTCAATCATCTTGCCGCAGGCGTTCAAAAATATCTTGCCGGCCCTCGTCAACGAGATGATCACGCTCACGAAAGAATCGGCGCTCGTCTCGACGGTCGGTGTGCTCGACATCATGCGTCGGGCGCAAATCGTCGGTGGGCAAAAGGCAATCTACTTTGAACCGCTCCTGTTTGCCGGTGTGATATACTTTACAATAGTGATGGTGTTGACGTATCTTGGTCAACGTCTAGAAAAACGGCTTAGAAAGAGTGATGGCAGATGATACAAGTAAAGGATTTATACAAACAATTTGGTGACCTCGAGGTCCTCAAAGGCATTACGACATCGATTGAGAAAGGGGAGGTCGTCGCCGTCATCGGTCCGTCCGGTTCCGGGAAATCGACGTTCCTTCGTTGCTTGAACATGCTTGAAGTGCCGACGTCCGGCACGGTCAGCGTCGCCGGCTATGAGCTCACGAAAAAAGGGGCGAACGTCTCGAAGGCTCGTCAAAACATCGGCATGGTGTTCCAACAGTTCAACTTGTTCCCGCATATGAGCGTGCTCGACAATTTGACGTACGCGCCGATCAACGTCTTGAAAGTGAGCAAGGCCGAAGCGATCGAACGAGCTAAAAAGCTCCTCGAACGCGTCGGATTATCGGAGAAGATTGACGCTTACCCGAGCCAACTGTCGGGTGGACAGAAGCAACGGGTCGCGATCGCCCGGGCGCTCGCCATGGAGCCGAACGTCATGTTGTTCGATGAGCCGACGTCGGCGCTCGACCCAGAGATGGTCAACGAAGTGCTCGACGTCATGAAAGGACTCGCCGATTCAGGGATGACGATGGTCGTCGTCACGCACGAGATGGGCTTTGCCCGCGAAGTGGCGGACCGCGTCCTCTTCCTCGACGAAGGTATCTTGATGGAAGAAGGCAAACCGGCCGACCTGCTCCTCAATCCGCAGACCGACCGCGCGAAACGCTTCTTAGAGAAAGTCTTATAACTGAAACGATCCATCTGACACCAGAAAGGGAGGATTTCTATGAAGATCACATACTATGGCCATGCAACCGTACAACTCGATATCGACGGGACATCCGTCTTGATTGACCCGTTCCTGACGAGCAATCCGCACACGGACATCGATCCGGCGAGCGTCAAAGCAGATTATATCCTGCTCACCCACGCTCATTTCGACCATGTCGAAGACGTGGAACTGATTGCGAAACAGACGGGTGCGACAATCGTCGCGACGCACGAACTGGCGACATATTATGAGAAAAAAGGCTATTCGGTCCACGGCATGAACATCGGGGGCGGACATTCGTTTTCGTTCGGTCGCGTCACGATGACGCAGGCATTCCATAGCTCGAGTCTTGATATGGGGGACGTCCCGATTTACATGGGTATGCCGGGCGGGTTCATCATCGAGACAGAGGCGCTCACGGTGTATCACGCCGGGGACACGGCCCTGTTCTCGGACATGAAACTGTATGGCGAACGCTTCGATATCGACGTCGCGTTCCTCCCGATCGGTGACAACTTCACGATGGGACCGGTCGACGCACTCGATGCCGCGCACTGGCTCCAAGCGAAACGGGTCGTACCGATTCACTTCGACACGTTCCCACCCATCAAACAAGACGCACAGGCTTTCTGCGATCAACTGCACCAACGCGGCCTCTTGATTGAGCCGAACACGACGATCGAGATTTGACGACGCAACCAGCATTACTCGAGACCGAACGGTACGTGGCGGCGCTGCATGCCGGGGACTATACCGGTCATGACATGGCCCACCTCGAGCGGGTGCGCCGCTTAGCCATGCATCTCGCCGAAGGGGGAGACGTCGATCGGCTTGTCTTGACGCTTGCGGCGCTCTTGCACGACGTCGAGGATGAGAAGCTCGGTCGCGAGGCGGGGCTCGTCGCGCGTCACTTGGACACGTTAGCGCTCGACCCGAATCGACGGGCGCACGTCCTGACGATCATCGGCGAGACATCGTTCTCGAAACATAGAAGTCCATCGACGTTGGAAAGTGCCATCCTGCAAGATGCGGATCGACTCGACGCGATTGGGGCGATCGGCATCGCCCGCACGTTCCAATTCGCGGGGTCACGCGGAACGGCTTTATATGACCCGAACGATGCGACAAGTGCGGTCGCCCACTTCGATGATAAGTTGCTCCGGCTCGCGGATGGGATGCATACGGAACGGGCACGACAGATTGCTCGGGAACGCCACGCATTCATGGTCTCATTTTTGGACAGGTTCGAAGCGGAATGGACGGGACAAGACATATGAAACGGCCGAGGAATCTCCTCGGCCGTTTTAGGTTAGAACGGATGTTTATTGAGCCAATGGCCGCCGTCGAGCGAGATACATTCTCCGTTCAAATAGCGCATCTCGTCCGACGCCATCCAATAGGCGAGGTCGGCAATCTCTTCGGGTGTGCCGAACCGTCCGAGCGGCACGTTACGACGGATGCGCTCGACTTCTTTGACGTGGACGGCGAGTTTGTCGGCACCACCGGTCCGCTCGATTGGGCCCGGGCTGATCGCGTTCACGCGTGCCCCGAACTGATACCCCCATTCGACGGCGAGCGTCCGCGTCAAATTGAGCACCCCGGCCTTGGCGGCGGCGCTCGGGGCGACACCGGCGCCCGCTTGCCAGGCGTAGGAGGCGACCATGTTGATGATGGAGCCGTCCCGCAGTTGCTCCCGTTCCCAATGTTTGCCGAGGACGTGGGTACAATTGAACGTCCCGTTCAAGACGATGTCGATGACGCTCGTCCAGCCGTTCGGCGTCAAGTCGAGCGTCGGACAGACGAAGTTGCCGGCTGCGTTATTGACGAGCGCATGCACCGGTCCGAAGCGTTCGCTGATTTGATCGAGTGCTTGTGAACACGACTCGTAGTCACGCACATCGTGTTGCACGGCCATCGCTGCTCCGGCCCCGATGGCCTCCAGTTCGCCCATCGCTTCTTGTAGCCGCTCTTCGTTGCGGCCGCTGATGGCGACGTTCCAACCCTCGGTTTTGAATTTTAGCGCCATCGCCTTGCCCATCCCCGATGAGCCACCTGTGATCCAAATCGTTTTCATACAAATCCCCCTTTGGAATGAATGGTCGTTCATTTAGGTATTCGCTCAGCGAAGGGGGGATTCCTGCAAAAAAAAATGACGGCCGCCGTGGCCGTCATTTTAGCTGTTTGAAATAGGTCAATCCGAGTTCACGATCGATGCGATACATCGTCCCGGCGACTTTCTCGCCCCAATATGGGTCCGAGGCGTAAAAGACGTTGACGCCTTCTTGTTTATTGCCCGGAAACGGACCGCGGTCGTAATCTCCGGTCACGTACTTCTCGGCGAATAAACGAGCCGCCCCATCGATGCTCGCCTCGACGGATGGATAAGAGGCCGCATTTCCGCTCGGATCGTTGTCGGTCGCTTGGAAGCCGAACAAGTTATTTTTTTCACGGGCGATGGCAGACGTACCGAAACCGGACTCGTGTCCGGCTACAGCCATGAGGAACAAGGCGTTGATGCCGAATTCGGCCTCGGCGTCCTTGAAGGCGTCGCCTTTCCCAGCGAGCGGGCTATCGTCGAGTGATTCGAGGAATGCGTCAAGCTCGCGAGCCGAATACGGTGCCTTCGACGCGATTGAAGCGAATTGGTAGGGCGAATCGAACACGTCGCGTACGTCCTCCGTGTAATATCGGTCGGACGACTGTTGCGGCGCCGGTCCGACGAGAAACGTCCCGGCCAAATTGCCGTTCGCCTCGACGGTATGGAACACTTGTCCGTCCTGTATCTGATAGAAGCCGCGCCGCTCGACGACGGCGTCCGGGTAAAGCGTCATGTCGGCCGGCTTCACGTAGACATCGGCCCCAGAGATATTTACCAACAAATGCTTGTCGCCCGTTTGCATGAGACGGAGACGTGTTCCACCGGCGACATAGGACTGCCGTTTCTTAAACTCGGCGTCCTGATATAGGTTTGTGATTCGGTCGGTCGGGGTGACCGCGATTCCAGTACCTGTGAAATCGATGACGTCTCCCGACGCATCGAGTAGGGCGCGATTGCCCCCGCGTTCCATGTAGGCGCGCGCCTCATCGAGCGACTCGAACGCCCGGGTCGAGACGTCCCCGTTGTCATAGGTCTGAACGGTATACGACCCGATCGGACGATCTTGGAGCCAAAGGAAACCGGATATGGCGAGAGCGAGCGTGAGAATCGTCGGGATCACGCCGCGTTTCTTTCTTTTCAATACGATCACTTCCAAACATATGGATTGCCAAACGGAAGAAACTAGTGAACAATTTTGTGAGAGAGGAGGAGCTATTATGAAAATCGGATCACGTACGCTCAAGACGGCGGCAGCCGCCGGGATTGCCATGCTTATCTCGGAGACGATCCATCTCGACTATTACGTCTTCGCGGCCATCATCGCCATCCTCAGTATTCAGGAGACGCGGAAAAAGTCGTTTCGGGCCTCCTATGAACGGGTCATGGCCAGCTTGATTGCCATCGGCATGGGTGCGTTGATGTTCACCTTGCTCGGCTATTCGCCAGCGACGCTCACACTTTATTTTGTCATGTTCATCCCGCTCGTACAACAGCTCAAACTGCAAGATGGCATGATCACAAGTGTCGTCATCCTGACCCATCTGTATACGGAAGGACAGTTCTCACTCGATTTGTTCGTGAACGAGTTGTTGTTGATCGCCATCGGGGTCGGGGTCGGGCTCGTCGTCAACATGTATATGCCGACGCTCGATAAAGAGATCGAACGCATCAAGGACAATATCGACCGGGCGCTCGCCGTGCATTTTTATGATGTGGCCGCATGTGTCGAGACCGGCGTCTATAACGACCATTCGATGATGCTGTTGAAGACGCGGGATTATTTGAAACAAGGGAAAGACCTCGCGCTCCGTCGCATGGGGAACTCGATCGGGAAGCGGAACGAGGACATGGATTACCTGTACTTCCGAATGCGGGAGCGGCAATATGACATCTTGAAGCGCATCGCCGAGAACTCACGGGAGATCACGATGGTCGTCAATGAGGCCAAACCGGTCGCGACGTTCCTTCGGCGCGTCGGCGACAACGTCAACCAACGGGCCGACGCTTCGACGTTCCTACGGGAGCTCGAAGAAACGATTGAGCATTATCGAAAAAACGTACCCCTCCCCACGTCGCGTGAGGAATTTGAGGTACGTTCATCGTTATTAAATATTTTGTCGGACGTGAAGAGCTACTTGATTTTAAAAGAGCGGTATATCCTGCTGTTACAGGAACATGGCCACCCCGGACAAAAACGTGCTCAATAAAAAGATGGATACGATGACGACGACACCGATTTGAATGATGCGTTGACGCTTTTTCTGTTTCTTACTCATGACGTTCCTCCAAATGTGTTTGTCCTCATTGTACAGAATGGAAAAGGTTCGTGCAAACGGCACGAGTTTGTTATAATAACCTAGAAATGTTTGGATGGAGGGATGTTTTCATGGTAAACGAGAAACGAGTGCTTGACACATTTTTACAACTGGTCGGGATCGACTCAGAGACGAAAGAAGAAGCAGTCATCTGTGAGCATTTAAAGGCGGTCTTCACAGAGCTCGGATGCGACGTCTATGAAGACGATGCGTCGACGAAAACGGCTCATTCAGGTAACAACTTGATTATTACGCTACCGGCGACGAAACAAGGCGTCGACCCGATCTATTTCACGGCGCATATGGATACGGTCACACCTGGTAAAGGGATCAAGACGAGTATTCAAGACGGTTACGTCGTGACGGATGGGACGACCATCCTCGGGGCGGATGATAAAACCGGATTGACGGCGATGATCGAACTCGTTCGCGTGTTGACGGAACAAGCGATTCCACACGGTCAAATCCAGTTCGTGATCACAGTCGGAGAAGAATCTGGGCTCGTCGGGGCAAAAGTGCTCGATCTTTCGAAAATTGATGCGAAGTTTGGATTCGCGCTCGATTCGGATGGCCCGGTCGGCGACATTATCGTCGCAGCACCGACTCAGGCGAAAGTGAACGCCAAAATCTATGGCAAGACGGCTCATGCCGGTGTAGCCCCGGAAAAAGGTGTATCGGCGATTCAAATCGCGGCGAAAGCAATCGCGAAGATGAAGTTAGGTCGCATCGATGATGAGACGACGGCAAACATCGGACGCTTCGAAGGCGGCCGTGCCACGAACATCGTCTGCGACTACGTCGAAGTCCTCGCCGAGGCGCGTTCATTGATTCATGAAAAGATGGAAGCACAAGCCGTAGCGATGAAACAAGCGTATCTTGACGCAGCTGAAGAACATGGCGGACGTGCGGAAGTCGACATCGACATCATGTACCCAGGCTTTAAGTTCGAAGAAGGGGACGAAGTCGTCGAAGTGGCGAAAGCAGCCGCGACAGCGATTGGCCGTCCAATTCGAATCTTGCATTCGGGCGGCGGTTCTGACGCCAACGTGATTGCCGGTGGTGGGATTCCGACCGTCAACCTTGCTGTCGGATATGAAGAAATTCATACGACGAACGAGCGTATGCCACTCGTCGAACTGTACAAGTTGGTTGAATATGTCGTTCAAATTGTCGAGCTCGTCGCGACACCTAAAACGAAATGAAAAAGAGCCGACGTGATGTCGGCTCTTCCTATGTGTTCGAGCTATTATGCGGCGAACTCCAACGATTCTAAAACGAGTTCGTCTGAACAGTGAAGTTCCATCGCTATGTCGTGAATGAGGATTGAGGTGCCTAATTCTTGTTGGTGTTTGCGATTCATTGAAGTCGCCCGTTCCCGGATCTGTTGATAGATCGAGTCGGAATGTTCAACTTTCTTCATCACGGATCACATCCTTTTTCAACGATTGCCTACAGTATAGCATGGAATGGACGATAAGAAAGGACAATATTATTTATGAAGTTACAATTTTTAGGAACTGGCTCCGGTATGCCGTCGAAACAACGGAACGTCTCGGGGTTGGCACTTACGCTTACGAAACAGACGTGGCTTATCGATTGTGGCGAGGCGACCCAGCACCAAATGTTGCATACGAAAGTCAAGCCGCGCAAAGTCTCAGCCGTCTGGGTGACACACCTTCACGGGGATCACGTCTTCGGTCTGCCCGGGTTTCTGTCGACGCGCTCGGCGCTCGACGGATCGAGCCCGCTCACCTTGTATGGACCGAAAGGCATCAAGAAATGGCTCGAGTTGACGATGAAAGTAACCGGTTCTTATCTCGGCTATGATTTGACGATTGTCGAGTACGAGGACGGCGATACGTTCGAACAGGACGGGCACATCGTCACGGTCAGACGGCTTGAACATCGCTTTCCGTCTTATGGATTCCGCATCGAAGCGCCGGAACGACCGGGCGCATTGCTCGTCGAAAAAGTGAAGGCGCTCGGCATCCCGAGCGGACCGATTTATCGGACGATCAAGCAGTCTGACACGTTCGAGTTTGAAGGGGAAACGTACGCCTCTAAAGAATACGTCACTGACGCGGTTCCCGGACTGGTCGTGGCGATTCTAGGCGATACGGTCCCTTGTCCGAACGCAGCCATCCTCGCCACTGGCGTCGACGTGCTCGTTCATGAAGCGACGTTCATGCAAGCAGAGGCGAAACTCGCCCGTCAATACGGCCACTCGACGACAGTTGAGGCGGCAACGCTCGCAAAAACGGCGCAAGTTGGCCGTTTGATTGTCACGCATATCTCGGCCCGCTATCAAGGTCGAGACGAGGCGTTTGTGGATGAAGTGCGCACCGTGTTTCCAGACAGCCATGTAGCGACTGACTTCTTCGAGTTTACAGTGGGGGATTAACGTGACAGTACAACTATACGTATGGCTAGGCTTTTTCGTCATCAGTACGTTGCTAGGTTTACGCTTAAATCAACTGAAAGAACCGGAACCAAACTTTCTTATCAAATTTTTATTTTTCTCATTGCTCGGGATCGTTTCATTCCCTATTGGTGGCTTTCATATTCCAATCGGATTCCTGATGTCGTTCTTATTCTTCCCGAAACGCAATAGCCGCTATAAATGGTACGGGGCGCTCGTCGGATTCTTTTTCTTCATCGTCCTCTTGTTCGTCCCACTCTTTGATCAATCCGAATTCCGGGCCGAGTCACAACAGATTGGAACGGTGTCGATTCAAGACGAGACGTTTGACGAGATGACGGACAACATTCTGCGCCGGATCAACAGTGAGTCCATCAAACTCGACCGAAGCAAAATGATTTTCAGCGAGGACGGTGAACTCCGTTCGCTCGAATATTTGCTCATGGTCGAACGCGCAAATTCGTATCAACAGATTCGAATCAACTACGACGAATCGGGCGAGCTGACGTATCGTCAAGTCGACGAACTGAATAAGGATTCGGGAAGTGCGTTCTTCGAGAAACTCGTCGACTTTGAACATATGCTCGACGCGATCCGGAAACCGGCCTGGTCTGAATTCACGACACAAGTCGATGCCCCGTTCCTCCAGTTCTCATTCGATGGGCTGTACGACATGTACACGTTCGAGAACGAGTCGATGCTCATGATCAATCGGGATAATCGCCTCGTCAAGTTCTGGTTGCAACGCGAGCCGGTGCTCGCCAACAGCATTCAATTGTCGGGATTGAGCCAGCAAGGGCGGACGACGGGTGAGAAATACACGATTCTATACAACTACTCTATCCATCAACGAGAGGATTTGACTGATTTATGAAAAAATTGCTTCTGATGAGTTTACTTGTCCCGCTTTTGACCGCATGCGGAGGAGATACGACATCGACCCAGGAAGCGGCTTGTGATGTCGAACCGACGATTTCCGTTTATGATGCTGCGACCGAGGAGACGTTGTTCCATGAGAAGAGCGTCTGTTTAGAGGACGGGGCGACAGTGCTCGATGCCCTTGAAGCGACTGAACTCGACATCGAATCGGTCGGTAGCGGAGAGATGACATACGTGACGGCGATCGACGGCATTCAAGAGAAGTCGGCCGGTCAATCGTCGGGCTGGGTCTACGCCTTTAATGGAAGCCCAGGCGACGAAGGCGCTGGGGCCAAAGAAGTCGAATCGACCGATATTATTCAATGGCGTTTCGAAGAAGATGCGATTTCTTTCTTCGAATGAGGCAGATTGGGAGCGCAGACATCCGGTCACGCTCCTTTTCTTCTTAGTGGTCCATTTGTTCATCCTGACTTATTTAAATGATTCGGTTTGGTTCCTTCTTGGGCTTGTCGGCCTGTTGCTCCTCGAACGACGATTTCCGCTGGCGATGCTCGGTGTTTTGGCCGCGTTCATGCTGATCTCGTTTGCACCGATTGTTTTTGGGTGGAACGTCTCTCTCATGGGCATCACGAATCAATTGATTCCATTATCTACATTTTTGTTCGGTATGATCTGGATGAACCGGTTCATACGACTCGAACGATTGCTTCCGTTCTTGAACAGATGGCCGCGTTCGACCCGGTTGCTCTATGGGGGATGGGCCCTCGTCCCGTCGATGGAGCGGGCGGTGCGATTATCCATTGCGAGCCATCCGAGACGCGAGTGGCAAGAGGCGATCGTGGTCGGTATCGACAGTCAACGCCTTGAACCGGTGTATGTGACGAATCAAATGCGACGTTTCGAACGGCATGACACCGTTCAATGCCTCGTCTTGCTCGGTTTCGTGGCGATCGCCTCGATGGGAGTGCCGGTCGTGTGGTTACTGTATCCATATTTGACGAAAGGTGGGTTGCGCGATGCGTTGGTTATCCTTGGCAGACGGACATGATGAATTCGATGAGTGGGTGAGGGAAGAACGAGCGCGAGTCATCCGCCTTGATACCCCGCTTGCCGGGAAGGTTTCATCGCTCATTTCTGGGAGTGACTCCCTGCGAGGAGCCGAACTGGCTGCCATTCTTCAAATCGATCATCTATTTCATAAGCGATTCGATGAGTGCTCAAGCGGAGAACGGCAACTCGTCCGCATCGCTCACGCCCTCGCCGATTCAGCCGAGGCGCTCGTCTTGATTGAACCGTTTCGACATTTGGATCGGTTTCGGGTCGAGCATTTAACGATGTTGCTCAGCAGACTGACCGGGCTTGGCGTTCGGATTGCTTACACGGATAGGACGCGCGAACATAGTCCGTCCGGCGCGTTTCACGTCAATCCGACCATGAATCAGCCTCAACTTGTCGTTACGGACGTGTCCTATCGCCACCCGTTACAGGCGTCCTATGCGGTCGAGCATGTGTCTTACGAAATGAAGGGGCCGGGTCTGACCGTCTGTATCGGTACGAATGGCAGCGGGAAGTCGACGTTGCTCGAATTGATTGCCAAAAGCGTGCGTCCGTTGTATGGGAAGGTCAAATGGACCGAGCGGCCGGTTTATTTACCGGCCGAGCAAGAGGTTGGTCCGTTCCCGCATGCGACGAATCGTCGTCTCGCTCAACTGCAAGCCATATTCGATTCTGAGGCATCTCTGTTCTTGTTGGACGAGCCAAGCGTGGGCTTGACCGAGCAAGAGCGCTCTCAGTTTGAACGGGCGTTAATCGAGAAAGCCGGGACGGCGCACATCATGTGTGCCACCCATGACGAGCAACTGATTCAGGCGGCAGACCGCATCATTTGCCTGTCGAACGGGATGCTCGTCTTTGATGGGGATCGCAGCGACTATATGAAACGGAGTGCGCTATGGTCACATATGTCCTCATCCTCTTGATTGCAGCGGGGGTCATGTCGAGGTTCGAACGGAGTGACGCCCCGATTGCCGTCTTGACGCAAATTCTCGCTCTCGCGGTCATCGGACGTTGGCTGTTCGTGGCCATCCCGAATGTCCAACCTTCGACAGCGCTGCTCATGCTGACGACCCTTTATTTTGGATTCACGAGTGGGGCCATGTTGGCATTGTTCGTTCCGATTTTATCAGGTCTGTTGCTCGGGGTCGGCCCGTTCGTTTTGTTTCAATTTTTAGGGTGGCTCCTTGTCGTCGTCGTCGTCTCGTTCTTGAAGCCATTGCTTCGTCGCTCCCGGTTGTTCCTTGCCGCCGTCGGTCTCGGGGCCGGCTTTTTATTCGGATGGACGGCCAACCTGTCCTTCGCCGAGGTAATCGGGATCGACTTCGTCAAATTGCTCGTGCTCAGTTTGCCGTTCGATATGGCCCATGGCATCGGGAATGCCCTCTTTCTCGTCTTATTGCACGATCTGTTCGTTCGCATATTTGTACGAGAAGACGGGTAACAAGTAGATATCACACCGAGTGAGGTGACGCGTGCATGAGCGGATACGTCAATCTAGTTGAAATCGGTTGGTTTCTTTTCATTGGACTGTTGTTTATGGGACTCAATTTATTGTTGATGTCTCGTCGTCTCATTCGAACGCGCTATGGGATGCTCAGTATTCTCGGCGCGAGTGTATGGCCTGCACTAATGATCGTCCTGTCTGTACAAGGGGGACGCGTCCTTGACGGACTGGCCGAGCGAGCGGTCACGCTCGAGAGCGTGTTGGCCTGGGCAGTCGTCGTGGCGACGGCTCTGATGGTGTGTATTCCGGGTGTTTCACTGATTCGGCGCATGGTGCAGTTGGCTCGACATTGAACAATCACTATACGTAAAAGGAGGAGGTCCCACAACGGGAACCTCCTCCTTTTTATTGATTATGATTGTCAGGTCGTCGGCACATCTTCCATTCCGGCATCTGACGGTTTTTGGAACCGGCGCAAGATCTCGAGGCTGACCGCCCTAGGCATGAGTTTGGCCGCGGCCACTAGCAACTGGTTCGAGACGCCGGGAACGACCACGCGTTTGTTATTCATGACGCCTTTATAGCCGAAGAAGGCGACGAGGTGGGACGGCATTTTCGACACCATCATTTCGCTGCCGGCACGATTGAAGAAACCGGTATCGGTCGGTCCCGGGCACAGGACGCTCACGTTCACACCTGTTCCTTTCACTTCGGCATGGAGCGCCTCGGTGAGTGACAACACGTACGCTTTCGTCGCATAATAGACCGCCATGTAAGGGCCAGGTTGGAAGGCGGCGACTGAGGCGACATTTAAGACATAACCATGATTTCGCTCGACCATGCCAGGTAAGTAGGCTTTCGTCAGTTCGGTCAGGGCGTTGACGTTCAAGCGGACCTCTTCGGCCTCGGTCTCGGCGTCGAGGTCGATGAACTCGCCGGCCGTCCCGAAACCGGCGTTGTTGATTAAAAAGTCGACCGTCAGTCCGGCGTCTTCAATCGCGTTTGTCAGTCGTTTTGCGGCCTGATGTTCAGACAAGTCGAGGGCGAATACGTGCACGTGGACACGGTACCGCTTCTCCAGTACTTTTTTCAATTCGTGCAAACGGGGCTCGTTGCGAGACACGAGGATACAGTCAAACCCGTCCCGGGCCGCTAAAACGGCAAGATCGAGGCCAATTCCGGTCGAGGCTCCAGTAATTAAGGCGGTTTTTGTCAAAATCGTCCACTCCTTCGATGTAAAAAGTCATACTTTGTTACTGATTTCTTCACGAGTTGTTAAATTCCTGCACGGCCACCACATCAAAACGTGTGCTAGAGTATAGCAAGAATATGTGATTAGACTCACAAAGTGAGGAGAAGAAAGCAAATGATGATTCAGCTAGTGACTACGGCACAAAGCGTCGAGCAAGCAGAGGCGCTAATCATGGCGGGCTCCGACCGCATCTATATCGGAGATTCAAAATATGGGTTACGCCACAAAGGTGACTGGTCACTTCCGGCTGTGCGAGAAGTCACAGCAGTAGCCCACCGATACGGCAAAGAAGTGACGGTCGCTGTCAATAACTTGATGCATAACGAGCAGATCAAGACGCTCCCTGAATATTTGCAGGAACTCAAAGCGATCGGAATCGACAGTGTGACGGCCGGCGACCCGGGCGCCATCCGCATGATCCGTAATGCCAATATCCCCTATTGGTATGATGCTCAAACGCTCGTCACGTCGGCGCGCCACATTCAGTTTTGGGGTAAACGTGACGCGATTGGCGCGGTCGTGGCGCGTGAAGTGACGCTGACCGAACTTGAGATAATCCAACAACAGATCGGGTTGCCGGTCGAGGTGCAAGTGTATGGCCCGACGTGCATCCATCATTCGAAGCGTCCGCTCTTGACGAACTACTTTAACGAGATCGGCCGGTCGAACACGTTGGCAGAAGAACGCGAGTACTATGTGAGCGAACCATCGGATGCGGACAGCCGCTATCCGGTCTATCAAGACGACAACGGCACGCACGTCTTCTCAGAAGATTTGACGCTCATGGGTCAACTTCCCGCGCTCTTGAAGGGCGGACTACACACGTGGAAACTCGAAGGCTGGCATGCGGGAGATGCGTTCGTTGACATCGTCCGCCTGTTCGATAAAGCCCGGTCAGATTTATTAAACGGGCGGTTCGACCGCCACGTCATGGAGCGGCGCCTCGCCGAACTCCAACCTGAACAATTCCGGCTCGGAACCGGATTGTTGTTACGTAATCCAGAAGAGATCAAGTGAGGGATTGAGATGAAAAAACGTCCAGAACTATTAGCACCAGCCGGGAATTTGGAAAAATTGAAGATGGCGATTTTATACGGGGCCGATGCGGTCTTCATCGGAGGGCAACAGTTCGGGCTCCGCTCCCGGGCCGGCAACTTCGGGTACGACGAGATGGCCGAAGGCGTCGCGTTCGCTCATGAACGTGGGGCAAAAGTGTATGTCGCGGCGAATATGGTAACGCATGAAGGGGATATCGAGGGTGCGGGAGAGTTCTTTTGCAAACTTCGTGACATCGGCATCGATGCCGTCATCGTCTCCGATCCGGCCATGATCGAGGTATGTCTCACAGATGCACCGGGACTTCCGGTCCACTTGTCGACGCAAGCATCGGCGACGAACTATGAGACGCTCCGTTTTTGGCAAGAGGAAGGGTTGGAGCGCATCGTCCTTGCGCGTGAAGTGTCGATGGAAGAAATCAAAGAGATGAAACGGCAAGTCGATGTCGAAATCGAGACGTTCGTGCATGGGGCGATGTGCATCTCCTATTCGGGCCGTTGCACGTTATCAAACCACATGGCGCTGCGCGATGCAAACCGTGGCGGCTGTGCCCAGTCGTGCCGTTGGAAATACGGTTTCTTTGAAGCGGATGAGCTATTGACCGATGAGATGGCGGCACGTGACGAAGAACCGTTCTCGATGAGCTCGGTCGATTTGGCGATGGTGCGCCATATCCCCGATTTGGTCGAGGCTGGTGTCGATAGCTTGAAAATCGAGGGCCGGATGAAATCGATTCATTACGTGGCGACGGTCTGTAACGTCTATCGGCAAGTCATCGATGCGTACTGTGACGATCCTGATGGCTTCGTGTTCGATCCGGCCTGGGAAGAAGAGATTTGGAAAGCGGCGCAACGTGAACTCGCGACCGGATTCTATTACGGCGTCCCGACCGAGAACGAGCAACTGTTCGGCAAACCGCGCGCCATCCCGCAATATGCGTTCGCGGCCCGCGTCATCTCGTATGATGCGTCGACACAGCTGGCGACACTTGAGCAACGGAATCATTTTCGACGCGGGGAAGAAGTCGAGTTTTTCGGTCCCGGCTTCGTCCGTTTCTCGCAACGAATCGAGGAACTGTACGATGAATCCGGGAAAAGACTCGAGACGGCGAACCAGGCGATGATGACGGTACGCGTCAAGGTCGAGCGACCGGTCGCGACCGACTTCATCATGCGCAAGCGAAAAGCCGGTGTCGTGAACACACCCGAACCGAGTCACGTCTGACACATCCGGCAAGACAACATAGTCGACCGTTCCATCCAATCTTGCTACCCTGTTAACATAGACGACAAAGGGGATGGAAGCATGAATCAAAATACGGAGCAGCTCCGGACCGACCCGATTGGCCGCCTGCTGTTCAAGCTGTCGCTGCCGGCGATGATCGGGATGCTGGTGACGGCACTGTACAATATCATTGATACGATTTTCGTCGCCCGAGGCATCGGGGCAACTGCCGTGGCTGCCATCGGAATCGCGTTCCCGATTCAAATGATTCTTATGGCCGTCTCGAGTGCGGTCGGATTGGGCGGGGCGTCCATTAGTTCACGGAAGCTCGGGAAAGGCGACGATGCCGGTGCCGCCGTCACGTTTTTGAATGTCCTCGTCCTCGTCGGCGTGTTCGCTGCCTTCGCGGTCAGTTCCGCCTTCTTCATGCTGGATGATATTTTGAAAGTGTTCGGGGCGACATCGGCCATCATGGAATTGAGCCGACAATACTTATCGGTCGTGCTGATCAGCTCTCCGTTCTTCATGTTCACCCTGGCGGCGAGCGCGATGGTGCGCGCCGAAGGGCAGGCGCCCTATCAGATGAAAGTGATGCTCACGACCGTCGTCGTCAACTTGGTGACGACGCCGTTGTTCATCTTCACGTTCGGGTGGGGCATATACGGGGCGGCCTGGTCGACGGCGCTCGCTCAAGTCGTCGGGTCGGTGCTCATGCTCCGTTTCTTTTTCGCAAAAAATCGCCGCACCGATCTCGATTTCCAGTGGCGGAAGTTTCGATTACGGTTCGGCGAATTGAAGGAGATTATGGCGATTGGTTCGTCTTCGTTCATCATGATGGTGTCGCAGTCGATTTTGTTCGTCGCGGTCAACGTCATGCTCGGGACGTATGGGGGGACCGAGGAACTTGCCATCTTCGCGATCATCAACAAATTCATGGCGCTCGTCGGCATGCCGATTATGGGCATCGTCCAAGGCATGCAGCCGATCGTCGGGTATAATTTCGGGGCCAGACAATTCGACCGGATGCGCGAGACGATCTGGATGGCGTTGCGGGTCGGGATTGCCATCGCGGTCATCATCTGGCTGACGCTCCAGTTGATTCCGGAACAGCTCATGCGCATGTTCACGACCGACGCGAACTTGATTGCCGGCGGGGTGACGGCCATCCATGTGTTGTTCGCCGTCTCGTTTCTCCCGAGCGTGCAAATGCTCATCAACGGCATTTATCAATCGCTCGGAAAGGCCCGTGTCGCGATGTTCTTGTCACTGTCGCGCCAAACGCTCTATACGATTCCGCTCGTCTTCATCTTGCCGAACTTCTTCGGCGTGTTCGGGGTGTGGCTCGCGTTTCCAATCGCCGATGCCATGACCTTCTTGACGGCGGTCGGCATGGCGGTGTGGGACCGCAAGTTATTGTTCCGCCCGTCTGAGGAAGAAGTCGAAGCGAAAGCGACCAATTTATGAAGCGACGTCCGTTCTGGTGGAACGGGCGTCTTCTTTTAGGAACAAATAGATTCCGCCGAGCAGGACGGCCGCGCCGATCCATTGCATCACGCCGAGACGCTCGTCGAAGAAGACGAACCCGAAAAGCATGCCCCACAATGCCTCGCCAAGGATAGTGATGCTGACAACGGTCGCACTGACACGGGCGAGCGCATAGTTGAACAAGTTATGCCCTAAAATCGTCGGGAAGAAGGCGAGGGCGAGGAAATACCACCAGTTGACCGATTCGAACGCGGTGAACGTCGTCCCCCGGACGAGAAGCATGAAACAGAGGACGACCGCTGCGACGAGATAGACGCTGAACGAGTATGTATTCGTGTTCATTTCAGTCCGGACGTGTTGGCCGACGAGCCAATAGCCGGCGATAAGAAGGGCGGCGATTAAAGCGAGCAAGTCCCCGAACAGCGCTTCACGTCCGAGTTGAATGTCGCCTGCCGCGACAAGCATACCTCCGAAGACAGCGATGAGCGCGAAGGCTAACCCTTTCCGGGTCGGATTCTTTTTAAAAATCAAGGCGTTCCCGATTAAAACGAAAATCGGACTCGACGTCACGAATAACGTTGAACTCGCGACGGTCGTATAATCGAGCGATAAAAACCAGAGCCAAAAATGGAACGCGAGCAACGTCCCGCTGAGGAGCAAGGCATATCGCGTCATGAGTCGTGTCCCGAGGAGCGACTTGAAATCGACGAAGGGCAACAACATCAGGCACGTGATCAGCATACGGTAAAACGCGGCCGTCTCGGCCGGTGCGGACGTCCATTTGACGAACAAGACGCTCGTCGATAAGAAGAAGACGGCGGCGAATAAGATAAGATAAGACAATCGACATCCCCCTTTATGTTGTACATACTCTTCTAATGATATTATAGAATAGATAAGAAAATACATTCTTTCTCGAAAGTGTCGTTCCGACGAGATATTTCGGATGACTTTGAAAGTAGGGATCCTATGAGACTAATCATCGCGGAGAAACCGTCGCAGGCTCAAAAACTGGCTGCGCCGTATCCATCAAAAAAGAAAAAAGACGAGATTGAGATCGCTTCTTGCGCCCGTTTCCCGGAAGGTGCCATCGTCGTGTGGGCGGTCGGTCACTTATGCGAGCTTCAAGAACCGTCCCACTATAAACCGGAATGGAAGTCGTGGAAATATGAGTCGCTCCCGATTGTGCCGGACCGATTCGACTATCGCATCTCGAAAGGTAAATCAAAACCGTTCCAGACGATCAAAAAATGGCTGCACGATCGCTCCATCACCGATATCATCATCGCGTCCGATGCCGAGCGAGAAGGAGAAGCGATTGTCCGGCTCATTTTACGACTCGCTGGCAATAAAAAACCGTTGTCACGCCTTTGGATCTCAAGTTTGACCGAACAGGCGGTCGACCGTGGTTTCGCCGAACTGCTGCCCGGCGACCAGACCGTCCCTTATTATCATGAGGCGATGAGTCGTGCTTGTGCCGACTGGCTCGTCGGTATGAACGCCTCAAGGGCATATACGACGCTGTTGAAGACGATCGGTATCGAGGACGTGTTCTCGCTCGGTCGTGTCCAGACGCCGACGCTCGCTTTGATCGTCAATCGCGAACGTGAGATTAAACAGTTCGTCCCAGAGCCGTATTTCGAGGTCGAGGCGACACTTCAAAAAGGACGTGGCACGTTCAAAGCGAAATACATGCTCGGGAAGACGACGAAACTGAAGACACGCGATCAAGCCGACGCCGTCGTCAACCGGGCAACCGGGACGGCGATTGTCCGTTCGATTGACAAAGAGGACAAGACGGAATACCCGCCGTTTTGGTTCAGTTTATCGGGTTTGCAGGCCGAGGCCGGCAAGCGGTTCGGCTTTGGGGCGAAGAAGACGCTCGATATCGCCCAAAAGTTGTATACAAAAGGGTGGATCAGTTATCCACGGACCGACTCGAGCTTCGTCACACCGGACGAAGCGACACTGTTCCCGCAGACGAAAGCCCGGCTGTTGAAGTCCGCGGCCTATGCCGGACTTCAGGACGTGTTGACCGAGAATCCGTCGCGAAACAGTCGCTACGTCAATGCGAAAAAAGTCAGTGATCACTATGCGATCATCCCGACCGAGGCGTGTGGCGATGTGGCTCGGCTCAGCGGGGACGATGCAAAACTATACGATTTGATTAACCGTCGCTTTCTTGCGGCGTTCGCCCCTCCGGCGAAGCTTGAGAAGACGACGGTCGACCTCATGGACGGGGACGACCTATACCGGGCGAAAGGGACGGTCGTCGTCAGCCCCGGGTACCGGCAAGTCGTCGAGATGAAGTCCAAAGACGTCGAGCTCCCGGCACTTACAGTCGGTGAACCGTTGACCGAAAAAAAAGTCGAAGTATTATCGAAACAGACGGAGCCACCGAAACGGTATACGGAAGGGGCACTGATCATGGCGATGAAAGTGGCCGGCAAGCAACTCGATGATGAGGAACTGATTCACATCATGAAAGAAGTCGAAGGGCTCGGCACCGAGGCCACGCGGGCCAATATTATCGACGGATTGAAAAAACGGGGTTATGTCGACCTGCAAAAGAAAGAGCTCGTCCCGACCGACAAGGGTCGTCTCTTAATCGATGTGCTCGGCGACAGCATCCTCGCCTCGCCGGCCATGACGGCGAAGTGGGAGAAGCGGCTCCATGAGATTGGACAGGCATCGGCATCCGCCGCCGAGTTTATCGAACAGGCGAAAAAGATGTCGATTCATCTCGTCGAGGAGGCGAAGGCGCGTGTCGAGTCGGCGAACCCGGAAGGCTACACGATCGAAGCAAGACGTTTCGGTAAAAAATCTGCGGCACGGCCAAAAGCGTCGTTCGGCGTCTGTCCGAGCTGCGGCAAAGGGCTCGTCGAGCATCCGAAGTTTATCGGCTGCAGCGGTTATCGCGAAGGATGCAAGTTCACGATGTCGAAACAAGTGCTCGGCGTCGGGATTGCCAAGGATGAGCTGAAACAGATGATCAACGGCGGCCAGTCGAACGTGCATACGTTCAAAAAAGGGGACAAGACGTTCGACGCTGCGCTCTATCTTGAAAAAGGGGCGCTCCGATTCGAATTTAAATAAAAAATAAGAGGCTGGGACATAACTAGCCGGCTTTAGAGCTTTTTAATAAAAAGAGGGGTCCGGTCACCGATTTTCGGTGGCCGGACCCCTTCTTTGCACTTCCCCCGATGCCTTTGGCGATGAACTTCCGTAGGTTCACCGCCATGAGGGCGAAGCCGAGCTCGCGTTTCACGCGCTGTTTTCCCCTGACG